>NZ_CP023696.1:6080450-6403014 GCF_008704425.1 Streptomyces fradiae ATCC 10745 = DSM 40063
TTCGTCGGCGCGTTCAGGATGCGGTCCGGGGGGCCGTCCGCGCCCCGGCCGAGCGCGTTCAGCACGAACGCCTCGCCGAGGGTGCCGACCGTGCGGGTGCTGGCCTCCTCGGCCTTGGTGGCGACGATGTTCCGGGTCACGCCGACGGCGAGGAGCCGCTGGTAGTCGGCGGACATCCGGGCGGCCCGCGTGAACTCCCACCACGGGGTGCGCTCCCACTGCCCGTCGCGCCGCTCCTGGCAGCTCGTCAGGAACACCAGGGCGCGGCCGACGAAGTACGCCACCTCGTGCGCGGGCAGCCGGACGGCCGTCTCCAGCAGCGCGGTCAGGGCGCGGCGCAGCTCGTCGAGGGTGAGCGGCTCCGGCCGGTGGCCGGGCCACGGGATGGGCAGGCGCAGGTCCTCGCGGCCGGTGCGGGCCATCATCATCTCGCCGGGTGCGACCAGGTTGCCGTACACGCCGTCCGGGTTCCCCGGGTAGGGGATGCGCCGCATCGTGTCGGGGAGGTTGTGGTAGATGCCCGGGATGAAGCGGAAGCCGTGCTCGGCGGGGAGCGGGCGCCGCCCGCCCGCGGCGCTGCCGGGCACGTCCATGCTGCGCGCCTTGCCGCCGAGGGCCCGCCGCTCGTACACGGTCACGGCGAAGCCCCGCTCGGCCAGCTCGTGCGCGGCCGTCAGCCCGGCGACGCCGCCGCCCAGGACGGCGACCGTGCCGGCCGGCGCCGGACGGGCGCGCCCCGCCCCCGCGGTGGCGGGCCCGGCCGCGCGGGCCTGCCCGGCCCCGGCGACGACCGCCGTCCCGGCGAGGCCGGCCCCGGTGACGGCGGTCGCACCCGCCACGAACGTGCGCCGCGTCGTACCCGTACCGTCCATGCCCACCCCTTTACCGGAGGTAACCACCTGTCCGGCGCAGGAGGATAGGGGCGCCCCCGCGGACCCGGAACCACCGTGGGCGGGGCCCGCCCACAATGGCCCGAAACCGCTCCTGGGGCACAATGGCCGGCATGTCCCGACGCACGCCCCGACGCACGTCCCGCCCGGCGGCCGCCGCCGCACCGGGCCCGAAGGCCCGCCCGAGGTCCGCCGCCGCGCCCGGCCCGGCGCCCGCCGTCCGCCCGGACGGGCCCTGCCCCTGCGGGCTGCCCGCGGCGTACGGGGAGTGCTGCGGGCGCTTCCACACGGGGGCGGCCACGGCCCCGACCGCCGAGCGGCTGATGCGCTCCCGCTACAGCGCCTTCGTGGTCCGCGACGCGGCGTACCTGCTGGCCACCTGGGCCCCGGCGACCCGCCCGCGCGACGTCGACTTCGACCCGGACATGCGCTGGACCGGCCTGGAGATCCTGGACACGCGCGACGGCACGCCGTTCCACACCACCGGCACGGTGGCCTTCACCGCCCGCTACACCCATCGGGGCGAGCCCGGCGAGCTGCGCGAGCGCAGCCGCTTCGAGCAGGCCGGCGGCCGGTGGCTCTACGTGGACGGGACCTTCGGCTGACGGTCAGCGGACGCCGCCGCCGGGCCGCAGCACGAGGCCCGGATGGTACGCGGCGAGGACCTTGTTGGCGCGGGCCAGCGTCGCCAGGGCGTGCTCCCGGTCGGCCTGGTCCTCGGGGCACATCGGACCGCGGAAGCGGCGCACCTCGCGCGCGGCGCATTCGGCGTCGATCTCCGCCTGGAGCACGCCCGGCGGCATGCAGGACCCGATCAGGGCGGCGACGTGGTCGGGGATCGGGACGGGGATGAGACGCGACACGGTCACGTGAGGTCCTTTACTGCTGTCCTGCCCGTGGCAGGCGCCGGGTGCGGGATGTACTCCACCATGGTGACGGCTCGCGGGCCCCGATACGGCCTCCCGTCCGTAATCGTCCTGCAACCGTTGGGACGTTTCAGGCCCGCGCGGCGGTGATCCGGAACGGCCCGCGCCGCCCCAGGGAACGCTCGCGCATCCCCCCGCACCCGCGCACCCCTCGCACCCCCCGCACCCCCCGCATCCCCCGCGCCCCTCGCATCCCTCGCCCCCGCCCCCCCGCACCCCTCACGCGCCCGAGAGCACCTCGTCCAGGTCGTACGACACCGGCTCCTCCAGCTGCCCGTAGCCGCAGCTCTCCGGGGTGCGGTCCGGGCGCCACCGGCGGAACTGCGCGGTGTGCCGGAACCGGTCGCCCTCCATGTGGTCGTACCCCACCTCGCACACCCGCTCCGGGCGCAGCGGCACCCACGACAGGTCCTTCCGGCCGGTCCAGCGGCTCGGCGCACCCGGGAGCCGCGCCCCTTCGTGCGCGGCGGCCTCGGCCCAGGACGCCCACGGGTGCCCGTCGGGCGGGTCCATGACCAGCGGCGCCAGCTCCTCGACGAGCTCCGCGCGCCGCGCCGCGGTGAACGCGGCGCACACCCCGACGTGCTGGAGGACGCCACCGGAGTCGTACAGACCGAGCAGCAGGGAGCCCACGACCGGACCGCTCTTGTGGAGCCGGTAGCCGGCCACCACCACATCCGCCGTCCGCTCGTGCTTGATCTTGTACATGGCCCGCACGTCCGGCCGGTAGCGCAGGTCGAGCGGCTTGGCGACCACCCCGTCCAGGCCGGCGCCCTCGTACCGCTCGAACCACCGCTCCGCCACCGCCGGATCGGTGGTGGCGGGCGCCACGTGCACCGGGGGCCGCACCCCGCCGAGCACCCGCTCCAGCGCCGCCCGCCGCTCGCTGAGCGGCGCGTCCATCAGGGACGCGTCGTCCAGCGCCAGCAGGTCGAAGGCGACGAACCGGGCCGGAGTCCGCTCCGCCAGCGTCCGCACCCGCGAGTCCGCAGGGTGGATGCGCTCGGAGAGCCGGTCGAAGTCGAGCCGGCCGCCGTGCGCGACCACGATCTCGCCGTCCACCACGCACCGTCGCGGCAGCCGCTCGCGCACCGCGTCCACCAGCTCGGGGAAGTACCGGGTCAGCGGCTTGCCGGTGCGGCTGCCGATGACCACCTCGTCGCCGTCGCGGTGGACGACGGCCCGGAAGCCGTCCCACTTCGCCTCGTACTGCATCCCCGGCGGGATCGTCTTGACGCTCTTGGCGAGCATCGGCTTCACGGGCGGCATCACCGGCAGGTCCATGGCACGATTCTGCGCCCGGACCATCCCGATATGCGCGTTGTACGTGCTCCGCCTACCGTGGCGCCCATGGGAGAAGCGGTGGAGCTGGAGGCCGGTGGGCGGACCGTGCGCCTGTCCAACCCGGACAAGGTGTACTTCCCGGAGCGCGGGTTCACCAAGCTGGACGTCGCCCGGTACTTCCTCGCCGTCGGCGACGGCGTCACCCGCGCGCTGCGCGACCGCCCCACCACCCTGGAGCGCTTCCCGGACGGTGTCGGCGGCGAGTCGTTCTTCCAGAAGCGGGCCCCGAGGAACCTCCCCGACTGGATCCCCACCGCCCACATCGCCTTCCCCAGCGGACGCTCCGCCGACGAGATCCGCCCCACCGAGGTCGCCGCCGTCCTGTGGGCCGCCAACCTCGGCACCCTCACCTTCCACCCCTGGCCGGTGCGCGGTGACGCCACCGAGCACCCCGACGAGCTGCGCATCGACCTCGACCCCCAGCCCGGCACGGGCTTCGCCGACGCGGTCCGCGCCGCCCACGAGCTGCGCGCCCTCCTCGACGAGTACGGGCTGCGCGGCTGGCCCAAGACGTCCGGCGGGCGCGGCCTGCACGTCTTCGTGCCGATCGAGCCGCGCTGGACGTTCACCGGGGTGCGCCGCGCCGCCATCGCGGTCGGCCGCGAACTGGAGCGCCGGATGCCCGGCGAGGTCACCACCGCCTGGTGGAAGGAGCAGCGCGGCGAGCGGATCTTCGTGGACTACAACCAGACGGCCCGCGACCGCACCATCGCCTCCGCCTACTCCGTACGCCCCCGGCCGCACGCCCCCGTCTCCGCGCCGCTGCGCTGGGACGAGCTGGACGCGGCCGACCCGCGCGACTTCGACCTGCTCACCATGCCCGCCCGGTACGCGGAGCTGGGCGACGTCCACGCGGACATGGACGACCACGCCTTCGGCCTGGAGGGGCTGCTGGAGCTGGCCGAGCGCGACGAGCGGGACCACGGCCTCGGAGACCTGCCGTACCCGCCGGACCACCCGAAGATGCCCGGAGAGCCCAGGCGCGTACAGCCGAGCCGCGCCAAGAAGGAGTGACACCTCCATGCTGACCAACCGTTTCGTCACCGGGACGCCCATCTGGGTGGACCTCGGCACCCCCGACATCGACGGGGCGAGCGCGTTCTACCGGTCCCTGTTCGGCTGGGAGTTCACAGCGGGCGGCGCCGAGGTCGGCGGCTACGGGATGTTCACGAAGGACGGCCGGACCGTCGCGGGCGGCATGGCCGTACCGCCCGAGCAGGGCCCCTCCGCCTGGACGCTGTACTTCCGCACCCCCGACGCCGAGGGCGCCGCCACCGCCGTGCGGGCGGGCGGCGGCAGCGTCGCCCTCGATCCGATGGACGTCATGGACCTCGGCCGCATGGCCCTGTTCACCGACCCCACCGGGACGGGCTTCGGCGTGTGGCAGCCCGGCGGCATGAAGGGCCTCGACGCGGTGGGCGAGGAGGGCGCCCTGTGCTGGACCGAGCTGTACACCCCGGACCCCGTCGCCGACCTGTCCTTCTACGACATGGTCTTCGGCACGGAGGCCCACACGGACGCGGCCGGGGCCACGGGCGCGACCTACACGCTGCTCCAGCCGGCCGGTACCGGCACGGCCTCACCGGCCGACGCGTTCGGCGCCGTCGTCCCGCTCGCCGACGACCCGGCGGAGGCGGCCGACGGGCCGTCGTGGACGCCGTACTTCGCGGTCGGCGACCTCGACGCCGCCGTGGCGGAGGCCGAACGCGCCGGCGGCAAGATCCGCCGGGGGCCCGCCGACCTGCCGGGCCTCGGGCGGAGCGCCAAGCTCACCGACCCCTACGGGGCCCGCTTCGCGGTCCTGGCACCGGCGCGCGACGCGGGGTGACACGCCCGGCCGGGGAACCCCTTGTCCCGCCACCGCGCGGGGGGCCATCCTGGCTCACGCCGGAGCGAGCGCCCGCCGGGCGTTGATCCGGCGTTGAGGAGTCGTTTATCGGCGTCGGGCAGCGTGGTCCGCATGCCGACGCACACCTTCGAAGACCGCGCCGCGGTCCGCACCGCAGCCCGTTCCGCAGTCCGCTCCGCCGTTCGCCCGGCCGCAGTCCCGGCCTCCGCCGTTCGCCCGGCCGCCGCCTCCGCCGTTTCGGCCGTCGCCGTCCCGGCCGGCGCCGAGCCGTCCTGGCAGGAGAGCGCCCTGTGCGCCCAGACCGGCCCCGAGCTGTTCTTCCCGGAGCCGGGCTCCTCCACCCGCGAGGCGAAGTTCCTGTGCGGGCTCTGCGAGATCCGCGAGGCGTGCCTGGAGTACGCGCTCACGCACGACGAGCGGTTCGGCGTCTGGGGCGGCCTTTCCGAGCAGGAGCGGTACGAGCTGAGGCGGCGGCGCTCCTCGTCCGCGGCCTGAGCGGCGGCCGCCGCGCACCGGGCCTCGCCGGGGACGCTCTGCCGGATGCCGGATGCCGGATGCCGGATGCCGGATGCCGGATGCCGGATGCCCGGACGCCGCAGGGCGCCGGGCGCCGCCGAGCACCGGACGTGCGGCCGGCCGGCCGGCCGCACGGCGCCGGGCCGGCGGCCGTCAGCGCGCGGCGCGGGCCGCCATGCGGGCCTTGCGCGCGGCGAGCTTCTCGTCGAACTTCGACGCCTCCGAGTCCAGGCCGTTCATGTACAGGCCCAGCTCCTCCTGCGCCTTCAGGCCCTCCGGGCCGAGGCCGTCGATCTCCAGCACCCGCAGGAACCGCAGCACCGGCTGGAGCACGTCGTCGTGGTGGATGCGCATGTTGTAGATCTCGCCGATCGCCATCTGGGCCGCCGCGCGCTCGAAGCCGGGCATGCCGTGGCCGGGCATGCGGAAGTTGACCACCACGTCGCGCACCGCGCTCATCGTCAGGTCGGGGGCGAGCTCGAACGCCGCTCCCAGCAGGTTCCGGTAGAACACCATGTGCAGGTTCTCGTCGAGCGCGATGCGCGCCAGCATCCGGTCGCACACCGGGTCGCCCGACTGGTGCCCGGTGTTGCGGTGCGAGATCCGCGTCGCCAGCTCCTGGAACGCCACGTACGCCACCGAGTGCAGCATCGAGTGCCGGTTGTCCGACTCGAAGCCCTCGCTCATGTGCGTCATCCGGAACCGCTCCAGCTGGTCCGGGTCCACGGCCCGCGACGCGAGCAGGTAGTCCCGCATCACGATGCCGTGGCGGCCCTCCTCGGCGGTCCAGCGGTGCACCCAGGTGCCCCAGGCGCCGTCCCGGCCGAAGAGGGAGGCGATCTCGTGGTGGTAGCTCGGCAGGTTGTCCTCCGTGAGCAGGTTCACCACCAGGGCGATCCGGCCCACGTCGGACACCTTGGACTGGGCCGGCTCCCACGCCTCGCCGTCCTCGAAGAGGCCGGGGAAGTTCCGGCCGTCCGACCACGGCACGTACTCGTGGGGCATCCAGTCCTTCGCCACCTTCAGGTGGCGGTTCAGCTCCTTCTCGACCACCTCTTCCAACGCGTACAGCAGCCGGGCATCAGTCCACTGGGCCGAACTGCCGAGGTGGGGAGAGGTAAGGGTCACGGGGGCTCCTGGAAAAACGGATCACTACCTACGGGCTCGTAGGTTACGAGACCGTAGGTTAAGCGGGCCGTAAAGCCCTCGCCAAGCCCGGATCCGGCTATGACCGGTTACCCGCCGTTATGCGGTGGGGTGAGCCGGTCCATGTCCAGGCGCCGTGTGACGCCGATCGCCTCCAGGAACGGCTCGTCGTGGCAGGCCACGAGCAGTGCCCCCTCGTACGCCTCCAGCGCCTGGGTGAGACTGCGCACACTGGCCAGGTCCAGGTTGTTCGTCGGCTCGTCCAGCATCAGCAGCTGCGGGGCCGGCTCCGCCAGCAGCAGCGCCGCCAGCGTCGCCCGGAACCGCTCGCCACCCGACAGGGTGCCCGCCGGCCGGTCCGCCGCCGCGCCCCGGAACAGGAACCGCGCGAGCCGCGCCCGGACCCGGTTCGGCGTCGCGCCGGGCGCGAACCGGGCCACGTTCTCCACGACCGTCAGCCCGTCGTCCAGCACGTCCAGCCGCTGCGGCAGGAAACGGTGCGGCACCCGCACCGCCACCTCGCCCGCGACCGGCTCCAGCTCCCCGGCGACGGTCCGCAGCAGCGTGGACTTGCCCGACCCGTTGCGGCCCACCAGGGCCACCCGCTCCGGGCCTCGCACCTCGAACTCCCCGTCCAGCCGTCCCCCGTGGCGCAGCGTCAGGTCGCGCAGGAGCAGCACGCCCCGGCCCGGCGGGACGGCCGTGTGCGGCAGCTCCACCCGGATCGCGTCGTCGTCCCGTACGGCCTCCACGGCCTCGTCCAGCCGCTCCCGCGCCTGCTCCAGGCGCTGGGCGTGCACGGCCCTGTGCTTGCCCGCCGACACCTGCGCGGCCCGCTTGAGGCCGCCGGCGACGATGGGCGGCACGACCTTGTTGGCGGCCTGCTTGTCCCCGTACCTCTTGCGCTTGGCCAGTTTGACCTGCGCCTCGGCCAGTTCGCGGCGCTGGCGGCGTACGTCGGACTCGGCGGCGCGCACCATCCGCTCGGCCGCCTCCTGCTCGGCCGCGACGGCCTCCTCGTACAGGGAGTAGGGCCCGCCGTACCAGGTGACGCCGCCGTCGCGCAGCTCCGCGATCCGGTCGACGCGCTCCAGCAGCTCCCGGTCGTGGCTGACGACGACGAGGACGCCCTGCCAGGCGGCGACCGCCGCGTACAGCCGGCGCCGGGCGTGCAGGTCGAGGTTGTTGGTCGGCTCGTCCAGCAGCAGCACGGCGGGCCGCGCGACGAGCAGCGCGGCGAGCCGGAGCAGCACGCACTCGCCGCCGGAGACCTCCCCGGTGGTGCGGTCGAGGTCCACCCGCTCCAGGCCGAGCTGGTCGAGCGTGGCGCGGGCGCGTTCCTCCACGTCCCAGTCGTCGCCGACGGCCGCGAAGTGCTCCTCCCGCACGTCGCCCGCCTCGATGGCGTGCAGCGCGGCCCGCGCGCGGGCGATGCCCAGCACCTCGTCGACCCGCCGGTCCGTGGCGAGGGTGGCGTCCTGCGGCAGGTAGCCGACCTCCCCGGCGGCCCGGACGGTCCCGGAGGCCGGGGTCAGCTCGCCCGCGAGCAGCTTCAGCAGCGTGGACTTGCCCGAGCCGTTGCGCCCGATGAGGCCGGTCCGGCCGGGGCCGAACCCCACGCTCAGCTCGTCGAGGACGGGGGTGCCGTCGGGCCAGGAGAAGGACAGGCGGGAGCAGGAGAGGGCGGCGGTGGTGGGGGGATGTGACATGAGCGTCTCCCTGTTGCGTGATGCGCGTCGCGTGTCGCCCGCGTGCCGTGTGCTCCGTGGCTTGGGCGAGTCGCGTGTCGCGGTGGGATGAGTGCGGGGCAACGGGTGAGACACCGGGGGAGCGGCCTGGGCGGGGGCGCGGGCGCCACGCGGCGCGACCGCCTCACGGGGCGGTGCGTGCGGAGGGGCGGGGGACGGGCTCGTACGCCGAGGTCGCACACGGGCGGCGCGCACGGCACGCGGAGGCGCGCGGGTGCGGCGGCACGGTGTCTCAGGACCTCAGACGAGCAATGTCCTACTCCGATCGACGGCGATGGGCCGAGGAAGACGTTAGGCGGGGCCCGGCGGGGCGGCAACCGGTTTTCCGGGGGCGGCGGGGACGCGCGCCGCCGGCGGCGACGGGCGGCGGGCGACGGGTGGCGGACCGCGGGCGGCCGGGCCCGGCCCGCGCCCGCACGGCGGCCCCGGGCGGCCCGGTGCGGGACCGGGCGCGGGGCCCGGTGAGGTGACCGGGTCAGCGCGCGTCGCGCAGCAGATGGGCGAGGTCCCGGTCCAGGTCCAGGAACAGGTACTCGCACCCGGAGGGCACCACCTGCCGGGTGCGGCGCAGGAAGCGGCGCACCTCGCTGGTGCGGACGTGGACCACGGCCACGCCCTCGACGGCGTGGAACTCCACCACCGTACGGTCGTGGCCGTACGGCCGGATCCGCACGTCGCCGACGCCTGCGGGCGCGTCCGCCCCGGCCGCGAGCAGGTCGCGGGAGAACGCCCACTCCGCCTCCACCCCTTCGAGGGTCGCCGGCGCGGGGAAGGCCATGCGGACGGCGAAGGGGTCGGCGGGGTCGTAGCGCAGGACGACCGGGACGACGTCCATGCGGGGAGCGGACGCGACGAGGCGGGCCTGCAGGGCCTGTTCGATGACGGTGGACACGTCCGGCTCCCTCGATGGTCTCGCTCTTCACGGGGGAGGACGGTGAATCCGGCCACGGCGTGCACCGCGCACGGATATGACCTGCGTCACCCGACCCGGCTGCCGGGGCTCGTACGGCGGCCGGGCCGGCGGCCGACCTCCGCCCGCGACCCCGCCCACCGAGGGACGGCGGCGCCTAGGCTTGCGGGCACTATGACGATCATCGAAACGCCCGCCGGGTGGCCCGCCGACGAGACCGAGGCGCTGGCGGTGCAGGACCGGCTGCGCACCCGCGTGGTGCTGGACGAGCCGGGGCCACCGGTCGGCACGGGCCTGGTGACCGGGGTGGACGTGGCGTACGACGACGAGCGGGACCTCGTCGCCGCGGCGGCCGTGGTGCTGGACGCGCGCACCCTCGACGTGGTGGACCGGGCGACCGCGGTCGGCCGGGTGGCCTTCCCGTACGTGCCGGGGCTCCTGGCGTTCCGCGAACTGCCCGCCGTCCTCGCCGCCCTGGACGCCCTGTCGGCGGGGCCCGGTCTCGTCGTCTGCGACGGCTACGGGCAGGCGCACCCGCGCCGCTTCGGCCTCGCCAGCCACCTGGGCGTCCTCACCGGGCTGCCGGTGCTGGGCGTGGCGAAGAACCCGTTCACCTTCACGTACGAGCAGCCGGGGCCCGCGCGGGGCGCCACGAGCCCGCTGCTCGCCGGCACCGAGGAGGTCGGGCGCGCGGTGCGCACCCGCGACGGCGTCAAGCCGGTCTTCGTGTCGGCCGGGCACCGGATCACCCTGGACGGCGCGTGCGCCCACACCCTGGCGCTGACGCCCCGCTACCGGCTGCCGGAGACGACCCGGCACGCCGACGCCCTGTGCCGGGGCGCGCTCGCGGAGGCGGTACGGAGGGGGAGCGGCGCCTGACGGCTCCCCTGGCCGGGAGGCGCCGGCTCCCGCCCGCGCCCGGCCCGCCGCCACGCCGGTACCCGGCCGGGGCCCGCCCGCAGCCGGGCTGTTCAGCCGCCCCGACGGCGCCGTCCCTCCCGCCTCGGACGGGAACGACCGCCTCGGCGCCCCGCCTGGCGTCCCGGCCCGGCGTCCCGGTCCCACGCCCCGGCACCCCGCACCGCTTCCGGCCAGGTGCCCCGCCGCCCCGCCGCCCTCAGCGGGCGTCCGCCACGCGGAAGCGGATGCCCGCCGCGCGCAGCCGCTCCAGCAGCGCGTCGCCCATCGCGACCGCGGTCGTCACCTGCCCGGCCACCGGCGGCAGGCCCTCGTCGAGGGCGAGGCACAGCGCGGACTCGGCCAGCATCTTCGCCGTCTCGTCGTACCCCGGATCGCCGCCCGACACCTCCGCGCACACCCGCCGCCCGCCGCCCTCGCCGACGAACCGCACCCGGAACCAGCTCCGCCGCCGGCGCTCCGCGTCCGGCCCGCGGCCCGGCTCGTAACGGCCCATCAGCCACCGCCGCGCGGCCGGGACCTGGGCCAGCGCCGCGCCCGCGCCGACGGCCGCCGCGCCGCCCAGCGCCATCGGCAGGGTCCGCACCGCCGCGTAGTGCCGGTACCGGAAGTCGGGGCCGTACAGGGGCAGCGCCGCCGCCGACCGCTCCACCACGCGCGGGTCCAGCGTCGGCAGCGGCAGCGCCCACGCGCCGGTCTCGCGGCTGAACCGGGGCGCGCCCAGTGGTGCCCGCGCCCGCCGATCCGCCTGCCGGGGCTCGTGCAGCCGCCGGTCCCGCGCCGCCCGCGCCGCCTGCCGCCCCCGGCCCGCCGCGGTGAGCGCGGAGGCGAAGGTGCCGCCCGAGAAGGCGGCGTTCGACCGCACGAACCCGTCCACCCGCAGCGGCACGCCCCTCGGCAGGTGCCGCACGGTGAAGTAGACGCCGAGGTCGTGCGGGACCGAGTCGAAGCCGCAGGCGTGCACCAGCCGCGCCCCCGTCTCCCGCGCCCGCGCGTCGTGGCGCACGTACATCAGGTCGACGAACTCCGGCTCGCCCGTCAGGTCGACGTAGTCGGTACCCGCCTCCGCGCACGCGGCGACGAGCGGTTCGCCGTACCAGAGGTACGGGCCGACCGTCGTCGCGACCACCCGCGCCGACTCCGCGAGGCCCCGCAGCGCGGCGGCGTCGCCCGCGTCGGCGACCAGCAGGGGCACCCCGGCGCACTCCGGGTGCTCGGCCGAGAGCCGGTCGCGCAGCCGCTCCAGCCGGTCGCGGTCCCGCCCGGCGAGCGCCCAGCGGCAGCCCTGAGGGGCGTGCGCGGCGAGGTACCGGGCGGTCAGCTCCCCGACGAAGCCGGTCGCCCCGAAGAGCACCACGTCGTACGTCCGTGCCGTGTCGTTCCGCGTGTCCATCCGGTCCTCCGCCGCTGCTCTGGTGGGCTGGTCCACGAAAGGCAGAGGGTAGGGCCTCTCCCCGGAACCGTCCCGGCGCGGACGGGGCGAGTCCGCGTCCGGCCGGGAAGCGCGGGCCCCGTCGGAGGGGGTTGTGCGCAGTGGAACACGTTCTTAACATCATCACTGTTACAGCGGAAGTGTCACAGTGGCGTGGCGGCGGCGCGGCGCCGCGGCCATCCCGCCGACGGGGACGGCCGCGACGGGGACGACCACGGCGCGGCGACCGCGGCGCGGCGACCGCGGCGCGGCGACCACGGTGAGGCGACCGCGGCGCGGCGACCGACGAGGCGTCCGCGACGAGGCGAGGAGGCCGGATGGCGGCGGCAGGGAACGGCCCGCTCGGCGGGGTGCGCGTGGTCGAGCTGGCCGGGATCGGTCCCGCCCCGTTCGCGGCCATGCTGCTGGCCGACCTCGGCGCCGACGTCGTCCGCGTCGACCGGCCCGGCGGCGCCGGGATCGGCATCGACCCCGCGTACGACCTCACCAACCGGAACAAGCGCTCCGTCCTCGTCGACCTCAAGGCCGGCGACGGACCCGCCACCGTGCTCGACCTCGCCGAACGGGCCGACATCCTCATCGAGGGCTACCGTCCCGGCGTCGCCGAACGCCTCGGCGTCGGCCCCCGCGCATGCCTCGCCCGCAACCCGCGCCTGGTGTACGGGCGGATGACCGGCTGGGGCCAGGACGGACCGCTGGCCGCCCGCGCCGGCCACGACATCACGTACATCGCCGTCACCGGCACCCTCTCCGTGATCGGCGCGCCGGACGAGCCGCCGGCCGTCCCCGCCAACCTGCTCGGCGACTACGCGGGCGGCTCCCTCTACCTCGTCGCCGGTGTCCTCGCCGCCCTCCACCACGCCCGCTCCGAGGGCGGCGCGGGACAGGTCGTGGACGCGGCCGTCGCCGACGGCGCCGTCCACCTCGCCACGATGCTCCACGGCATGCTCGCCGCGGGCGCCTGGCAGGACCGGCGCGGCGCCAACCTCCTCGACGGCGGCTGCCCCTTCTACGGCGCCTACGAGACCTCCGACGGCCACCACATGGCGGTCGGGGCGCTGGAGCAGCGGTTCTACGACGAGTTCGCCCGGCTCCTCGGCCTCGACGACGAGACCGCCGCCGCCCGCCACGACCCGGCCCGCTGGGCGGAGCTGCGCGACGCCGTCGCCGCCCGCTTCCGCACCCGCACCCGCGCCGAGTGGACCGCCCTGTTCGAGGGGACCGACGCCTGCGTCGCGCCCGTCCTGTCGCTGCGCGAGGCGCCCGGCCACCCGCACCTCGCCGCCCGCTCCGCGTTCACCCGCCACGGCGGCCTCACCCAGCCCGCGCCCGCGCCCCGCTTCTCCGCGACCCCCGGCTCGGTGCGCCGCCCGCCCGCGCGGCCGGGCGCCGACGCCGCCGAGGTCGCCCGCGACTGGGACGTACCGGGCCTCAACGGCGACCCCGCCGATCCCGCACGCCCCACGGACACCACCCACCCGGCAGCCCCCACCCGCCCCGCCGGCCCCGCCCATCCCGCCGACCCCGCCGCCGACCGGAGGCCGAGTTGAAGCGCACCCTCTTCCACGCCGAGCACGAGGCGTTCCGCGAGACCGTCCGCACCTTCCTCGCCAAGGAGGTCCTGCCCCACTACGCGCGGTGGGAGCGGGACGGCGTCGTCGCCCGCGACGCCTGGCTCGCCGCCGGCCGCCAGGGCCTGCTCGGCGTCGCCGTGCCCGAGGAGTACGGAGGCGGCGGCAACCCCGACTTCCGCTACGCCGCCGTCCTCGCCGAGGAGTTCGCCCGCGCCGGCGCGCCCGGCCTCGCCCTCGGCCTGCACAACGACATCATCGGCCCCTACCTGGTGAACCTCGGCACCGAGGAGCAGAAGCGCCGCTGGCTGCCCGGCTTCTGCACCGGTGAGACGATCACCGCCATCGCCATGACCGAGCCCGGCGCGGGCTCCGACCTCCAGGGCATCCGCACCACGGCCGAGGACCGCGGCGACCACTGGCTGCTCAACGGCTCCAAGACGTTCATCTCCAACGGGATCCTCGCCGACCTCGTCATCGTCGTCGCGAAGACCACCCCGGAGGGCGGCGCCCACGGCCTGTCCCTCCTCGTCGTGGAGCGCGGTACGCCCGGCTTCGAACGCGGCCGCAACCTCGACAAGATCGGCCAGAAGGCCCAGGACACCGCCGAGCTGTTCTTCCGCGACGTCCGCGTCCCCAAGGAGAACCTGCTCGGCGACGCCGACGGAGCCTTCGGCCACCTGATGACCCACCTCGCCCAGGAGCGCCTCGCCATCGCCGTCGCCGCCGCGGCCGGCGCCGAGCACCTGCTGGAGGCCACCACCGCGTACGTCAGGCAGCGCGAGGCGTTCGGCAGGCCCCTCGCCAGGCTCCAGCACGTCCGCTTCGAGATCG
The DNA here is from genome assembly GCF_008704425.1 of Streptomyces fradiae ATCC 10745 = DSM 40063. Classification (NCBI taxonomy): domain Bacteria; kingdom Bacillati; phylum Actinomycetota; class Actinomycetes; order Kitasatosporales; family Streptomycetaceae; genus Streptomyces; species Streptomyces fradiae. The sequence goes on from NZ_CP023696.1 coordinate 6,094,535, forward strand.
CCGAGATGGCCACCGAGTGCGCCGTCACCCGCGCCTTCGTCGACCGGTGCGTCGAGGACCACGCGGAGGGCGGCGGACTCGACGCCGTCCACGCCTCCATGGCCAAGTGGTGGGCGACCGAACTCCAGAAACGGGTCGCCGACCGCTGCCTCCAGCTCCACGGCGGGTACGGCTACATGAGCGAGTACCCCGTCGCCCGTGCGTTCACCGACGGGCGGATCCAGACCATCTACGGCGGCACGACCGAGATCATGAAAGAGATCATCGGCCGCTCGCTGCTCGGCTGACTTGACCCCGGATGTCCAAGCGACCTCCGCGACGCGAAAGGCCCGACCCAGTGACCACCGAAGCGTACGTGTACGAAGCGATCCGCACCCCGCGCGGACGCGGCAAGGCGAACGGCTCCCTGCACGGCACCAAGCCCATCGACCTCGTCGTCGGCCTCATGCACGAGATGCGCGACCGCCTCCCCGGGCTCGACCCCGCCGCCGTCGACGACGTCGTGCTCGGCGTCGTCTCCCCGCTCGGCGACCAGGGCTCCGACATCGCCAAGATCGCGGCCATCGCGGCCGGGCTGCCCGACACCGTCGCCGGGGTGCAGCAGAACCGCTACTGCGCCTCCGGCCTCGAAGCCGTCAACACGGCCGCCATGAAGGTCCGCTCCGGCTGGGAGGACCTCGTCCTCGCCGGCGGCGTCGAGTCGATGTCCCGCGTCCCCATGGGCTCCGACGGCGGCGCCTGGATGTCCGACCCGATGACCAACCACGACACCCGCTTCGTCCCGCAGGGCGTCAGCGCCGACCTCATCGCCACCGTCGAGGGCTTCACCCGGCGGGACGTCGACGAGTACGCCGCCCTCTCCCAGGAGCGTGCCGCCACCGCCTGGAAGGAGGGCCGCTTCGACCGGTCCGTCGTCCCGGTCAGGGACCGCAACGGGCTCGTCGTCCTCGACCACGACGAGCACATGCGCCCCGGCACCACCGCCGACAGCCTCGCCTCGCTCCGGCCGTCGTTCGCCACCGTCGGCGAGGCGGGCGGCTTCGACGCCGTCGCCCTGCAGAAGTACCACTGGGTGGAGCGGATCGACCACGTCCACCACGCCGGGAACTCCTCCGGCATCGTGGACGGCGCCGCCCTCGTCGCCGTCGGCTCCCGCGAGGTCGGCGAGCGGTACGGGCTGACGCCGCGCGCCCGGATCGTCTCCGCCGCCGTCTCCGGCTCCGAGCCCACCATCATGCTCACCGGCCCCGCCCCCGCCAGCCGCAAGGCCCTCGCCAAGGCCGGGCTCACCATCGGCGACATCGACCTGGTGGAGATCAACGAGGCGTTCGCCGCGGTCGTCCTGCGCTACGCCCGCGACATGGACCTGCCCCTCGACAGGATCAACGTCAACGGCGGCGCCATCGCGCTCGGCCATCCGCTCGGCGCCACCGGCGCCATGATCCTCGGCACCCTCGTGGACGAGCTGGAGCGCCAGGACAAGCGGTACGGCCTCGCCACCCTCTGCGTGGGCGGCGGCATGGGCATCGCCACCATCGTCGAACGCCTCTGACCACCCGCCACGGCCCGCCCGCGTCCGCGCCCGTATCCGCCCGGCCGCCCGCGCCCCGATCCGCCCGCCCGCACCCGCGCCGGCGCCCGTGCCCACCCCCGTATCCGCCGCCCGGCGCCGCCCGCCCGTCCGCACCCGCGCCACGACCGAGCCGCCGCGAGCACCCGCAGCGGCCCGCAACGGAAGAAGCATCCATGACCGCCACGCCGACGCGTTCCACCATCCGCTGGGAGCAGGACGAGACCGGGATCGTCACCCTCGTCCTGGACGACCCCGAGCAGTCCGCCAACACCATGAACGAGGCGTTCCGCACCTCCCTCGCCGCCGTCGCCGAGCGGGCGGAGGCCGAGCGGGACGCCATCCGCGGCATCGTCTACACCTCCGCCAAGAAGACCTTCTTCGCCGGCGGCGACCTCGGCGACCTGCTGAAGGCCGGCCCCGCCGACGCCCGGCGGGTCTTCGACGCCTCCCGCGACATCAAGCGCGCCCTGCGCCGCATCGAGACCCTCGGCAAGCCCGTCGTCGCCGCGATCAACGGCGCCGCGCTCGGCGGCGGGTACGAGATCGCCCTCGCCGCCCACCACCGGATCGCCCTCGACGCGCCCGGCGCGAGGATCGGCCTGCCCGAGGTCACCCTCGGCCTGCTCCCCGGAGGCGGCGGCGTCACCCGCACCGTACGGCTCATGGGCGTCACCGACGCCCTCCTCAAGGTCCTCCTCCAGGGCACCCGGTACGCGCCCCGGCAGGCCCTGGAGAACGGCCTCGTCCACGAGGTCGCCGAGACGCCCGAGGAGATGCTGGCCAAGGCGCGCGCCTTCATCGACGCGCACCCCGAGTCCCGCCAGCCCTGGGACGAGCCCGGCTACCGCATCCCCGGCGGCACGCCCGCGCAGCCCGCGTTCGCGGCGAACCTCCCCGCCTTCCCCGCCAACCTGCGCAAGCAGCTCGGCGGCGCCCCCTTCCCCGCCCCCCGCAACATCCTCGCGGCGGCCGTCGAGGGCTCCCAGGTCGACTTCGCGACGGCCTGCGACATCGAGGCCCGCTACTTCACCGAGCTGGTCACCGGGCAGACCGCCAAGAACATGATCCAGGCGTTCTTCTTCGACCTCCAGGCGGTCGACTCCGGCCGCAGCCGCCCCCGCGGCCCCGAACGGCGCACGGTCCGCAGGGCCGCCGTGCTCGGCGCCGGGATGATGGGCGCCGGCATCGCGTACGCCTGCGCCAAGGCCGGCATCGAGGTCGTCCTCAAGGACGTCACCGAGGAGGCCGCCGCACGCGGCAAGGCGTACTCCGAGCAGCTCTGCGCCAAGGCCGTCGAGCGGGGCCGCACCACCCGCGGCAAGGCCGACGCGCTGCTCGCCCGCATTCGGCCCACCGCCGACGCGGCGGACCTCGCCGGCTGCGACGCGGTGATCGAGGCCGTCTTCGAGGACACGGCGCTCAAGCACAAGGTGTTCCAGGAGGTCCAGGGCGTCGTGGCGCCCGACGCCCTGCTCTGCTCCAACACCTCGACGCTGCCCATCACCGACCTCGCCGACGGCGTCGAGCGGCAGGCGGACTTCGTCGGCCTGCACTTCTTCTCGCCCGTCGACAGGATGCCGCTGGTCGAGATCGTCAAGGGCGGGCGGACCGGCGAGGAGGCCCTGGCCCGCGCCTTCGACCTGGTCCGGCAGATCGGCAAGACGCCGATCGTCGTCAACGACTCGCGCGGCTTCTTCACCTCACGGGTCATCGGCCGGTTCATCGACGAGGGCGTCGCCATGGTGGGCGAGGGCGTCGAGCCCGCCTCCGTCGAGCAGGCGGCGGCGCAGGCCGGCTACCCCGCGAGGGTGCTCTCCCTCATGGACGAGCTGACCCTGACGCTGCCCCGCAGGATCCGCGAGGAGACGCGGCGCGCGGTGCTGGAGGCGGGCGGCACCTGGCACACCCACCCGGCCGAGGCCGTCGTCGACCGCATGGTCGACGAGTTCGGCCGTCCGGGCCGCAGCGGCGGCGCCGGCTTCTACGAGTACGACGAGGAGGGCCGCCGCACCCGTCTGTGGCCGGGCCTGCGCGAGCACTTCACCCGGCCCGGCGCGGACATCCCCTTCGAGGACATGAAGGAGCGGATGCTGTTCTCCGAGGCGCTCGACGCGGTGCGCTGCCTGGAGGAGGGGGTCCTCACCTCGGTCGCCGACGCCAACGTCGGCTCCCTGCTGGGCATCGGCTTCCCCGCCTGGACGGGCGGCGTGCTCCAGTACGCCAACGGCTACGCGGGCGGGCTGCCCGGCTTCGTCGCGCGGGCGCGCGAGCTGGCGGAGCGGTACGGCGAGCGCTTCGCACCGCCCGCGCTGCTGGTGGAGAAGGCGGAGCGGGGCGGGACCTTCACGGACTGAGGGGCGCCGACGGGGCGCCTGCCGCAAGGGGCTGCCGGGGGCGCCCTCCGCGGCGGGCGCCCTCGCGGCGGGCGCGCCCCTCCGCGGCGGGTGCCCTACTCGGCCGGGGCCCGGAAGGCGGCCCGCAGCTCGTCGGTGAGGGAGCGCTGGAAGGCGGTCACCAGGGCCTGGAGCACCAGCGGCTGCATGTGGGCCGACAGCGACTTCATGGCCTTGACGCGCCGCGGGTCCTCCGGGTCCGGCTCCCGCTCCCGGTACGGGCCCCACACCTCGTCCCGGAAGAGCCGGGTCAGCTCCTGCGCGGCCGCGCGGGTGTGCTCGACCAGCACCTCGCGGGCGGCCACGATGGTGGCGTGCGGGATGGGCACGTCGAGCAGTTGCAGGCCGAGCCGCAGCAGCCCGGGGTCGACCCGCAGGGCGCCCCGCGCGTCGGGCCCGGAGAGCACGTCCATCGCGGCCAGCAGGTCCATGTCGGCGTCGGTCAGCGCCCGCCCGGCCCGCCGCTCCAGCTCCCCGCGCGTCAGGCTCTCCGTGCTCTCCGGCGACCAGCTCGCGACCAGCGCCCGGTGGATGGCGAGGTCCTGGGCGTCGACGTCCGGCGGCAGCTGCTCCAGGTACCGCTCGATCGCGGCGAGGGTCATGCCCTGGTGCTGGAGCTCCTCGATGAGCGCCAGCCGCGCCAGGTGCTCCGGCCCGTACCGGCCGACCCGGCGGGGGCCGATGACGGGCGGTGGGAGCAGCCCGCGCGTGCCGTAGAAACGGATGGTGCGGACGGTGACGCCCGCCCGCGCGGCCAGCTCGTCCACGGTGAACGCCTGCTGCTGCGTCGTCTCGGCCGCCACGCTACCGCCCCCGTCCTCCTGCGCTGTCGCACTGCTGCAACAGTATTGCTGTCTCACCACCACTGCGAAACCGCACGGCCCTCCGGCCCGCCTCGGCTCCGGCCCCGCCGGGACGGCCACCGGCCGCTCCTCTCCCGGCGGTGATGCCGGTGGCGCCTCGTGCGGTGGCGGGTGTGACGGGGACGGGGCCCCGGCTCGGCTGCGGGCCGGCGGGTGGCCGGTGGGAGCGGGTGGAGCCGCTGACAGCCGCGCGTCTGGCCGCCCGCGGCGTCCCGGTCACCGTGTACGACGTGGACGGCCCCGGCGGGTGAAGGGCCCCGGGCGCGGGCCGACCGCGGGGGCGATCAGCAGGAGCATGGCGGTGGGAAGGAAGAAGGACATGCCGCCCATGGCGCCGATGAACGCCCACACGCAGAGGCCGGCCCCGAGGAGCAGGCACGTCCACGCGAAGGCGAACGGCCACCGCGCCAGCAGGAGCGGCGCCGCCACCGGCGCGGCCGTCACGAGGGCCAGCCCGCCGACGGCCGTGTCCATGAGAAGCAGGCAGGGACCCGCGGTCCCCAGGGCGGCGAGCACCGCCACCGCGTACTGGAGCCCGTGCACCCGCGTGTGTGTCCGCGCTTCCGCGTCCATGACCACCGCCCCCTGGAGAGTGAACCCTCGGAATTGAACACGTTCAAACTACCTCATGGGCCCGCCCGTAAACGACTTGCCGGTCCCTCCGGCACCGTGGTCGGCTGGCCCGATGGACCCTGAAGGCGTACGCGAGCTGTTCGACAGGCGGATGCGGCGGGAGGTGTCCCCGGACGGCCCCGGCTGCCGGGTCGAGCGGGTGGGGGACGTCGTACGGCAGACGGGCCCGCCCGACGCGTGGAACGGCGTCCTGTGGAGCGGCCTCACGGCCGCCACCGCGGACGCCGCCATCGCGGAGCAGATCGCCCACTTCACCGCCCTCGGGCGGGAGTTCGAGTGGAAGCTCTACGCGCACGACGCCCCGTGCGACCTCGGCGACCGGCTGCGCGTCGCCGGTTTCACGGCCGGGCCGCGCGAGGCCCTGATGGTCGCCGAGTCCGAGCGGATCGCCGCGCTCGGCACGGCGCCGCCGGACGGCGTGGAACTGGTCCCCGTGACGGACGCCGCCGGGGTGGAGCTGATGGGGGAGGTGCACGACCGCGCGTTCGGCACGGACGGCACCGCGCTGCGCCGCCGGCTCGTCCGGCAGCTCGCCGAGCGGCCCGGCACGCTCGTCGCCGTCGTTGCCGTCACCGTGGCCGACGGGCGGCCGGTCAGCTCGGCGCGCATGGAGCTGGTCCCCGGCACCGGCTTCGCCGGGCTGTGGGGCGGCGGCACGGTGCCCGGGTGGCGCGGGCGCGGGCTGTACCGCTCCCTCGTCGCCCACCGGGCCCGCGTCGCCGCCGACCTGGGCTTCCGCCGGCTCCAGGTGGACGCCTCCGACGACAGCCGGCCGATCCTGGCCCGGCTCGGCTTCACGGAGCTGTCCACCACGACGCCGTACGACTACCGGCCGGACGCCACGACCGGGTAGTGGTCCGACAGGTTGGTGTACGTGTACGAGGTGCCCCAGCTCGACACGGTCCAGGGGGCGCTGCGCTCCTTGACCACCGTGTTCGTCCAGCCGGCCGGGCGGGCGTGCCCCGCGCGGTGCAGCACGTGGTCGAGGTCCTCACGGGGGTCGTCCGGGTAGCGCTCGGCCGCGATGGAGTTCTCCGCCGTGTCGAAGGAGTACGGGTGGCCGGTGCGGCCGTCCGCGTCGGCCAGGCCCGCGTTCGCGAGCATCGACGCGTACTCCGGGGTGCGGGTGTCCACGTTGAGGTCGCCGGCCACGATCACCTGCTCCGACGCGGGGATCCTCTTGGCGTCCAGGAACGCGTCCATCGCCTGGAACTGCCGGGCGCGGGTCTGCGCGGCCTGCCCGGCCGAGCACCCCGGATCGGTCGACTGGGCGTGGGTGCCGACCACGTGGACCCGCCGGCCGTCCACGTCCAGCACCGCGTACACGAAGCCCTTGTTGGAGTACCAGTCGGCCCCGCACGCGTCCTTGAAGACGTACTGCTCCTTGCGGAGGATCGGCCACCTGCTCAGGACCGCCACACCGCCGTCCTCGGGCGTGGCCGAGGAGTACGACCCGCCCGTCGCGTCCCACCCGGACGTGGAGCGCCCCATCACGGGCGTGCGGTGCGGGTACTGGGCGGAGGCGTTGCGCAGCAGCGCGTCCGACGCGGTGTTGTCGAACGCCTCCTGGACCACCACCACGTCGTTGCCCTGGAAGAACGGCGCCTCCGGGACGGCCTTCGCCCGGTGGTCCTGCCCCCAGTTCGGGTAGAGGTGCCGGCTGAACAGGAAGACGTTGTACGTGAGCACCCGCAGACTCGGCGTGGCCTCGGCCGAGGCGGCGGGCACGGTCGCGGTGGACGCGGTGGACGCGGTGGTCGCGGCGGGTGCGGCGGGTGCGGCCGAGGCGGCCGGAGCGGAGGCGGCCAGTGACGCCGCGGCGAGGACGGCGGAGACGGCGGCGGACAGGACGGTGCGCGGCGTGCGGCGCGGCGTGCGGCGCGCCGCGGAACGGGGCTCGGACTGCGTCTGGGGCACGGCAACTCCCTTGTGCGGGGGGCGGGTTTCGTACGGGGCGCCGCACATCAAAGCAGCCGCGGTTACTCTCGGGTAGACACCGGTTGGAGGAGATCTTGCGTGGATCGGGCGGCCCGGCGAAGATCCTCCTGCCCGCGCCCCCGGCACCCCGCCGCACCTCCGCCGCCGGTGATCGCATACTGGAAGTCCACCGACCCGGCGGCCACCGGCCGGGCCCACCGCCCAGGAGACCGGGCCCGGCCACCGCGCGCGCCCGCCGGAGACCGGCTCCGGCCAGCGGCCCCCGCCCCCGGCCGCACCCGATGACAACCCCCACCAGAACCGGAGCAGCGCCCATGACCCACGCGTCCGGCCGGCCCGCACCGCCGCCGCCCGGCGGGGTGCTGTGGACCCTCACCGGCGACATCCGCTCCCTGCTGATGCTCCCCGCCGCGTTCGTGCTCCAGGTCGCCCATCCGGCCGTCGGCGCGGGAGTCGACGAGCACTCCGTCTTCCGCACCGACCCCTGGGGCCGCGCCGACCGCTCCCTGCGCTCCCTCCAGCTGTGGGTCTACGGCGGCGAGCAGGCCGCCGAGGAGGGCCGCCGCCTGCGCCGCGCGCACCGCGCCGTCCGGGGCACCGACGCGCACGGCCGCCCGTACCACGCCCTCGACCCCGCCGTGTACGCCTGGGTCCACGCCACCGGCTTCCCCGTCCACCGCCACGCGGCCCGCTACCTCGTCCGCCCGATGACCGCGGCGCAGGAGCGGGCCTTCTACGCCGAATGGCTCCAGGTCGGCCGGATCCTCGGCATCCGCGACCGGGACATGCCCCAGACGATCGAGGAGTTCTGGCCGTACTACCGCAAGGCCCTCGCCGACGTGGTGGAGCCGACCGCGGTCGTCCGCGAACTGCTCGACCCCGGCGTCCCCGTCCCGCCGCCCGACCGCGGCCCCCTGCCGCTGCGCCTCCTGCTGCGCGCCCTGTGGCCGCTGCTGTGGCCCCGCTTCACCCGCTTCCGGGCGTTCGTCGCCACCGGCTTCCTGCCGCCCGAGGCACGCGAGGCGCTCGGTGTCGGGTGGACGGCGGCCCAGGAGCGGAAGCTGCGCCTCCTCGGCCGGGTCGCCCGCGCCGTGGTGCCCGCACTCCCCGAGCGCCTGCGCTACCTCCCCCTGGCCCGCAGGGCCCGCGCCGCCCACCGCGCGGACCTCCGGGCGCGCCGCCCCGTGCGATGACCCCGGCGACCTCCCGGTCCTGCCGCACTCGGCCGGCGTGGCGGGTCTCCGCCGTACGCGCGGGTCGGCGCGGGTACCGCGGCTCGCGCCCGGCGGCCGGCGCCCGCGCACGCCGGCACCCGCCCGTGCCGGGGCCTACGCCGAGGCGCGCAGGACCAGTTCCGTCGGCGTGATCACCGAGGCCGGCGCCGCGCCGGGGGCGCCGTCCTGGTTGAGGGCCCGCATCAGCAGCCGCACCATCAGCCGCCCCATGCCCTCGATGTCCTGGCGGACCGTGGTCAGCGGCGGGTCCGTCGTCTCGGCGACCGACGCCATGTCGTCGAAGCCCACCACCGCCACGTCCTGCGGCACCCGCAGCCCCCGCTCGCGCAGGACCCGCAGGGCGCCCGACGCCATGAGGTCGTTGCCCGCGAACACCGCGTCCAGCCCCGGCCGCCGCTCCAGCAGCTCGGCCATCGCCCGCGCGCCCGACTCCTCCGTGAAGTCGCCCTGCGCCACCAGGCCGGGGTCGGCGTCCAGCAGCACGTCCCGGTAGCCGGCCAGCCGGTCCGTCGCCGACGTCTGGTCGCTCGGGCCCGCGAGGTGCGCGATCCGCTCCCGGCCCAGGCCCAGCAGGTACCGCACGGCCTCGCGCGCCCCGCCCCGGTTGTCCGCGTCCACGTACGGGGCGCCCGCGTCACCGGCCGCGCCCGGCCAGCCGGGGCGCCCGCCGAACACGGTGGGCACCTGTACGCGGCGGACGACGGACGGCAGCTCGTCGTCGTCGTGGACCGAGAACGCCAGCGCCCCGTCGACGTGGCCGCCGCCCAGGTAGCGGGCGATCCGCTCGTAGTCGCCCGGGCCCTCCACCCACAGCAGCACCAGCTGCGTGTCGTGGGCCGTCAGCTCGCGGCTGATGCCCCGCACCTGCTGCTCGAAGAACGGGTCGGAGAAGATCCGGAACTCCGGCTCCGCGATGATCACGGCGACGGCGCCGTTGCGCCGGGTCACCAGGGTGCGGGCCGCGTGGTTCGGGACGTACCCCAGCTCCTCGACGGCCCTGCGCACCCGCTCCGCCAGCGGTTCGCGCACCCCGGCCCCGCCGTTGACGACGCGCGACACCGTCGCCCGTGACACCCCGGCGCGGACCGCGACGGCTTCCAGCGTGGGACGGGCCCCCGGGCTCGAATCGGGCAAGACGGACTCCTCAGGCGGCTCTGACGGGCGTGCCCGGTCAGAATATCGGGTGGCCGTCCTGGTGAGAGCGCTCTCTCCGTTGCCGGGCCGGGGCCCTGCGGCCGTCGGCCCCGCCGGGCGCGGGCCCCTGCGGGCGGGGCCCGGCGCGGGTGGGCGAGCCCCTGTGGGCGAGCCGGTCCCGGCGCGGGCGCCGCGGGCGGCCCCTGCCGGGTGCGGGGCCCGCGCCGCGCCCGGTCCGGCTGGGCGCGGTGCGGGCCGTCGCGACCGCCCGCGTACGGAGGCCACCCTTTCCCTGCGGTCGGGCACCCCGCGATCACCGGGTGCCTGCCGGAACGGCCGGGTGCCGCCCGCACCGGCCGCCCGGCGCCCCGGCGGTCCGGCGCCCGTTCCCCGTACCCGGCGATGGCCGTGGCCCTCGCGGCCTAGCTGTATTGCCCTGTGAGGTTGGGGACGCGGCTGGCGGGTGGTTTGCCTGCGAGCGCGGTGTGTCCGCGGTGGTGATTGTAGGTATGCAGCCAGTCGGGGAAGGCATCGCGTCGTTCCTGCTCTGAGCGGTAGGGGCGGGCGTAGGCCCATTCGTCGAGCAGGGTGCGGTTGAAGCGTTCGACCTTGCCGTTGGTCTGGGGCCGGTAGGGCCGGGTTCGCTTGTGGGTGATCCCGGCCGCCGCCAGCGCGTCGCGCCAGGCGTGGGATCTGTAGCACGAGCCGTTGTCGGTCAGGACCCGCTGCACCGTGATCCCGCATGAGGCGAAGTAGGCGTGGGCCCGCTGCCAGAAGGTGGTGGCGGTCTCCCTCTTCTCGTCGGCCAGGATCTCGCTGTAGGCGAGACGGGAGTGGTCGTCGACGGCGGTGTGGATGTAGCTGTAGCCGACGCCGGACTTCGTCTTGCGGCCGGCTTGGCGGCCGAGGGTCTTGTGGCCGCCGCCGTCGGGGATGTTGCCGAGTTTCTTGATGTCGACGTGCACGAGTTCGCCGGGCCGGTCGCGTTCGTAGCGTCGTATGACACGGCCGGTGGCCCGGTCCAGGGAGGTCAGGCGGGCCAGCCCGAAGCGGGTCAGCACGCGGTGGACCGTGGAGGGCACCAGGTCCAGGAGGTGGGCGATGCGGGCCGGCCCCCACCGGCGGATGAGGCGGACCTTGATGATCCGGCGTTCGGTGCGGGTCGGGGTCCGGCGCGGGCTTGCGTGCGGACGGGAGGAACGGTCGCCCATCCCGGCCTCGCCCATGGCCCGGTAGCGGGCAGCCCATCGATGGGCGGTGGTGGGTGAGACCTGGAAACGTTCGGCGGCCCGCCGAAGCGGCCAGCCGTCCTTGACCACGCAGCGGGCCAGGCGCAGCCGTCCGGTCTCGGTCAGGGGTGCATTACGGTGGGGCACGAGGGCCTTTCTGGTCGCCGGTGCAGATGTCGCAATCCACACCAGGCCAGAAGGCCCTCACCCATTTCAAGATCCCTCAGCCGAGACCTGCATCACCCGTCCACAACCTCCCGGGACAGAACACCTAGCGGTGGCCGTGGCCCTCGTGACCGTGGCCCTCGTGACCGTGGTCGCCGTGGTCGTGGATGGTGTTCGTCGCGGCGATCTTGGACCAGGACCTGGGCGGGCTCGACGGAGCCGCCGGGGCCTCGCGGACCGGGGCGGACGCGGCCGCCCCCGCCTTCCCCGCCGTACCGGACCCGGCCGCCGGAGCCGGCGGGGCCTCCGGCTTGGACGGCTGGTACAGCCAGGTGTCGAACAGGCCGCCGAGCCGCTTGCCGGACACCTGCTCCGCGTAGGCGACGAAATCGGCCACCTCGGCGTTGCCGTACGCCCGCTCCGTGGGCCAGCCCTTAAGGACGCGGAAGAAGACCGGGTCGCCCAGTTCGTTGCGCAGCGCCTGCAGGGCCAGCGCGCCCCGGTCGTAGACGGCCGTGTGGAACTGGTTCTCCGCCCCCGGATCGCCCGGCCTCACCTTCCAGAACGGGTCGTCCGCGGGCCGCGAGGCGTACACCCAGTCGGCCAGCTCCTGCGCCGTGCCCTCGCCCTCCCGCTCGGACCACAGCCACTGGCTGTAGCGGGCGAAGCCCTCGTTGATCCAGATGTCCCTCCAGTTCCGCACGGACACGCTGTCGCCGTACCACTGGTGGGCCAGCTCGTGGACGACGACCGACACGTTGGAGCCGTTCGCGAACTGGCGCGGGCTGTAGAAGGGGCGGGTCTGCGTCTCCAGCGCGTAGCCGCTGCGCACGTTCGGCACGTACCCGCCGAGCGCGTTGAAGGGGTACGGGCCGAAGACCTCCTCCAGCCACTCGGCGACCTCGACGGTCCGCTCGACGCTGGCGCGCGCCGCGCCCGCGTTGGCCCCGAGGTCCTTGCTGTACGCGTTGACCACCGGCAGGCCGTTCGCCGTCGTGTCGGTGGTGACGTCGAACCGGCCGACCGCCAGCGTCGCCAGGTACGTGGCCTGCGGCTTGTCGGACCGCCAGTTGTAGCGGGTCCAGCCCAGCCTGGAGCTCTGCGACTGCAGGACGCCGTTGCTGATGGCCTGCGTGCCGTCCGGGACGGCGACCGAGACGTCGAAGGTCGCCTTGTCGAGCGGGTGGTCGTTGGAGGGGAACCACCACACGGCCGACTCGGGCTGCTGCGCGGCCACCCCGCCGTCCGGGGTGCGGTGCCACGCCGTCCAGCCGTCGATCCGCACCTCCGAGGGCTTCCCCGCGTACCGTACGACGACCGAAACCGGACGGTCCTTCGGCAGCGGTACGGCCGGGGTGATCTCCAGCTCCTGGGCCCCGGACGTCGTGAACGACGCCTTGCGGCCGTTCACGCGCACCTCCAGCGCCCTGAGCCCGAGGTCCAGGTTGAAGCGGGACAGGTTCTGCGTCGGGGTGGCGAGGATCGTCGCCGTGCCCTCCAGCAGGTCCGTCGACGGCTGGTACTTCAGCCGCAGGTCGTAGTGGGCGACGTCGTATCCGCCGTTGCCGCTGGCCGGGTAGTAGGGGTCCCCGATGCCCGGCGCGCCGGGCGTGAAGTCGGCGGCCGATGCCGGGATCGCCAGCAGCAGGGAGGCCGCGATCGCGCCCGGGGCGATCAGTCTGCGGTGCACGTATGACGCTCCAAGTCGTAGGAGGACCGGATGTTCCGAACGCCATTGAGCGTGGTGGCCGTGGTCATGTCCACGGCGCGTACGATCACACGATCGCCATTCGGCCGACCTGGGCGCGCCTCCGCCCGCCTCACCCCCTCTGCCGTGCTTGCCCCGCAATCGCCCTCTACTGCCGGACAGCCGCCGGCAGTACCGTCCCGCCATGCCGAAACGCACGCGCAGGAACGCCGCCGCCCGATGACCCCGCGCCCGCGCCTCCTCGCCGCCCTGGCCGCCTGCGCCGCCGCCCTCGCCGTCCTGGCGGACCCGGCCCAGGCGTCCCCGGCCGACGCGGCCGCCGCACCCGCCCCGGCCGCCCCTGCCGCCGCACCCGCCCCCGCCGCCGTACGCGTCCCGGCCGTTCCGGCGGACACCCCGGCTGAGGCGGCCGCCCCGTCCGCCCCGCCCCGCACCGGCTTCGAGACGAGCGGAGGCGCCCGCTGGACCGGCCTGGACGAGGAGGAGCGCTTCCTCACCGCCGTCGACCGGGGCAGCGAACGGGCCACCCTCACCACCCTCGGCACCACCCGCCAGGGCCGCCCCCTGCGCCTCGTCCGCGTCGGCGCGGCCCCCGGCCCCGCCGCCACCACCGTCCTCCTCGTGTGCGGCCAGCACGGTGACGAGCCGTCAGGGCGCGAGGCGTGCCTCACCACCGTCCGCGACCTCGCCTACGCCCGCGACGCCCGGACCCTGCGGTTCCTGGCCCGCACCACCGTCCTCGCCCTCCCCACCGCCAACCCGGACGGCCGGGCCGCGAACACCCGCCACAACGCCGACGGTGTCGACGTCAACCGCGACCACATCGCCCTGAGCACCGCCGAGGCCCGCGCGACCGCGCGCGTCCTGCGCGACCACCGGCCCCACGTCGTGCTCGACCTCCACGAGTACGCCGGCACACCGCCGTACTACGTGAAGGACCTCCTCGCCCTGTGGCCCCGCAACCTCAACACCCGCCCCGCCGTCCACCACGAGTCGCGCACCCTCTCCGAGGCGTACGTCCGGCCCGCCGCCGAGCGCGCCGGCTTCACCAGCGGGCTCTACGGCATCTGGACCGATCCCGTCACCGGCGAAGCGGTACGCCAGGTCGCCGGCGACGGCCAGGAGCGCATCCTGCGCAACACCACCGGGGTCAAGCACGCCGTCGGACTCCTCGTGGAGACCCGCGAGAACGCCCTCCCCGGCACCGGCACCGGCACCGGCGGGGGCGCGGGCGGCGACCCCGCCCGCGACCACCGCCGCAGGGTCGCGAGCCAGCTCGCCGCCCTCGACGGAGCGTTCGCGTACGTCACCGAGCGCCGCGCCCGGATCACCGCCGCCACCGCCGCCGCCCGGACCGCCGGGTACGCCGACCGGGGCCCCGTCCTGCTGGGCGGCGCCGACAACGACCCCGCCGGCCCCGCGGAGACCCTCCGGAACCCGCCCTGCGGCTACCGCCTCAGCCCCGGCCAGTACGCCGAGTGGTCCGACGAGCTGACCCTCCACGGCGTCCGCGCCGTCCCGGACGCCGCGGGCGCCTTCGTCCCGCTCCGCCAGCCGCTGCGCGCCCTGGTGCCCCTGCTCCTGGACGCCCGCGCCGCCCACCACCTCACGGCGGCCACCCCCGTGCCCCACTGCTGACCACCGGCCCGGTCCGCCCCGGCTGCCGCCCGGTCCGTCCGGTCATGTTCCTCACGGTCCCATCGCGGCGGCCCGCACCATGCCGCACGCCCGCGCTCGCCGGAGCCGACCGGCGAGATCACCGCGGAGCCCGCTGCACCGGGTCCCGCGGCCGCCCCGTCGCGGGCCCCGCCGAGTCCTACGGCCGCTCCGCGGTGAGGTAGCGCTGCACGGTCGGGGCGAGCCAGGCGACGACCTCGTCCCTCGTCAGGTCGGCGGCGGGCGGGAGCTTCACCACGTAGCGGACCAGGGCCATGCCGAGGATCTGCGAGGCGACGAGCGCGGCACGGCGCGGGGCCTCGGCCGGGTCGGGGCACAGGCCGAGGACCAGCGGGCCGAGCTGCTCCCGGAAGATCGCGTGCATGCGCTCCGCGCCCGCCGGGTTGGTGATGCCGCCGCGGAGCACCGCGGTGAGCACGTCGTCGGCCTCCCAGCGGTCGAGGAAGTGGCCGACGAGGGCCGCTCCCACGTGCTGGGCGGGCAGCGCGCCCAGTCGCGGCAGGCGCAGGTCGATCTCGGACGCGGCGGTGAAGAGCCCCTCCTTGTTGCCGTAGTAGCGCATCACCATCGACGGGTCGATGCCCGCGTCGCGGGCGATGGCGCGGATGGTGGCGCGCTCGTAGCCGTCGGCGGCGAAGCGTTCCCGGGCGGCCGCGAGGATCGCGGCGCGCGTGGCATCCGAACGGCGCGGGTGCTCGGGCGCGGGGTCGGTGACTTCCGTCGTCATGCCGGCGAATGTAGGCCAACAACCGTTGACAAGCCAGGCGTGACGGGAGCAGGATGGCCAACAAGCGTTGACCAACGAGCGTTGGCAAACGCTTGTTGGCGTTCGTCTGCCACGGGGAGGGCGGCATGGACCGGACACCGCACACAGGCACAGGATCAGACAGGGGTGCAGGTGCAGGACAGGGCGCGGGCCCTGACCCGCGGCACGGGGCGGGCGGAAGCGGAGGAGTCCCGGAGGCCGACGTCGCCGTGGTGGGCGCGGGCCCGACGGGGCTGCTGCTCGCCGGAGACCTCGCCGCGGCCGGTCTGCGGGTCACCCTCGTCGAACGCCGGCCGGCCGACACGGACACCCTGACACGGGCCTTCGGTGTCCACGCCCGCACCCTCGAAGTGCTGGACGCCCGAGGCGTGGCCGACGAACTGGCCGGCACGGGCAGCCGCCTCACCCGGCTACGCCTCTTCGGGCGCGCCCGACTCGACCTCGCCGGGCTGCGGTCCCGCTTCCCCTACCTGCTCGTCACACCGCAGTACGAGGTGGAGCGCGTCCTGCGGCGGCGTGCGGAGGAGGCCGGTGCCGACTTCCGGTACGAGACCGCCCTGCGGTCACTGTGCCAGGACGCCGAGGGTGTCACGGCGGAGCTCGACGGACCCGGCGGCGGTACGTCCACGCTGCGGGTCCGGTACCTCGTGGGAGCGGACGGGCTGCGCAGCACCGTACGGGAGCTGCTGGGGCTCCCCTTCCCCGGTGCGGCGGTGATCCGCTCGATGGTCCTCGCCGACGTGCGGTTCACGCGGGAACCCGACGACCCGGTGGCCGTAGAGGCCGCGGACGGCGCTTTCGCCTTCATGGCGCCCTTCGGCGACGGCTGGTACCGGGTGATGGGCTGGGACCGCGACCGCGAGGCGCCCGACGGCGAACCGGTCGGACTGCAGGAGGTCCGCGACATCGTGCGCCGGGCCCACGGCACGGACTACGGCATGCACGATCCGCGCTGGCTCTCCCGCTTCCACAGCGACGAGCGGCAGGTGCCGGCGTACCGCACCGGGCGGGTCTTCCTCGCGGGCGACGCCGCACACGTCCACTCGCCCGCGGGCGGCCAGGGCATGAACACGGGGCTGCAGGACGCCGCCAACCTCGCGTGGAAGCTGGCCGCCGTGCTGCGCGGCCGCGCCCCCGCCCCGGAGGCGCTGCTGGACAGCTACCACGCGGAACGCCACCCGGTCGGCAGGGCCGTGCTGCGCAGCAGTGGCGGCATCCTGCGCCTCGCCATGGCGGACACCCCGGCGCGGCGCGCGCTGCGTGCGGCCGTCACCGGTCTGCTCGGCGCCGCCCGGCCCGTGTCGGACAGGGCGGTCGGCCAGCTCACCGGGGTCGGCATCCGCTACCGCGCCGCCCAGGGTGCCCACCCCCTCACGGGGCGGCGCGCGCCGGACCTGGCCCTGGAGGAGGGCCGCCTCTACGAACTGCTCCGGAAGGGCATGTTCGTCCTGGTGCGCCCGCAGGGACGCGCAGCGGCCGCGGCCCGGACCCCTCCCGCCTCCGCCGTGGCCGGGGACGTACTCCACGCCACCTGGGCCCGCCCCGGGCGGGGCACGACCCTGCTGGTCCGGCCCGACGGCTACATAGCGTGGGCCGCCGGCTGACGGGCCGACCGCCGACCGCCGACCGCCGTGCGCCGCGGCCGAGCGGCCGCCGACGCCGCCGTCCTGGGCGTCCCCGCCCCCGCGCTCGGCGACCGCATGCCCCCGACGCGAGCTGCGACGGCGCGGCCTGACCCCGCCCGGCCGGGGAGGACCGGCCCCGGGACCCGCCGCCCTGCCCGGATCCCCGGCTACGGCCCGGTCCGCACAGGTCCCGGCCCGCCCCACCCCGGCCACCCCGGCCACCCCGGCCCCGCCCCGGGTCCGACCTGACCCCGGGTCCGACCCGACCCGACCCCGGCTCCGACCCCGCCCCCGCCTCAGCTCCGACCCACCCCCACCCCGCCCCGCCGCGACCGGCCCTGACCCGACCCGACTCGACCCCCGCCCCGACTCCGACCCGGCCCGACCCCCGCCTCGCCGCGACCGGCCCTGACCCGACCCGACTCGACCCCCGCCCCGACTCCGACCCGGCCCGACCCCCGCCTCGCCGCGACCGGCCCTGACCCGACCCGACTCGCCCCCCGCCCCGACTCCGACCCGACTCGACCCCCCCCGCCCCGACTCCGACCCGGCCGCTCCGGCCCGGCCCGGTCCCCGCCTCCGGCCGGAGGCAGGCGCTCCCCACCGCCCGCGAGGTCCGGGGCAGCGGGGAGCCCGCCCGGCCGGCTGGCCTAGGATCGGCCTCCTGATGACTGCCACCCTCGTCGCCAAGAACCTCGCCGCCGGGCACGCCGAGCGCTCCCTCTTCACCGGGCTCGACCTCGTCGTCGCGCCCGGCGACGTCATCGGGCTCGTCGGTGTCAACGGCGCCGGGAAGTCCACCCTGCTGCGCCTGCTCGCCGGGCTCGACGCCCCCGAGGACGGCGAGGTGCACCTCTCGCCCCGCACCGCCACCGTCGGCCACCTGCCCCAGGAACCCGAGCGGCGGCCGGGGGAGACCGTCCGCGACTTCCTCGCCCGCCGCACCGGCGTCGCCCAGGCGCAGGCGGCGATGGACACGGCGACGCAGGCCCTCGTCGACGGCGCGCCCGGCGCCGACGACGCGTACGCGACCGCCCTCGAGCGCTGGCTCGCCCTCGGCGGGGCCGACCTCGACGACCGGGCCGAGGAGACCGCCGTCGGCCTCGGCCTCACCGTCGGCCTCGACCAGCCGATGACCGCGCTCTCCGGCGGCCAGGCCGCCCGCGCCGGGCTCGCCTCGCTGCTCCTCTCCCGGTACGACGTCTTCCTCCTGGACGAGCCGACCAACGACCTCGACCTGGACGGCCTGGAGCGGCTGGAGACCTTCGTGCGGGGCCTGCGCGCCGGCACGGTCGTCATCAGCCACGACCGCGAGTTCCTCGCCCGCACCGCCACCAAGGTCCTCGAGCTCGACCTCGCCCAGCACCAGGTCACCCTCTACGGCGGCGGCTACGACGCCTACCTGGAGGAGCGCGAGACGGCCCGCCGCCACGCCCGCGAGGAGTTCGACGAGTACGCCGACAAGAAGGCCGCCCTGGAGAGCCGGGCCCGGATGCAGCGCTCGTGGATGGACAAGGGCGTCAAGAACGCCCGCCGCAAGGCCGGCGACAACGACAAGCTCGGCCGGAAGTTCCGCAGCGAGGCCAGCGAGAAGCAGGCCGCCAAGGCCCGCCAGACCCAGCGCATGATCGAACGGCTCGACACGGTCGAGGAGCCCCGCAAGGAGTGGGAGCTGCGCATGGAGATCGCCGCCGCACCCCGCTCGGGCGCCGTCGTGGCGACCCTGCGCGACGCCGAGGTCCGGCGCGGCGACTTCGCCTTCGGCCCCGTGACCCTCCAGGTCGACTGGGCCGACCGGATCGCCATCACCGGCGCCAACGGCTCGGGCAAGTCGACCCTCCTCGCCGCCCTCCTCGGCCGCCTGCCCCTGGACGCGGGCCACGCCGCGCTCGGCTCCGGGGTCGTCGTCGGCGAGGTCGACCAGGCCCGCCGGCTGTTCCACGGCGAGCAGACCCTGCTGGACGCGTTCTGCGCGGCGGTGCCCGACACCGAACCGGCGGACGTGCGGACCCTCCTCGCCAAGTTCGGCCTGAAGGCCGCCCATGTGCTGCGCCCGGCGACGACGCTCTCGCCGGGGGAGCGGACCCGTGCCGCCCTCGCCCTCCTCCAGGGCCGCGGCGTGAACCTGCTGGTCCTGGACGAGCCGACCAACCACCTGGACCTTCCGGCGATCGAGCAGCTCGAGTCCGCGCTCGACGCGTACACCGGGACGCTGCTCCTGGTCACGCACGACCGGCGGATGCTGGACGCCGTCCACGTGACGCGCCGCGTCGAGGTCGCGGACGGCAAGGCCGCGGAGGTCTGACCCGGCCGCCGGCCGACCCCCGGTCAGCGGCGCCGCGACGTGCGGTGCGCGGCCGAGGCCCCGTCCGCCCCCCGTCTACGGGCGGTCCTCGGGCTCCTCGTAGGCGTCGAAGGTGCTGTACGTCTCGTCCGCGTCGTCGGGCACCGCGCCGCGGACCGCCCCACGCTCCTTGTGCTCCCCTCGTGCGTCCGGGGCGTCCTCGGTGCGCCGGTCGCGCTCGTCGCGGCCACGGGCGCGCCGCTCCTCCTCCTGGTGCCTGCGGACCTCTTCGGGCTTGTCGCCGATCTGGTTCATGGCCGCTCCGTCCGGGTCTCCGCCGTCCCGGGCCGTCGCCGGGGGCGCTCTGGTGACCCGCACAGAGTCACACGCCGCGCCCCCGCCCGCATGTCGGCCGGTCCCGCCCCACCCCGTCCGGCCGGCAGGCCGGCCGCGCCCCTCGGCCGGGCCGCGCCCACGTCGCCTCCCGGCCGGACCCGGCCCGGCCGGGAACGCCGACCGGGGCGGGCGGGGAAGGGCCCCGCCCGCCCCGGAACGGACCACACCGACGGGCGCGCCGCACCCGGGCCGACCCGGGCACGGCCACCAGGAAACCGGTCACCCCGGCCGGGTGGCGCGGCCCCGACCACGCCCGTCCCCGCGCGGCGCGGCCCTGCCCCGTGCGACCCGGCCCCGGCGCTTCCCGATCCCGGCGCGCCCGGCCCCGATCCCGGCGCACCCGGCCGCGACGGGCCCGCGGCCTTGGGGGTCCGGCCGCGACGGGCCCCGCCCCGGTCGTCCGGTGGCGCGGGCCCGATCCGGCGAGGCACCGCCGCCCCACGGGGCGGCCCGCCCGGCCACCCGGCGACGGCGGACCCGCCGCGAAGGGGCGCGGGACCGGTCCGCCTCGGCTCAGCGGCGCCCCCGGCCCCCGCCGGAGCCACCGGTACCGCCGGAGCCCCCGCCCAGGAGGCCCGCCTTGCGCAGGGCGTCCGCCATCGCACCGTTCGCGGGGGCCGCCTGCCGGTCACCGCTCCGGGGGCCGCCGGCCCGCTCGCCGCGCCCGCCGCGCCGGTCCTGGCCGCCACCGCCGTCCCGGCCGCCACCGCGCCCACCGCCACCGGCCGCGCCGCCCTGGCGCTGCTGCGGCGGGCGGGCGCCCCGCTCCCGCCGCGGCCCACCGGAGGTGCCGCCGGGCGCCGCCTCGTCGTCCAGGCGCAGCGTCAGCGAGATCCGCTTGCGCGCCACGTCGACGTCGAGCACCTTCACCTTCACCACGTCACCCGGCTTCACCACCTCGCGCGGGTCCTTCACGAAGTTCCGCGACATGGCGGAGACGTGCACCAGGCCGTCCTGGTGGACGCCGACGTCCACGAACGCCCCGAACGCCGCCACGTTGGTGACGACACCCTCCAGCACCATCCCCGCGGCCAGGTCGCCGATCTTCTCGACGCCCTCCTTGAAGGTGGCCGTGCGGAACGCGGGCCGCGGGTCGCGCCCCGGCTTCTCCAGCTCGCGCAGGATGTCGGTGACGGTCGGCAGGCCGAACTTCTCGTCCACGAAGTCGTCGGCCCGCAGCGACCGCAGCACCCCCGTGTTGCCGATCAGGCTCGCGACCTCGCCGCCCGTCCGCTTCACCATCCGCCGCACCACCGGATACGCCTCCGGGTGCACGGCCGACGCGTCCAGCGGGTCGTCGCCGCCGCGGATGCGCAGGAAGCCCGCGCACTGCTCGTACGCCTTGGGGCCGAGGCGCGGCACTTCCTTCAGCGCCCGGCGCGACCGGAACGGGCCGTTCGCGTCGCGGTACGCCACGATGTTCTCCGCCAGGCCCGAGCCGATGCCGGAGACCCGCGACAGCAGCGGCGCGGAGGCGGTGTTGACGTCCACGCCGACGCCGTTCACACAGTCCTCCACCACCGCGTCCAGCGACCGGGACAGCTTCACCTCGGAGAGGTCGTGCTGGTACTGGCCGACACCGATCGACTTCGGGTCGATCTTCACCAGCTCCGCGAGCGGGTCCTGGAGCCGCCGCGCGATCGACACGGCGCCGCGCAGCGACACGTCGAGACCGGGCAGCTCCTGCGAGGCGAACGCCGACGCCGAGTACACCGAGGCGCCGGCCTCCGACACCATCACCTTGGTCAGGTTCAGCTCGGGGTGGCGGGCGATCAGGTCGGCGGCGAGCCTGTCGGTCTCGCGCGACGCCGTGCCGTTGCCGACGGCGACCAGCTCGACGGCGTGCTCCTTCGCCAGCCGCGCCAGCACCGCCAGGGACGCCTCCCACTTGTTGTGCGGGACGTGCGGGTGGATCGTGTCCGTCGCGACGACCTTGCCCGTCGCGTCGACCACGGCGACCTTGACGCCCGTGCGGTAGCCGGGGTCCAGGCCCAGCGTCGCCCGCGTGCCGGCGGGCGCGGCCAGCAGCAGGTCCCGCAGGTTCGCGGCGAAGACCCGCACGGCCTCGTCCTCGGCGGCCGTCCGCAGCCGCAGCCGCAGGTCGATGCCGAGGTGCACCAGGATGCGGGTGCGCCACGCCCAGCGGACCGTGTCCGCAAGCCACTTGTCGGCCGGGCGCCCCCGGTCCGCGACGCCGAACCGCCGGGCGACCATCCCCTCGTACGTGGACGGCCCGTCGACCGGCTCCTCCGGCTCCAGGACCAGCTCCAGCACGTCTTCCTTCTCACCGCGCAGCATCGCCAGCACCCGGTGCGAGGGCAGCTCGGTGAACGGCTCCGCGAAGTCGAAGTAGTCGGCGAACTTGGCGCCCGCCTCCTCCTTGCCCTCGCGGACCCTCGCCACCAGCCGGCCGCGCGTCCACATCCGCTCGCGCATCTCGCCGATCAGGTCGGCGTCCTCGGAGAAGCGCTCCGTGAGGATCGCCCGCGCGCCCTCCAGCGCGGCGGCCGGGTCCGCGACGCCCTTGTCCGCGTCGACGAACGCGGCGGCGGCCGCGAGCGGCTCCACGCCCGGATCGGCGAGCAGCCCGTCCGCGAGCGGCTCCAGCCCGGCCTCGCGGGCGATCTGCGCCTTGGTGCGCCGCTTCGGCTTGAACGGCAGGTAGATGTCCTCCAGGCGGGCCTTCGTGTCGGCCTGGAGGATGCGCGCCCGCAGCTCCTCGGTCAGCTTGCCCTGCTCGTGTACGGAGTCGAGGATCGCGGCGCGCCGGTCCTCCAGCTCCCGCAGGTACCGCAGCCGCTCCTCCAGGGTGCGCAGCTGGGCGTCGTCGAGCATCCCGGTCGCTTCCTTGCGGTAGCGCGCGATGAACGGCACGGTCGAGCCGCCGTCCAGCAGCTCCACGGCCGCCCTGACCTGCCGCTCCCGTACGCCGAGCTCCTCGGCGATCCTGCCTTCGATGGACGTCGTCACGGTGTGTCCCGACCCGCCTTCCCGTGCTTTCGGATTGCGCTCGCATTCTGCCTGGCCCGGCCGGGCCGTGTCGCATTCCGTCGCAGGCGGGTCCGAAGGGCGTCCCCGTCCGCGCCCCGGACCCAGCCCGTCCGCGCCCCAGACCCCGTCCGTCCGCGCCCCCGGACCCCGTCCGCCGCGTCCACCGGCCGGGGTCCGCCCGGCGCCCGGCCGGGGGGCGTGCATGCCGCGCCCCGGGTGACGGGACCCGGCGGCCACGGCCACCGGCCGGCGCCGGGCCGCGCGGACTCACCTCCGGCCGGTGAGCCCTGCCGGGAAGGCGCCCGCCTCGGCCGCCGTCGCGAGGAACCCCCTGGCCAGCTCGGTGAGCCGGGCGACGCCCGCCTCGCCCAGGTGGGCGTAGGGCGCCGTGTCCATCCGGTCGGTCAGGTCCTCCACCTCCTCGCGCAGCGCCGCGCCCGCCTCGGTGAGCGCGCCCTCGCCGTCCAGCAGCCCCCGGCCGCGCAGCCGCTCCACGGCGGAGTCCCAGTCCGCCCGCGCCCAGCCGCGCGAGGCCAGCACCCATGTCGTCGAGGCGCCCGCACTGGTCGCGCCGTGGGCGACCAGGGACTCCAGCGGGTCCAGGCCCGAGGTCAGCAGGGCGGCGAAGTGCGCGTCGCCCCGGTGCTCGCGCAGCAGCGTCGCCGCGTGCCAGTACGCCAGGTGCGGGGCGTCCGGCACCGGCAGGTCGGCGTGGGCGGCGTACAGCGGCCGGGCGTGCCGGGTGCACGCCTTCGCGGCGCGCAGCGCCAGCTCGGCTGCCTCCGCCATGGCGGCCGAGTCGGCGGCGTCGCCGAGCAGCCGCCGCACGGTCCGGTCGGCCGCGCGCAGCCGGGCGGCGAGCGCGTCGGCAGGCGAGGCGCTCTCCCACACGGCGGGCAGGTGCCGGGCGACCAGGTCGTGGCTGAAGTTGTAGAACGTCCCGGTCACCGCCCCGGCGCCGACGGCGCCCAGCGCGGCGGCGCGCCCCGCGAAGTAGGCGGCGTGCGGGTCCTTCACGCCGGCGGCGGCCAGCTCCTCGGCGTACTCGGGGGAGAAGTAGACGGAGGCGTGGAAGAGGTTCAGCGGGTGGGCGCAGCGGCGCACCGCGCGCGGCGGCAGCGGGCTCGGGGCAGTCGTCGTCATGCCGCACACGCTACTGACTGGTCGGTACGGAATACAGGGCTCCGCCTACGCCCGAACGGCCCCAGGAGCGCGGCGGCCGGCGGAAACGGGGCTCCGGCACCCGGTGGCGGGCGGGCGCGCACCCTCTCACGAAGGCGCTCGGCCGACGGAGCCGGTGGGGGCGCCCGCGCCCTCCGCGGGAGGCCCCCGCATGCCCGTGCCGGCCCGGGGTCCGGGCGTCCAGGGGCCCGGCGCCCGGGCGTCCGGGTGGCGCGTCCGGCGCGTCCGGTGCTCAGGCCCGCCTCCGGGCACGCCCGCCCCGGCGGGCCGTCGCCCCGGCTCCCGCCCCCGAGCGGGCTCCGGGGGCCGGGTCGCGAGCCCGGCGGGTGCCTCAGCCCCGGTAGGTGAAGCGGGGCGGGCGCCGCTCCAGGAACGCCGCCACGCCCTCCGCCCGGTCACCGCTCCGGCGGGCCTCCTCCGCCCAGTGCGCGTCCCGGTCGGTGCGCCCGTCGGCGAACTCCTTCGCGGCCGCCTGGGTCAGCGGCGACCGCGCCAGCAGCACCCGGACGAAGTCCTCCACCCGCTTGTCCAGCCCCCCGGCTGGCAGCAGCTCGTCGACCAGGCCCGTGCGCAGCGCCCGCTCGTCGTCGATCAGCTCGGCGGAGTACAGCAGGTACTTGGCCGCGGCCGGCCCGACCAGGGAGACCAGCCGCCGCGTGGACGCCGACGGGTAGACGATGCCCAGCTTCGCCGGGGTCACCCCGAACCGTGCGCCCTCCTCGGCGAAGCGCAGGTCGCAGGCGGCGGCGAGCTGGCAGCCGCCGCCCACGCAGTAGCCGCGCACGGCGGCGAGGGTCGGCCGGGGGAAGGCGGCCAGCGCCTCCTCGGCGCGCAGCGCCAGCGACGGCTGCCGGTCGTCCGGTTCGCGCAGCCCGGAGATGTCGGCCCCGGCGCAGAAGGTGTCCCCGGCGCCGGTCAGGACGAGCGCCCGGACGTCCCGGTCGGCGGCCAGCTCCTCCAGCAGCTCCGGCAGGGCACGCCACATGCCGGCCGTCATGGCGTTGCGCTTGGCCGGGTTGTGGATGACGACGGTCGCGACCCCGTCCGTGACGCGGTGCTGCAGCTGCGGCTCCATGGGCCGGATGCTATCCCCGCGGCCCGAACGTACGATCAGGACGGGGGCGCCGCGGCAGTCGCACCAGGAAGCGAGACCCCCATGTCCCCCACCCCCCACGCCCCGGACGCCGAGGGCGCCGGACCCCGCCGCCACCTCGCCCTGCTCGTCCCGCTCGGCGTGGTCCTGGTGGCCGGCGGCCTGTTCGGGCTGGTCTACACCGGACTGGCCACGCTGACGTCCATGCTGGTCTTCGGCTGGCTGCTGCTGGTCGGCGGCGCGGTGGGCCTCGTCCAGGCGCTGGAGTCCCGCGGTACCGGCGCCTTCTGGCCGGCCGCGGTGGTCGCCGCGCTGAACATCGCCGCCGGATTCGTGGTGATCCGTCATCCGGGTGAGTCGGCGGAGGCGTTCACCATGTTCGCGGCGCTGCTCTTCCTGACGGGCGGGGTGTTCCGGCTGGTGGGGAGCGCGGTGGTGCGCGGGCCCCGGTTCGGCTGGTCGCTGCTCCAGGGCGCGTTCGGCATCGTGCTGGGCCTGCTGGTGCTCTTCGACTGGCCCCGCAGCAGCCTCTACGTGCTGGGGACGTTCTTCTCGCTGGCGCTGTTGTTCGACGGGCTCGGCCTGATCGCGGCCGGGGTGGGCGGGCGCGGCGCCTCCGGCCCCGTACCGGCCCCCGGCCCCGTACCCGCCACCGGCTCGGGCCCCGCCACCGGCTCGGGGCGGGAGGCGGCTCCGGAGGGCGTACGGCACAGCGGTACGCGCCCGTCAGAACCCGACCAGAAGCGGCCGGATAGGTAAGAAAGCGTTCTGATCACGAGCCGTATCGCTCGACAACGCGCCAGTTCCGGTCTCCCTCCCGGCGCTCGCGCCCCGAGGCCAACACTCGGTCCGTGGCGACAATCGAGCACGAGGGCGGGAGCCGGACCATGGAGAGCCGCGGAAGCGTGCCGGCCCGGCCACCGTCGTACGAAGGGGTCTGGCGCTTCACCGCACCGGCGGTGGACGCCTCGGTACCGCGGGCCCGGCACGCCGTCCGGGACCTGCTGAAGCGCCAGGGGGCCCCGGTCGCCGACGACGCCGTCCAGGGCCTGCTGCTCATCGTCTCCGAACTGGTGACCAACGCCGTACGGCACGCGGCGCTGCTCTCCCCGCAGGTCGCGGTGGAGGTCGCGGTCGGCGCCGAGTGGGTCAGGGTCGCCGTCGAGGACGACCACCCGTACCGCCCGAAGGCCCTGGAGACCGACTACGGGCAGACCGGCGGGCGCGGCCTGCTGCTGGTGCGCGAGATCACCCGCGCGGCCGGCGGCGTCTGCGACGTCGAGCGCACCGCGACCGGCGGCAAGATCATCTGGGCCGCGCTGCCCCGCTGACGGCCCGTACGCCGCGGCGCGCCCCAGCCGCGTACGGCCGGGGCGCGCCGCGGGCCTCCCTTCTCGGGAGCCGGGCCGGCAGGACACCGGGCCGACAGGACACCGGGCCCGCGGCACACCGGCCCGCAGGTGGCCGCGGAGCCCAGGACGCCGGCCCGTCAGAGCGCCGGCGCCCCGGTATCGGCGCCCCGGCGCGTCACCAGCCGCCAGCGGTCCCCGTCAGCTCCCTGATGGCGGGCCGGGCCGCGTCGAGCACGGTCATGAACCACGCGGAGAACGGCGCCGACGCGTGCCGCTCCGCCAGCTCCCGCGCCGTCACGAACGCCGTCTCCCCGACCTCGTCCGGGTCCGGCCGCGGCGGGGCCTGCACCATCCCCACGAACAGGTGGTTGAACTCCTGCTCCACCAGCCCCGACACCGGGTCCGGGTGGTTGTAGCGGACCGTGCCCGCCTCCGCCATCAGCGACGGCGACACGCCCAGCTCCTCGGAGACCCGCCGGGCGGCGGCCGTGAACGGCGCCTCCCCCGGATACGGGTGCCCGCAGCAGGTGTTCGACCAGACGCCGGGGGAGTGGTACTTGCCGAGCGCCCGGCGCTGGAGCAGCAGCCGCCCCTCCTCGTCGAAGAGGAACACCGAGAACGCCCGGTGCAGCCGGCCCGGTGCCCGGTGCGCCGACAGCTTCTCGGCGGTGCCGATGGTGGTGCCGTCCTCGTCGACCAGCTCCAGCATGATCGACGGTGCGGCTCCGTTCGGCGCGCTGTTCGCCGCGGTGGCAGGTGTGGTCGGCATAACCATCCTTCGCATCGGTTCTCGGCCCTGTGGGGCAAGTCTCAGTCTGCCGTACGCGAGCCGCTCGCCGGACACGCGATCCCGCGTCCGCCCGGCGCACCACGGCCCCCGTTCCGGTCAGACGACCGGGCCAGACGACCGGGCCGGACGACAGGGCGGCCGGGGGACGGCCGGCCACCCGCGGGGTCAGACGCCGAACGCGGGCGGATAGGTGATGGTCCCGGCGGGCACGACGCCCCCGTCCGCCAGCGGGAGCGCCATCATCGCCTCGTCCGGCACCTCGAAGGAGGGCCTGATGCCGTACCGGGAGGCCGGGACGAAGCCGAAGCGCGGGTAGTACGCGGGGTGGCCGAGCACCAGCACCAGCGGTTCGCCGGCGCGCCGGGCCGCGTCCAGCACCGCCCGCACCACGGCCTGCCCGGCGCCCCGCCGCTGGTGCCCGGGGGCCACCGCCACCGGGGCGAGGGCCGCCGCCGGGGCGTCCCCGACCCGGCAGCGGGTGATCAGGGCGTACGCCGCGACCGAGCCGTCCGGCGCCTCGGCGACGTACGACAGGCCGGGCAGCCAGGCGTCCGGGTCGGCGCGCAGCGCGTCGACGAGGTCCGCCTCGGCGGTGGTGTCGAAGGCGGCGGCGTTCACCGCGCGCACGGCGGCGCGGTCGGCGTCCGCCTCGGGGCGGGTGCGCCATCCCGGCCGCGGGGAGGGGGCCGTCGGCCGCGGGGTCAGTGGCACAGCCCCGCCTCGTGGGCCGCGTGCCCGCTGGGCTCCAGCTGGAAGGTGCAGTGCTCCACGTCGAAGTGGCCCACCAGGCACTCCTGGAGCGCGTGCAGCGTCTTCTCGTGCCCGGGGCCCTCCAGGGCGCTCGCCTCGACGACCACGTGCGCCGACAGCACCGGCATACCGGACGTGATCGTCCACGCGTGCAGGTCGTGGACGTCCTCCACACCGGGGAGAGCCAGCATGTGCCGCCGCACCTCCGTCATGTCCACGCCCTTCGGGGCCGCCTCCAGCAGGACGTCCAGCGTCTCACGGAGCAGCCTCACCGTGCGCGGCACGATCATCACCGCGATCACCAGCGAAGCGATCGGGTCCGCCGCCTGCCAGCCGGTGGCCAGGATCACCCCGGCGGCCACCAGCACCGTCACCGAGCCCAGGGCGTCCGCCAGCACCTCCAGATAGGCGCCGCGCACGTTCAGGCTCTCCTTCTGGCCGCGCACCAGCAGGGACAGGGAGACCATGTTCGCGACCAGGCCGACCAGGGCGAAGACGATCGTCAAGCCGCCCTTGGTCTCGGCGGGCGCCATGAAGCGCTGGACCGCCTCGAACAGCACGTAGCCGCCCGCGCCCAGGAGCAGCAGGCAGTTCGCCAGTGCCGCCAGGATCTCGGCGCGGGCGTAGCCGTAGGTGCGCTTGGCGGTGGCCGGGCGGTTCGCCATGTGGATGGCGAGCAGCGCCATCCCGAGCCCCACCGCGTCGGTTGCCATGTGGGTCGCGTCGGCGATCAGGGCGAGCGAGTCGGCGAGGACGCCGCCGACGATCTCCACGACCATCACGGAGAGCGTGATGGTGAGCGCCACCCGCAGCCGCCAGCGGTGCGCGGCGCCCGCCGTCCCGGGGGGCGGCGGCCCTCCGTGCGTGTGCCCGTGGTTGTGCCCAGCCCCCATGAGTCGCCTCCAGATCAGTGCCGTGACCGCTTTCCGCGCGGTCAGTCAACTACGGGTGGGGGGTATGGGCAAGCCGGGGCTGAACACCGTTGTCATTGCCTCTGACCTGGGCTTCCCCGCCTCCCGCCCGCGCGGGTCCGCGCTCCGGCGGAGCGGGCGGGACCGGTGGTGCGCGGGGCCGCCGCGACCTGGGGTTTGTGACCCGAGCCGGTGATCGAGGATGATGGGCGCGCCGTCGGCACGGGACGCCGCCGTACACCGAAACCTCGGTGAACCGCGCCTTCCACCCATCCGATAGCCTCTGCCGACGTGCCGCCGCCCGCGACCGGGCCGAGCCCCGCACACCCAGCAGCTTTCAGCTCCAAGGAGTGAGTTCGTCTGTCGACCGCCATCCTCACCGGTCCTCCGGTACCCGGATCGCCGCTCGAGGGCGATCTGCGGTCGCTGGGCTTCGAGGTCCGCACCGCCGCGGACCCGCGCGAGACCGCCGCGCTGCTCGCCGCCGTACCGGCGGGCGAGCGCGTCGCCGTCGTCGACCCGCGCTTCGTCGGCCACCGGCACGCGCTGCGGCTGGCCCTCACCGACCCCCGCTTCCCGGCGGGCGCGGCTCCAGGCGCCCTGACGGCCCGGCCCGAGGCCCGCCAGGGCCTGACCCGCGCCCTCGCCGCCCTCGCCGCCGACGGCGACCCGGCGGCGGCGCCCGCCGCGCCCGCCCCGTCCTCCACGCCCGGGGGCCCCGCGGAGACCGCGTCGCCCGAAGGGGCCGCGTCCGCCGCGGAGAGCGCCGCCCCCGCCGAGGCCCCGGCACCGTCCGCCCCCGCCGCCACCCTCCCCGACAGGCCCGCGGCCCCCGCCGCCACCCTCCCCGACGCGCTGGCCGCCGCCCTGGAGGACGAGGGCGTCGCCGTGCACCGGCCGGAGCTGGGCTCCCTCGTCGCCGCCGTCCCCGTCGGCCCGCAGGCCCGCAAGGAGACCCGCGACGCCGTGGCCGCCGTCGACGACGAGGCCGTACGCCTCCGCTCCGCCGTCAAGTCCCGCGACGGCTTCTTCACCACCTTCTTCATCAGCCCCTACTCGCGCTACCTCGCCCGCTGGTGCGCCCGCCGGGGCCTCACGCCCAACCAGGTCACCACCGCATCGCTGGTCACCGCGCTGGTCGCGGCCGGCTGCGCGGCGACCGGCACCCGCGGCGGTTTCGTCGCCGCCGGGCTGCTGCTCCTCTTCTCCTTCGTCCTGGACTGCACGGACGGCCAGCTCGCCCGCTACTCCCTCCAGTACTCCACCCTCGGCGCGTGGCTCGACGCCACCTTCGACCGGGCCAAGGAGTACGCCTACTACGCGGGCCTGGCCCTCGGGGCCGCCCGCGGCGGGGACGACGTGTGGGCGCTCGCGCTCGGCGCCATGGTCCTCCAGACCTGCCGCCACGTCGTGGACTTCTCCTTCAACGAGGCCAACCACGACGCCACCGCCAACACCAGCCCCACCGCCACGCTCTCCGACCGGCTCGACGGCGTCGGCTGGACGGTCTGGGCGCGGCGCATGATCGTCCTGCCCATCGGCGAGCGCTGGGCCATGATCGCCGTGCTCACCGCCCTCACCACCCCCCGCGTCGTCTTCTCCGCGCTGCTGATCGGCTGCTCCTTCGCCGCCCTCTACACCACCGCCGGCCGGGTCCTGCGCTCCCTCACCCGCAAGGCGAGCCGCACCGACCGCGCCGCGCGGGCGCTCGCGGACCTCGCCGACAACGGCGCGCTCGCGCAGGCCGCCGCCAAGGTGCTGCGGCCCGTGGCCCGCCCGCTCGGCGGACGCACCCCGTACGCCCTCGCGGGCGCCGCCGTGCTGCTGGCCGCCGCCGCGGCCGCTCCGCTCGACGGCCCCCTCGTGGTCCTGGCGGCCGTGCTGTACGCCGTCGCCTCCGGCGCCGCCGTCGCCCGCCCCCTCAAGGGCGCCCTCGACTGGCTCGTCCCGCCCGCCCTGCGGGCCGCCGAGTACGGCACCGTCCTCGCGCTGGCCGCCCGCGCCGACGCCCCGGGAGCGCTCCCGGCCGCGTTCGGGCTGGTGGCGGCGGTCGCCTACCATCACTACGACACGGTGTACCGCATCCGCGGCGACGCCGGCGCGCCGCCCGCCTGGCTGGTGCGGGCGCTCGGCGGCCAGGAGGGGCGCACGCTGCTGGCGGCCGTCCTCGCCGCCCTCCTCGCGACGGGCGGGGGCGACGGCTTCCCCCTGGCGCTCACCGCCCTCGCCGGCGCCGTGGCGCTGCTGGGGCTCGCGGAGTCCATCCGCTTCTGGGTGTCCTCCGGAGCACCCGCCGTACACGACGAAGGAGAACCCGCATGATCGGCCTCGTACTGGCAGCCGGTGCCGGACGGCGTCTGCGCCCCTACACCGACACGCTCCCGAAGGCCCTCGTGCCGGTCGACGGCGACACGACCGTCCTCGACCTCACCCTCGCCAACTTCGCCGAGGTCGGCCTCACCGAGGCGGCCATCGTCGTCGGCTACCGCAAGGAGGCCGTGTACGAGCGCCGGGCCGCCCTGGAGGCGAAGTACGGGATCAAGCTCACCCTCGTCGACAACGACAAGGCGGAGGAGTGGAACAACGCCTACTCGCTGTGGTGCGCCCGTGACGTGCTGGGCGAGGGCGTCATCCTCGCCAACGGCGACACGGTCCACCCCGTCTCCGTCGAGCACACCCTCCTCGCGGCGCGCGGCGGCGACAAGCGGATCATCCTCGCCCTCGACACGGTGAAGTCCCTCGCCGACGAGGAGATGAAGGTCGTCGCCGAGGACGGCCTGGGCGTGCGCCGCATCACCAAGCTCATGGACCCGGCCACCGCCACCGGCGAGTACATCGGCGTCACCCTCATCGAGCCCGGGGCCGCCGCCGACCTCGCCGACGCCCTGAAGGCCACCTTCGAGCGCGACCCCGACCTGTACTACGAGGACGGCTACCAGGAGCTGGTCCACCGCGGCTTCCGGATCGACGTGGCCCCCATCGGAGACGTCCGCTGGGTGGAGATCGACAACCACGACGACCTCGCGAAGGGCCGTGAGATCGCGTGCCTGTACTGACCCGGCTCATCCCCTCGCCGGTCGTCGTCGACATCGGCGGCGGCGCGATGGACAAGCTGGGCGGCCTCCTCGCCGACCAGCGGATCTCCGCGTCCGGCAAGCTCGCCATGGCCGTCAGCAACGGCTCCGGCCGCGCCCTGCGCGAGAAGCTGGAGCCGCTGCTGCCGGACGCCCACTGGTACACGGTCGAGGACGGCACCATCGACTCCGCCGTGCGCCTCGCCGACGCCATCCGCGGCAAGCGGTACGACGCGGTCGTCGGCGTCGGCGGCGGCAAGATCATCGACGTGACGAAGTACGCCGCGGCGCGCGTCGGCCTGCCCATGGTCGCCGTCGCGACGAACCTCTCCCACGACGGCATCTGCTCCCCGGTCTCCACGCTCGACAACGACAACGGCCGCGGCTCGTACGGCGTCCCCTCGCCGATCGCCATGGTCATCGACCTCGACGTGATCCGCGACGCTCCGCAGCGGTTCGTCCGCTCCGGCATCGGCGACGCCCTGTCCAACATCTCCGCCATCGCCGACTGGGAGCTGTCCCGCCGGGTCAACGGCGAGCCGGTGGACGGCCTGGCCGCCGCCATGGCCCGCACCGCCGGCGAGTCCGTGCTGCGCCACCCCGGCGGCGTCGGCGACGACGAGTTCCTCGTCGTCCTCGCCGAGGCCCTGGTCCTCACCGGCATCGCCATGTCGATCAGCGGCGACACCCGGCCCGCGTCCGGCGCCTGCCACGAGATCAGCCACGCCTTCGACCTGCTGCACCCCCGGCGCGCCGCGCTCCACGGCGAGCAGGTCGGTCTCGGCGCCGCCTTCGCGATGCACCTGCGCGGCGCCCGCGACGAGGCGGGCCTCTTCGCCGAGGTGCTGCGCCGCCACGGGATGCCGGTGCTGCCCGAGGACATCGGCTTCACCCCCGGCGAGTTCGTCGCGGCCGTGGAGTACGCGCCGCAGACCCGTCCGGGACGGTTCACGATCCTGGAACACCTCGACCTGTCCACCGACCAGATCAGGGACGCGTACGCCGACTATGCAAAAACCATCGGTAGCTGAGCTCCGCCCCGTCGTCCACCCGCCGGGTGTGAAGGACCGGCGCAGCGGCGAGCACTGGGGTGGCCGCCTCTACATGCGCGAGGTCTCGCTGCGCGTGACCCGCCACCTGGTCACGACGAAG
Source organism: Streptomyces fradiae ATCC 10745 = DSM 40063 (assembly GCF_008704425.1). NCBI lineage: Bacteria > Bacillati > Actinomycetota > Actinomycetes > Kitasatosporales > Streptomycetaceae > Streptomyces > Streptomyces fradiae. Next base: position 6,127,449 of record NZ_CP023696.1, read on the forward strand.
GTCACGCCGAACCAGCTCACGTACGTGATGACCGTCGCCGGTGTGCTGGCCGCCCCCGCGCTCCTCGTGCCCGGCATCCCCGGCGCGCTGCTCGGCGTCCTCATGGTCCAGCTGTACCTGCTGCTCGACTGCGTCGACGGCGAGGTCGCCCGCTGGAAGAAGCAGTTCTCCCTCGGCGGCGTCTACCTGGACCGCGTCGGCGCGTACCTGTGCGACGCGGCCGTGCTGGTCGGCTTCGGGCTGCGCGCCGCCGACCTGTGGGGGAGCGGGCGCATCGACTGGCTGTGGGCCTTCCTCGGCACGCTCGCCGCGCTCGGAGCCGTACTGATCAAGGCGGAGACCGACCTGGTCGCCGTCGCCCGGCACCAGGGCGGGCTGCCGCCGGTCAAGGAGTCGGCGTCCGAGCCCCGCTCCTCCGGCATCGCGCTGGCCCGCCGGGCCGCCGCCGCGGTCAAGTTCCACCGGCTCGTCCTGGGCATCGAGGCCAGCCTGCTCATCCTGGTCCTCGCCGTCGCCGACACGATCCGCGGCGACCTGTTCTTCAGCCGCCTCGGTGTGGCCGTCCTCGCCGGGATCGCGCTGCTCCAGACGGTGCTGCACCTGGTGTCGATCCTCGCGTCCAGCAGGCTGAGGTGACGCCCGTGAAGCTCGGTGCCGTCATCATCACCATGGGCGACCGCCCCGACGACCTGAACGCCCTCATCGAGTCCGTCGCCCGCCAGGAGGGCGAGCCGGTGGAGGTCGTCGTCGTCGGCAACGGCGCCCCCGTCCGCGGCGTCCCCGGCTGGGTGCGCACCGTGGACCTGCCGGAGAACCTGGGCATCCCCGGCGGCCGCAACGTCGGCATCGAGGCGTTCGGCCCCAACGGCTCCGACGTCGACGTGCTGCTCTTCCTCGACGACGACGGGCTGCTGCCCCGGAAGGACACCGCCGAGCTGATCCGCCGGGCCTTCGCCGACGACCCGGAGCTGGGCATCGTCAGCTTCCGCATCGCCGACCCGGAGACGGGCGCCACCCAGCGGCGGCACGTGCCGCGGCTGCGGGCCTCCGACCCGATGCGCTCCTCGCGGGTGACGACCTTCCTCGGCGGCGCCAGCGCCGTACGCACCAAGGTCGTCGAGCAGGTCGGCCCGCTGCCCGGCGAGTTCTTCTACGCGCACGAGGAGACCGACCTCGCCTGGCGCGCCCTGGACGCCGGCTGGATGATCGACTACCGGGCCGACATGGTGCTCCACCACCCGACGACCGCCCCCTCCCGGCACGCGGTGTACCACCGGATGGTCGCGCGGAACCGGGTCTGGCTGGCCCGCCGCAACCTGCCCGCCCCGCTGGTCCCGGTCTACGTCGGGGTGTGGCTGCTGCTCACCTTGCTCAGGCGCCCCTCGGGGCCCGCGCTGAAGGCGTGGTTCGGGGGCTTCAGGGAGGGCTGGACGACGCCCTGCGGGCCGCGGCGCCCCATGCGGTGGCGCACGGTGTGGCGCCTCACACGACTGGGCCGTCCGCCCGTCATCTGACAAGCTCGGACCCGGCGGCACCGGTGCCCGGGAAGGGGCCGCCCCCTTCGCGGACACCGGCGCCGCACCTCTACCGCCCCGCACCGTGAACACGAAAGTTTCGACCTGTGAGTGAGACAACCCACGACCGACCGGTCGCCGTGAGTGTCCCGCCCTCGCCCGACGACGGCCTCACGCCGGCGGAGCTGGCGGCCAAGTACGGCCTGTCGGTGAGCGGCGCCCGGCCGGGCCTGGGGGAGTACGTCCGGCAGCTGTGGGGACGGCGCCACTTCATCCTGACGTTCTCCCGGGCGAAGCTCACGGCCCAGTACAGCCAGGCCCGGCTCGGACAGCTCTGGCAGGTGGCCACGCCGCTGCTGAACGCCGCGGTGTACTTCGCGATCTTCGGCCTGATCCTGGAGGCCGGCCGGGGCATGGACAAGAAGGTCTACGTCCCGTTCCTGGTGACGGGCGTCTTCGTGTTCATGTTCACGCAGACCTCGGTCATGTCGGGCGTGAAGTCCATCTCGGGCAACCTGGGGCTGGTGCGGGCGCTGCACTTCCCGCGCGCCGCGCTCCCCATCTCCTTCGCCCTCCAGCAGTTGCAGCAGCTGCTGTACTCGATGCTGGTGCTGTTCGTGATCGTGGCGATCTTCGGCAGCTACCCGTCCCTGGCGTGGCTGCTGATCGTGCCGGCCCTGGCGCTGCAGTTCACGTTCAACACCGGCCTCGCCATGATCATGGCGCGGATGGGCAGCAAGACCCCGGACCTGGCGCAGCTCATGCCCTTCATCATGCGGACGTGGATGTACGCCTCGGGCGTGATGTTCTCCATCCCGATCATGCTGAAGGACAAGCCGGCGTGGATCGCCGACGTCCTGATGTACAACCCGGCGGCGATCTACATGGACCTGATCCGCTTCGCGCTGATCGACGGCTACACCTCCGAGAACCTGCCCGACCACGTCTGGCTCGCCGCGGTGCTGTGGGCGGTCGTCGTCGGCGTCGCCGGGTTCGTGTACTTCTGGAAGGCTGAGGAGCGGTACGGCCGTGGCTGACGACATCGACGGCGCCCGCCCCGCCGGCCCCCGCATCCCCACCGTCATCGCCGACGACGTGCACATCGTGTACCGCGTCAACGGCGGCTCCGCGGGCAAGGGGAGCGCCACGGCGGCGCTCAGCCGCATCCTCCGCCGCGACAAGGGGGAGAGCCGCGGGGTGCGCAAGGTCCACGCGGTGCGCGGCGTGTCCTTCACCGCGTACCGGGGCGAGGCGATCGGCCTCATCGGCACCAACGGCTCCGGCAAGTCGACGCTGCTGCGCGCCATCGCCGGCCTGCTGCCCACCGAGCGCGGCCGCGTCTACACCGACGGCCAGCCCTCCCTCCTCGGCGTCAACGCGGCGCTGATGGGCGACCTGACCGGCGAGCGCAACGTCATCCTCGGCGGCCTCGCCATGGGCATGTCCCGCGAGGAGATCAGGGAGCGCTACCAGTCCATCGTCGACTTCTCCGGGATCAACGAGAAGGGCGACTTCATCACCCTGCCCATGCGGACGTACTCCTCCGGCATGGGCGCCCGCCTCCGCTTCGCCATCGCCGCGGCCAAGGACCACGACGTCCTGATGATCGACGAGGCGCTGGCGACGGGCGACCGCAAGTTCCAGATCCGCTCCGAGGAGCGCATCCGGGAGCTGCGCAAGGAGGCCGGCACGGTCTTCCTGGTGAGCCACAGCAACAAGTCCATCCGCGACACCTGCGACCGGGTGCTGTGGCTGGAGAAGGGCGAGCTGCTGATGGACGGACCGACCGACGAGGTGCTGCGCGCCTACGAGAAGGAGACGGGCCGCTGAGGCACCCGCCACCCCCGAGGGGCCCCGCCCGGACCGCCGGCACGGGGCCCCTCGCGGGTAAGGGGAGCGGCGGCTCGCCCCCCTGGGAAGGGGCGGCCGCCACCTGGCGCGAGTGGACCCGGAGGGGCGCGGGTGCCGGCCTCGGCAGGGAGGCCACCTGTCCCCTGGGAGGGGGCGGCCGCGCACCCGGTGCGCGAGTGGAGCCGGAGGGGCGCGCGCTCACGGCGCCCCGGAGGCGGAACGAGCCGAAGAAGATCCACCCGCGGGCGACCGCGTAAGCTGTAGCGGTTCGTTTCAGGCCACATGCGGTGGCCGCTCAGGGATCCGGCGGCGTGTCCGAAATAGGATGTTTTGCGTCCGGAGTGTAGAACGGGAGACGTGACGGCCATGACGGAGAACCCCCGGCTGACCCCAGGGTGCCGGCTGAACGGAGGTCCCGCCGTCCCCGTGCCGAGCGGCCTTCGGCGACGGGTGTCCGGCAGGTGACCCCCGACGCGCCCGCGCGTACCACCCTGGACAAGGCCGCGGACGAGAACTTCCCCGTGGCCCCCTTCTTCCTGCCGCGCGCCTGGCGCGCCGACCTGATGGCCGTCTACGGCTTCGCCCGGCTCGTGGACGACATCGGCGACGGCGACCTCGCCCCCGGCGGCGCCGACGCCCGCCTCCTCGGCGCCCGCCCCGGCGACGGCCCGCACGCGCTGCTCGACGCGCTCGAGACCGACCTGTCCCGCGTCTTCGACGACGCACCCGCCACGCCCGCCGCACCCGCCACGCCCGCCGCACCCGGCGCGTCCGAGGCCCCCGCCCACCCGCTGCTCGCGGCCCTGCGGCCCACCGTCCGCCGCCACGCGCTCGGCCCCGCGCCGTTCCGGGCGCTCATCGAGGCCAACCGCCAGGACCAGCGCGTCCGCCGCTACGCCACCCACGACGACCTCCTCGCCTACTGCGAGCTGTCCGCCAACCCCGTCGGCCGCCTGGTCCTCGCCATCAGCGGCACCTCCACCCCCGAACGGATCCGGCACTCCGACCGGATCTGCACCGCGCTCCAGATCGTCGAGCACCTCCAGGACGTCGCCGAGGACCTCCGGCGCGACCGGATCTACCTGCCCGCCGAGGACATGGCCCGCTTCCACGTCACCGAGGCCGACCTGGCCGCCCCCACCGCCAACGCCTCCGTGCGGGCCCTCGTCGCGTACGAGGCGCGGCGCGCCCGCGACCTGCTCGACGAGGGCGCCCCCCTCGTCCGCAGCGTCCAGGGCAGGCTCCGGCTCCTCCTCACCGGCTTCGTCGCGGGCGGCCACGCCGCCCTCGACGCCCTGCGGGCCGCCCGGTACGACGTACTCCCAGGACCGCCCCGGGCCTCCGGGCACCGCCTGCTCCGCCGCGCCGGAGCGGTGTGGCGAGCAGCGCGCGGGGAGGGGTGAGCAGGACCGTGGACACGACGACGCCCACGCCGCCGCCGGTCGAGGCGGCGTACCGCTACTGCGAGGCCGTCACGGCGGGGCAGGCCCGGAACTTCGCCTACGGCATCCGGCTCCTGCCCACCGCGAAGCGCCAGGCCATGTCGGCGCTGTACGCCTTCTCCCGGCGCGTGGACGACATCGGCGACGGCACCCTCGGGCCCGACGCCAAGCGGCGCCGCCTGGAGACCGCCCGCGACACGCTGGACCGCGTCCGCCGCGGCGCCGTGGCCGAGGACGACACCGACCCGGTGGCCGTCGCCCTCGCCGACTCGGCCCGCCGCTTCCCGCTGCCGCTGGGGGGCCTGGACGAGCTGATCGACGGCGTCCTGATGGACGTGCGCGGCCGCACGTACGAGACCTGGGACGACCTGAGGACGTACTGCCGCTGCGTCGCCGGCGCCATCGGGCGGCTCTCCCTCGGCGTCTTCGGCACGGCCGGGGGAGCGCCCGGTGCCGACCGCGCCCCGCACTACGCCGACACCCTCGGACTCGCGCTCCAGCTCACCAACATCCTGCGCGACCTGCGCGAGGACGCCGCCAACGGCCGCAGCTACCTGCCCGCCGAGGAACTCGACAAGTTCGGCTGCTCCGGCGGCTTCCACAGCGCCACCCCGCCCCCGGGCGCCGACTTCACCGGCCTCGTCCACCACGAGGTGCGCCGCGCCCGCGCCCTCTTCGCCGAGGGCTACCGGCTGCTGCCCCTGCTGGACCGCCGCAGCGGCGCGTGCGTCGCCGCCATGGCCGGGATCTACCGCCGCCTCCTCGACCGCATCGAGCGCGACCCCCTTGCCGTCCTGCGCGGCCGCGTCTCGCTGCCCGGCGCGGAGAAGGCGTACGTCGCCGTGCGCGGCCTGTCCGGACTCGACACCCGCACGGTCACCCGCCGCACCGAAAGGACCCGCCCGTGAGCCCTCGCCCGCACCGCGGCCGCCCCGGAGGGCCCGCGTGACCGGCCGGCACGCCGTCGTCGTGGGCGGCGGCCTCGCCGGGGTCACCGCCGCCCTGCGCCTCGCCGACGCCGGAGTGCGGGTCACCCTGCTGGAGGGCCGCCCCCGCCTGGGCGGCCTGGCGTTCTCCTTCCGGCGCGGCGACCTGACCGTCGACAACGGCCAGCACGTGTACCTGCGCTGCTGCGCCGCGTACCGCTGGTTCCTCGACCGCGTCGGCGGCGCGGACCTCGCGCCCGTCCAGGACCGCCTCGACGTGCCCGTCCTGGACGTCGGCGGCCCGCGCGGCCCCCGCCTCGGCCGGCTGCGCCGCACTGCCCTGCCCGTCCCCCTCCACCTGGCCGCCAGCCTCGCCGCGTACCCGCACCTCTCGGTCGCCGAGCGGCTCGCGGCCGGCCGGGCCGCCCTCGCCCTGAGGTCCCTCGACCCGGCCGACCCGGCCCTGGACGACGCCGACTTCGCCGGGTGGCTCGCCCGCCACGGCCAGTCGCGCCGCGCCGTCCAGGCCCTGTGGGACCTCGTCGGCGTCGCCACCCTCAACGCCACCGCCGCCCAGACCTCCCTGGGCCTGGCCGCCATGGTGTTCCGCACCGGACTGCTCTCCGCCCCCGGCGCCGCCGACATCGGCTGGGCCCGCGTCCCGCTCGGCCACCTCCACGACACCCTCGCCCGCGAGGCGCTCGAAGCCCGCGGCGTGCGCGTCCTCGTCCGCACCAGGGTCAGCGCCGTCACCCCCGCCGACGGCGGCCGCTGGGTCGTCGACGTGCCCGGCGACAGCCTCGACGCCGACACGGTCGTCCTCGCCGTACCGCAGCGCGAGACCCACGACCTGCTCCCGCCCGGCGCCCTCGACACACCCGGTGACCTCCTGAGGATCGGCACCGCGCCGATCCTCAACGTCCACGTGCTGTACGACCGCCCGGTCCTGCGCCGCCCGTTCTTCGCCGCCCTCGGGTCGCCCGTCCAGTGGGTCTTCGACCGCACCGAGGCGTCCGGCATGTCCGGGCCCGGCCAGTACCTCGCCGTGTCGCAGTCGGCGGCCCAGGCCGAGATCGATGCTCCCGTCGCCGAACTGCGCGCCCGCTACCTGCCCGAGCTGGAGCGGCTGCTGCCGCCCGCGCGGCACGCCCGCGTGACCGACTTCTTCGTGACGAGGGAGCGCACGGCCACCTTCGCACCCGCTCCCGGAGTCGCCCGCCTCCGCCCCGGCGCCCGAACTCGCCTGCCCGGCCTGTATCTTGCGGGCGCGTGGACCGCCACAGGCTGGCCCGCGACCATGGAAGGGGCGGTACGCAGCGGTTTCACCGCGGCGGCCGCCGCTCTCTCGGCCCTCGGCCGCCCCCACGTACATCCGCTCGAGGAGGCGGCATGAGACCGAGTACAGGAAACAGAGGAGAGACCGTGCCGACAGTGCCCCCGGCGAACCCCGCCGTCGACGCAGCGGAGGTCGCCGCGCTGCTGGACCGCGGGCGGACCCTGTCCACCCCCGTGCTCCGCGCGGCGGTGGACCGGCTGGCGAAGCCCATGGACACCGTCGCCGCCTACCACTTCGGCTGGATCGACGCCCTCGGGCGGCCCGCCGACGGGGACGGCGGCAAGGCCGTCCGACCGGCCCTCGCGCTGCTGTCCGCCGAGGCGGCGGGCGCCCCGCCGGAGACCGGGATCCCCGGCGCCGTCGCCGTCGAGCTCGTGCACAACTTCTCGCTGCTCCACGACGACCTGATGGACGGCGACGAGCAGCGCCGCCACCGCGACACGGTATGGAAGGTGCACGGTCCCGCCCAGGCCATCCTCGTCGGCGACGCGCTGTTCGCCCTCGCGGGCGAGGTCCTGCTGGAGCTCGGCACCGTCGAGGCCGGGCGCGCCACCCGCAGGCTGACCGTCGCCACGCGGAAGCTGATCGACGGCCAGGCCCAGGACATCTCGTACGAGCACCGCGAGCGGGTCACCGTCGAGGAGTGCCTGGAGATGGAGGGCAACAAGACCGGCGCCCTGCTCGCCTGCTCCGCCTCCATCGGCGCCGTACTCGGCGGCGCCGACGACGCCACCGCCGACGCCCTGGAGGCGTACGGCCACCACCTCGGCCTCGCCTTCCAGGCCGTCGACGACCTGCTGGGCATCTGGGGCGACCCGGAGGCGACCGGCAAGCAGACCTGGAGCGACCTGCGCCAGCGCAAGAAGTCCCTGCCGGTCGTCGCCGCGCTGGCCGCCGGCGGCCCCGCCTCCGAGCGGCTGGGCGAGCTGCTGACCGCCGACGCCAAGAGCCAGGACCTCGACGCCTTCTCCGAGGAGGAGTTCGCCACCCGCGCCGCCCTCATCGAGGAGGCCGGCGGCCGGGACTGGACCGCCCAGGAGGCCCGCAGGCAGCACGCGGTGGCCATCGGGGCGCTGGACCGCGTCGACATGCCGCCCCGCGTCCGGGCGCAGCTCACGGCGCTCGCCGACTTCGTGGTCGTACGGAAGCGATGACCGCCCCCCGCGCCCTGAGCGGGCCCGGAGCCCCCGCAGGCTCCGGGCCGAGGAGTCCGCTCCGGCACATATGACGTCGCGGTCGCCGGCCGGTGCCGTACGCCACGCGCGCGTACGGCACCGGCCGACGGCATACCCGAGGCAGCAGCACGTCCACTGCACGAAGGGGAAGCCATGACAGCGACGACCGACGGAAGCGCCGGGAGCACGGGCCCCGCCCCGGCCCCGGCCGACGAACTCCACCGCACCTCCGGCGGTTCCACCGCCACCGCCACCGCCACCGCCGAACCCGCCACCGCCGTCCCGCCCGCGGAGCCCGCCCCGGCCGCCGCGCACGCCGCCCAGGCCACCGCGCTCACCGGCCCCGCCGCCCCGGCCGCGCCCGCCCCCGCCCCCAGCGGGGCGGACCTCCTCGCCGCCGCCGAGACCGCGATGCGGCGCTCCGTCGACCACCTGCTCGCCCGGCAGGACGCCGAGGGGTGGTGGAAGGGCGACCTGGAGACCAACGTCACCATGGACGCCGAGGACCTGCTGCTCCGCCAGTTCCTCGGCATCCGCGACGATGCCACCACCGAGGCCGCCGCCCTCTTCATCCGCGGCGAGCAGCGCGGGGACGGCACCTGGGCCACCTTCCACGGCGGGCCGGGCGACCTGAACGCCACCGTCGAGGCGTACGTGGCGCTCCGCCTCGCCGGGGACCCGCCCGACGCGCCGCACATGGCCCGCGCCGCCGCCTGGGTGCGCGAGCGCGGCGGCATCGCGGCGACCCGCGTCTTCACCCGGATCTGGCTGGCCCTCTTCGGCTGGTGGAAGTGGGACGACCTGCCCGAGCTGCCACCCGAGATGATCTACCTGCCGCCCTGGTTCCCGCTGAACATCCACGACTTCGGCCAGTGGGCCCGGCAGACGATCGTCCCCCTCACCATCGTCTCGGCGAAGCGGCCCGTCCGCCCCGCGCCGTTCGCCCTGGACGAGCTGCACACCGACCCGCGCCGCCCCTGCCCGCCGCGCCCCCTGGCCCCCGCGGGCACCTGGGACGGGCTGTTCCAGCGCCTCGACCGGGCGCTGCGCCACTACCGGCGGTTCGCGCCGCGCCCCCTGCGCCGCGCCGCGATGAACGCCGCCGCCCGCTGGATCGTGGAGCGGCAGGAGAACGACGGCTGCTGGGGCGGCATCCAGCCCCCGGCCGTCTACTCGCTGATCGCCCTGCACCTCCTCGGCTACGACCTCGGGCACCCCGTCATGCGCGCCGGGCTCGCCTCCCTCGACCGCTTCGCCGTCCACCGCGAGGACGGGGCCCGCATGGTCGAGGCGTGCCAGTCGCCCGTCTGGGACACCTGCCTCGCCGCCATCGCCCTCGCCGACGCCGGGCTCCCGCCCGACCACCCCGCCCTCGTCCGGGCCGCCGACTGGCTCCTCGCCGAGCAGGTCGTGCGCCCCGGCGACTGGGCGGTACGGCGCCCCGGCCTGCCGCCGGGGGGCTGGGCGTTCGAGTTCCACAACGACACCTACCCCGACATCGACGACACCGCCGAGGTCCTCCTCGCCCTGCGCCGGGTCCGCCACCCCGACCCGGCGCGGGTCGACGCGGCCGTCCGGCGCGGCGTCCGCTGGACCCTCGGCATGCAGAGCGGCGACGGGGCCTGGGGCGCCTTCGACGCCGACAACACCAGCCGGCTCCCGAACCGGCTGCCGTTCTGCGACTTCGGCGAGGTCGTGGACCCGCCGTCCGCCGACGTCACCGCCCATGTGGTGGAGATGCTCGCCCACGAGGGCCTGGCCGCGGACCCGCGCACCCGCCGGGGCGTCGCCTGGCTGCTCGCCGAACAGGAGCCGCGCGGCTCCTGGTTCGGCCGCTGGGGCGTGAACCACGTGTACGGGACGGGCTCCGTGGTGCCCGCGCTCACCGCCGCCGGACTGCCCCGCAGCCATCCGGCGATCCGGCGGGCCGCGGCCTGGCTGGTGTCCGTGCAGAACGAGGACGGCGGCTGGGGCGAGGACCTGCGCTCGTACCGCGAGGAGGAGTGGATCGGCCGGGGCGCCTCCACCGCGTCCCAGACCGCGTGGGCGCTCCTCGCGCTGCTCGCCGCGGGGGAGCGGGAGTCCGCCGCCGTGGCGCGCGGCGTGGCGTGGCTGGCCGCGACGCAGCGGGCGGACGGCTCCTGGGACGAGCCGTACTTCACGGGCACGGGCTTCCCGTGGGACTTCTCCATCAACTACCACCTGTACCGGCAGGTGTTCCCGCTCACCGCGCTGGGCCGGTACGTCCACGGGGAACCGGCCGTCGGCAAGGGGCGCTGAGTGGCCGGGGAGCCGGACCCGCGCCGGGCACCGGAGGCGGGCGACGGACCGGGCCCGGCGCGGGCCGCCTCCGCGGGACCCGGCCCGCGCGCTGAGCGGGGCGCCGAACCGCGCCGTGCGCCGGGCTCCCGGCCCGTGGCCCGGCCCGGCACCGGGACGCCCCGCGAGCCGGTGCCCGGCTCCGGCGCGGGATGCGCGGCGCGCCCCGCGCGGGGCCCGGCGCCGGACCTCGGGCCGGTGCGGGCACAGGAGCCCCCACAGCGCCCCGCCCCGGGCGCCCCGCCGTCGGCCCGGTCCGGAGCCGGCACGCCCCCGCGGCCCCGGCCGGGCGCGAGGACGGAGCCCCAGCCGGGGGCGGGGCCCTTGCCGGCCTCGGATCCGGAGTCCGGGACGGCCTCGGATCCGGAGTCCGGGACGGTGCGGCCGCCGGAGGCGCTGCTGGTCGCCTGCGCGCTCGGCATCGAGCACCTGGCCCTGCGCAGCAGCCGGGCGGCGGGTCCGGGCGCGGGCGCCGGGGCGGGCCCGGTGACGCTGCTGCGCACCGGCATGGGCCCCGAGCAGGCCCGCCGGGCGGTGTCCGCGGCCCTGCGGTCCGAGCCGCTGCGCACCGCCGCCGTGATCGCCTCCGGCTTCTGCGCCGGCCTCGCCCCCGGCATGCACCCGGGAGACCTGGTCGTCGCCGACGAGACGCGCGGCCCGCACGGCACCACGCCCTGCACGGCCACGGACGCGCTGGTCGCGGCCCTGGCGCGGGCGCTGCCCGGCCGCACGGTCCACACCGGCCCGCTGACCGGCTCCGACCACGTCGTCCGCGGCCCCGAGCGGGCCGCCCTGCGGGCCACGGGCGCCCTGGCGGTGGACATGGAGTCCGCCGCCACCCTGCACGCGGCCCTCGCGGCGGGCCCCCGGCCCGTTGCCGCCGTCCGGGTGGTCGTGGACGCCCCGGAGCACGAGCTGGTCCGGATCGGCACGGTACGCGGGGGAATATCAGCCTTCCGTGTCCTTCGTGCCGTCCTCCCCGCGTTCCTCGAATGGCACCGTTCCTTGCTGCTCCCCAGGAGGTGAGCCAGATGGCCATGCCGCTCCGCCAGACCGTCCGGGTCGGGACCTATCTGCTCCGGCAGAAGCTCCGCGGGCGTGAGAAGTTCCCCCTCATCGTCGAACTGGAGCCCCTCTACGCCTGCAACCTCGCCTGCGAGGGCTGCGGGAAGATCCAGCACCCGGCCGGTGTGCTGAAGCAGCGCATGCCCGTGGCCCAGGCGGTCGGAGCGGTCCTGGAGTCCGGCGCCCCCATGGTCTCCATCGCCGGCGGCGAACCGCTGATGCACCCCCGGATCGCCGAGATCACCCGCCAGCTCGTCGCCCGCCGCAAGTACGTCTTCCTCTGCACCAACGCCCTGCTGCTCCGCAAGAAGCTCCACGAGTTCACGCCCTCCCGCTATTTCGCGTTCGCCGTCCACATCGACGGCCTGCGGGAAAGGCACGACGAATCCGTCGCCAAGGAAGGGGTCTTCGACGAGGCCGTGGCAGCGATCAAGGAGGCGCAGCGCCGGGGATTCCGCGTCACCACCAATTCCACCTTCTTCAACACCGACACACCGCAGACCGTCATCGAGGTACTGGACTACCTCAACGACGACCTGCGGGTGGACGAAATGATGATCTCGCCCGCGTACGCCTACGAGAAGGCCCCCGACCAGGAGCACTTCCTCGGCGTGGAGCAGACCCGCGAACTGTTCCGGAAGGCGTTCGCCGGCGGCAACCGGCGGCGCTGGCGCCTCAACCACTCGCCGCTCTTCCTCGACTTCCTGGAGGGCCGGGCCGACTTCCCCTGCACCGCCTGGGCCATCCCCAACTACAGCCTCTTCGGCTGGCAGCGCCCCTGCTACCTGATGAGCGACGGCTACGTCCCCACCTACCGCGAGCTGGTCGAGGAGACCGACTGGGACAAGTACGGCCGCGGCAAGGACCCCCGCTGCGCCAACTGCATGGCCCACTGCGGCTACGAGCCCACCGCGGTCCTCGCCACCATGGGCTCCCTGCGCGAATCCCTGCGCGCCGCCCGGGAGGCCGTCCCCGCCCGGCGCGCCTGACGAGGAGCTGAGCATGACCACCGACTTCGACCTGGGCAAGTTGCTCGCGGACCGCGCCTCCGAGCGGTACGAACTGCACGCCCGGCACCTCAACCACCAACTGCCCCGCATGCTCCACACCATCGGCTTCGACAAGGTGTACGAACGGGCCGAGGGCGCCCGCTTCTGGGACGCGGAGGGCAACGAGTACCTCGACATGCTCGCCGGCTTCGGCGTCATGGGCCTGGGCCGCCACCACCCCGTGGTGCGCCGCGCCCTGCACGACGTACTCGACCTCGACCTGCCCGACCTCACGCGCTTCGACTGCGCGCCGCTGCCCGGCCTCCTCGCCGAGCGGCTGCTCGCCCACTCGCCCCACCTCGACCGGGTCTACTTCGGCAACAGCGGCGCGGAGGCGGTGGAGACCGCCCTCAAGTTCGCCCGCCGCGCCACCGGCCGCCCCCGCGTGCTGTACTGCGCCCACGCCTTCCACGGACTGACCACCGGGGCGCTCTCCGTCAACGGCGAGGACTGCTTCCGCGACGGCTTCGCCCCGCTGCTGCCCGACACCGCCGTCGAGCTGGGCGACCTCGACGCCCTCGACCGGGAGCTGCGGCGCGGCGACGTGGCCGCCCTCATCGTCGAGCCCATCCAGGGTAAGGGGGTCCACGAGGCCCCGCCCGGCTTCCTGAGGGCCGCCCAGGAACTCCTGCACAAGCGGGGCGCCCTGCTCGTCGCCGACGAGGTGCAGACCGGCCTCGGCCGCACCGGGGACTTCTACGCCTACCAGCACGAGGAGGGCGTCGAACCCGACCTGGTGTGCGTCGCCAAGGCCCTGTCCGGCGGCTACGTGCCGGTCAGCGCCACGATCGGCAAGGACTGGATCTTCAAGAAGGTCTACTCGTCCATGGACCGCGTCGTCGTCCACTCGGCCAGCTTCGGGGCGAACGCCCAGGCCATGGCCGCGGGCCTGGCCGTCCTGGCCGTCCTGGAGGACGAGGACGTCGTCGGCAACGCCCGCCGCACCGGCGCCCTCCTGAAGTCCCGGCTCGCCGCGCTCACCGACCGGTACGAGATGCTCCGCGAGGTGCGGGGGCGCGGCCTGATGATCGGCATCGAGTTCGGCAGGCCCTCCTCGCTCGGGCTGCGCGGGCGCTGGACGATGCTGCAGACCGCCCGCCGGGGACTCTTCGCGCAGATGGTGGTCGTCCCGCTGCTCCAGCGGCACCGCATCCTCACCCAGGTCTCCGGCGACCGACTCGAAGTGATCAAGCTCATCCCCCCGCTGGTCATCGGCGAGGCGGACGTCGACCGCTTCGTCACCGCCTTCACCGACGTGATGGACGAGGCGCACTCCGGCGGTGGACTGATCTGGGACTTCGGGCGCACCCTGGTGAAGCAGGCGGTCGCGAACCGCTGACTTTTGCCCCAAGGGCAAGAAGTTTGCCCCTGGGGCAGTTTCCTGGCGCAATGGACGCATGACGAGCGTCGAAGGAGAGCCGGCCGACGGCCTGCCGGACGTCGCGCCCCGGCTGCGGGCCCTGCGCCGCCGCCGCGGTCTGACCCTGGAGGCGGCCGCCCGGCGCGCCGGGCTCTCCCCGGCCCACCTGTCCCGCCTGGAGACCGGCCGCCGCCAGCCGTCGCTGCCGATGCTGCTCGGGCTCGCCCGCGCCTACGGCACGACCGTGTCCGAGCTGCTCGGCGAGGCCGCCCCGGCCACGGACCCGGTGGTCCGCTCCGGCCGCGCCGAGCCGGTCGAGGCGGGCGGCTGGACGTACCACCAGGCGGGCGCGGCCGGCCGGGCCATGCAGGCCCTGCGCGTCGACGTGCCGTACACCGGGCTGCACGACGCGGTCCGGGTCCACCCCGGCGAGGAGTGGCTGTACGTCCTCGCCGGACGCGTACGGCTGACGCTCGGCGAATCCGCGCACGTCCTCGATCCGGGCGACAGCGCCCACTTCGACTCGCTCACCCCGCACCGCATCGCCTCGGCGACCCGGTCCGGCGCCGAGCTGCTGTTCGTCCACACCCTCGTCCAGAGCTCCGCCGCCGACCTGTGCCTCGGTGGCGGTCCCGCCCAGCACCACTGAGCCGAACCGAGAGGTACGCCATGCCCGAGCCGGAGAACCCGCAGCCCATCCCGAGCACCCAGGAGCGGTGGATCAACCGCAACCTGGTCATCCGGCTGTTCGCCTACCTGGTTGCCGGGCACCTGTTCGCGGCCTTCCTCTACCTGCTGTTCATGCTGGGCGGCCAGAACCAGTAGCCGGGCCCGCCCCCGGCCCCGTGCGCGCGGGGGCGCGGCCCCGCGCCTCAGCCGTCGAGGAGGCGGGCGCGCAGCCGCTCGCGGGTGTCCCCGGCCAGGCCGAGCCCGTCGGCCAGGTAGCGCTCGGTGGAGCCCCAGTGCTCCTCGATGGTCGCGTACGCGGTGTGCAGGTACTCGCCGCGCGCGTCGAACAGCGGGCTGAGCAGCTCCATCACCTCGGCGGACATCCCGGCGGGGGACGAGTCGCTGCGGCGCACCCGGTACCGGCGGTGCGGGTCGTTCGACTTCAGGTAGTCGGCCTCGATGGCCTCCCGCTCCACGCCGAGCGCCAGCAGGACCACCGCTATCGACAGGCCGGCGCGGTCCTTGCCCGCCGCGCAGTGCATCAGCGTGGGCACGCTGTCCGAGGCGACGGCGTGCAGGACCCGGCTGTGCTCGGCGGTGCGCTCGGTGATGATCGAGCGGTACGCCGCCCGCATGCGCGCGGCGGCCCGGCCGTCGCCCAGCAGCTCCCGCAGCTGGTCCAGGTCGCCGTTGCGGACCATCGCCCAGAACTCGGCGCCGTCGGCCGGGTCGGTCAGCGGGATGTTGACGTTCCGCACGCCCGGCAGCTCCACGTCCGGGCCTTCCAGGGCCTGGTCGGCGGCGTTGCGGAAGTCGAAGACGGTGTGCAGCCCCAGGGACGCCAGGAAGGCGGCGTCCTCCTCGGTGGCGTGCGCCAGGTGCCCGCTGCGGAACAGCACGCCGGGCCGCACGCGCCGCCCGTCCACCGTCGGCAGCCCGCCCACGTCCCGGAAGTTCCGGACGCCGGACAGCTCCGGCTCGGCGGTCGACGGCATGGGCGGCAGCTGCTGCGTCACGGGTGCTCCTCCGCGTCCGGCGCCGGCGACGTCCGCCGACGGGGTGGCGGTCCGACGATACGACATGGCTCCCCCGTCCACCCCCTCCCCGACCCCTCCGGCCCCCCTCCTGGACCCATCCGCCCCCTCCGGGCCCATCCGCCTCTTCCGGGCCCATCCCCGCCCCCCGCCGTCACGCCCGCCCGCCACCGGCCCCGGCGCGGCCCGCTCCGCCCTCCCGGACCGCGCCCCGGCCACCCGCAAGCCCGGCGGCCCGCTCCCCCGAGCAGCCGGACCCCGGGCGTCCCGGTCGACCCCGTGGAAACGCGTCCGGACCCGGGGCTCGCCGCGCCACCGCGCACCCGCCCGTGCAGCGACCGCCCGGGGCGCCGTGACACCCGGCCCGCCCGTGCCCCTGTGGCACCCGCCCCGCCCCGCCCCGCCCTCCCTCCGCCCGCGGCCTCGGTCGCTGTGTCCCGTGCGGCTCCCGTCCGCGCCACCGGGCCCCACGGGAATGAGGGGAAGGATCCAGGACGCCGACCCCATCGCGTCTCACCAGCCCCGTGCCCCTTCTGTCCCGTTCCAGCCGTCTTCGCGGCAGGGACCGGAGGCGGAGGGGGCGTTGTTCTGCGCCAGTTGAGGTCCCATGGGGTACTAGATGCGCTTCTGGTGCTTCTGTCCGTATTGAGTGTCTACGTCATAACCCGCCCTGGAAACAAGGGAGATGACCCGCGCGCGTGAGCAGCGTCATAACGGTGACGGAACGTGGCCGGCCGCGGCGCCGAAAAACCCTGCCGGGCAAGCGAATTCATGATCCGTAATCCACGGACAGTGACCGCCGCTCTCCGGCCGATTCCCCTCCGTGAAAGCGTCGGCGCAACCTTCCGCTTGTTCCCGTCGTCCCCACTCGTTTACGGTCCCGTTTCAGCCGGGCGGATCGCCGAATCCTGCCGCCGCCCCGGAATTCGCACCCATCCACGTGTGGCAGGAGCGGGGGAACCAGGTAGTTCGCCGTACGGGAATTCCCGCACGGCTCGGGGTGAAGTCGCGCCAACACGCGGCCGGGCATCTCCAGTCCGAACCCGACAGCTCACCTCGCAGGCGCCGGAGAGGAATTCGCCATGCCCGCCAAGGGTAAGCACCGCCGCATCAAGTCCAGCCCGATCACCCGCGGTTTCGTCGCCGCCGGCACGGGCGGCGCCACCATCGCCCTCCCGTTCCTCGGTGCGACCGGCGCGCAGGCCGCCGCCCCCGCCGCCGCCCCGGCCGCCGCCCCCGCGCAGACGGCCGCCGTCGCGACCGTCGCCGAGGCCGGCAAGCCCGCCCCGCGCGTCTACACCGTCGTCGCCGGCGACTACCTGGCGAAAATCGCCCACAACAAGAACGTCAAGGGCGGCTGGAAGAAGCTGTACGCCGACAACCGCGAGGCCATCGGTGACGACCCGTCGCTCATCCACCCGGGCCTGAAGCTCACGCTCGGCGCCAAGGGCGAGGGCCGGAGCAGCGCCCAGTCCGCCCCGCGCACCGCCGACTCCGATGAGGCGCGCGCCTCCCGCTCCGCCGAGACCCCGGCCCGTACCGCGGTCAAGCCCGAGCCCAAGCCCGAGACCCCGGCCCCCGCCCCCGCCGAGAAGGCCGAGGAGCAGGCGCCCGCGCAGAGCGGCTCCGGCTTCACCGCCCCGGTCTCCGCCGGCGTCACCACGCCGTACCGCGCCTCCGGCGCCATGTGGTCCTCCGGCTACCACACCGGCGTCGACTTCGCCGCCTCCTCCGGCACCTCCGTGAAGGCGATCGGCGCGGGCACCGTCGTGTCCGCCGGCTGGAGCGGCGCCTACGGCAACGAGGTCGTCATCAAGCACGCCGACGGCAACTACTCGCAGTACGCCCACCTCTCCTCCCTCTCCGTCTCCGCGGGCCAGTCGGTCGGCGGCGGCCAGCAGATCGGGCTGTCCGGCTCCACCGGCAACTCCTCCGGCCCGCACCTGCACTTCGAGGTCCGCACGGGCCCCGGCTACGGCTCCGACATCGACCCGGTGGCCTACCTCCGCAGCCACGGCGTCAGCATCTGACGCACCCCGCGCGAGCCGTCGCGTCACGCCGCTGCCCGGCACCCTCCCACGGGTGCCGGGCAGCGGCGCGGTGGTGGAAATCACGCCCAGTCAACCCCTCCCTACGGTCGCGTAGGTCACATCCCGCGGAGGATGATGTCTCGCCGTGGCAGACGATTCGACGATGGGGGAGAACGACATGATCGGGTCGTACACGGCGATCGGGGACAGCTTCACCGAGGGCGTCGGGGACCCGGGCCCGGACGGGCGGTTCGTCGGCTGGGCCGACCGCCTCGCGGTCCTGCTCGCCGAC
This sequence comes from Streptomyces fradiae ATCC 10745 = DSM 40063, assembly GCF_008704425.1. Lineage (NCBI taxonomy): Bacteria > Bacillati > Actinomycetota > Actinomycetes > Kitasatosporales > Streptomycetaceae > Streptomyces > Streptomyces fradiae. Next base: position 6,145,511 of record NZ_CP023696.1, read on the forward strand.
CGGCTCCCGGACGACCGGGACTTCCGGTACGCGAACCTCGCGGTACGCGGCAGGCTCCTCGACCAGATCGTCGCCGAGCAGGTGCCCCGCGCCAAGGAGCTCGCACCCGACCTGGTGACCTTCTGCGCGGGCGGCAACGACATCATCCGGCCCGGCAGCGACCCCGACGACGTGGCCGAGCGGTTCGAGCGCGCGGTCGCGGAGCTGAAGGCCGCCATCGGCACGGTCGTGGTGACCACCGGCTTCGACACGCGCGGCGTCCCGGTCCTGCGCCGGCTGCGCGGCAAGATCGCCACGTACAACGGGCACGTCCGCGCCATCGCCGACCGGTACGGCTGCCCCGTGCTCGACCTGTGGTCGCTGCGCACCGTCCAGGACCGCCGCGCCTGGGACGCCGACCGCCTCCACCTGTCGCCGGAGGGCCACACGCGGGTCGCGCTGCGGGCCGCCCAGGTCCTCGGCCTCGACGTGCCGGCCGACCCCGACCAGCCGTGGCCGCCGCTCCCGCCGCGCGGCACCCTGGAGGTGCGGCGCGACGACGTCCAGTGGGCCCGCGAGTACCTGGTGCCGTGGATCGGCCGCCGGCTGCGCGGCGAGAGCTCCGGCGACCGGGTCTCGGCCAAGCGCCCCGACCTCCTGCCCCTGTAGCGCGCGGGGCCGTGCCGGGCGCCGGGTCGCTGTCGTACCCGGCGCCCATAATGGGAGGCACCCGATTCCTCTGGAGGTGCCGTGAGCGGTGTCGATCCCCTCGGCCGGCTGCGCGCCCGCGTCCGCTCGCTGCGTCCGGCCGCCTTCGGCGCGGACGCCACCGGCGAGCGGCTGGCGCGCGTCCGCCGCTCGCCGAACTTCGCCGACGGCTCCTTCCGCAATCCCGGAGCCACCCGGCACCGGCCCTCCGGGTCCGCCGTCGAGTTCGCGAAGACGTACTTCCGCAAGGAGGAGCGCCTGCGCCGCGCCCCCGCCCGGCCGGTGCCCCTCCACCCGGACACCACCGCCGACCTGGCCCGGCCGCCCGCCTCCGGACTGCGCCTGACCTGGGCGGGGCACTCCAGCGTGCTCGCCGAGATCGACGGGGCGCGCATCCTGTTCGACCCCGTGTGGGGCGAGCGCTGCTCCCCCTTCTCGTTCGCCGGACCCCGGCGGCTCCACCCCGTGCCGCTGCCGCTCGCCGCGCTCGGCCCGGTCGACGCCGTCGTGATCTCCCACGACCACTACGACCACCTCGACCTGCCCACCGTCCGCGCCCTGGCCGGCACGGGGACGCTGTTCGCCGTGCCGCTCGGGGTGGGCGCCCACCTGGAGCACTGGGGCGTCGCCCCGTCCCGGCTGCGCGAGCTGGACTGGAACGAGTCGGCCGACGTCAAGGGCATACGCCTCACCGCCACCCCGGCCCGCCACTTCTGCGGGCGCGGCCTGCGCAACCAGCAGCACACGCTCTGGGCGTCCTGGGTCGCCGAGGGCCCCGCGCACCGGATCTACCACAGCGGCGACACGGGCTGGTTCCCCGGCTTCCGCGACATCGGAGCCGCGCACGGCCCGTTCGACGCCACCATGATCCAGATCGGCGCCTACTCGGACTTCTGGCCGGACATCCACATGACGCCCGCCGAAGGAGTGCGCGCCCACCTCGACCTCCAGGGCGGCCGGCCCTCCGGCGTGCTGCTGCCCATCCACTGGGCCACCTTCAACCTGGCCTTCCACGCGTGGGCCGAGCCGGGGGAGTGGACGAAGGACGCGGCCGAGGAGGCCGGCCAGGCGGTGGCGCTCCCGCGGCCGGGGCAGCCGTTCGAGCCGGCGGGGGAGGTGCCGGTGGAGCCGTGGTGGCGGGCGGTGTCGGGCCCGATCGCCCGTCCCTGGCGCCGCCCGCGGGACACCGGGGGCGCGGCCGAGACCAGCAGGGGCGGTCTCGACCTCGCGGGCGAGCGGTGAGGTCGCCCGACCGCGGGCAGGAGGGACGGCCCGACTGCCGGCGCGGACGCCCGTGACGCGCCCGGGCAGCCCGGCTGCCCGGCCTCCCCACCCGGCCGGTCCGGGGGAGGACACCGGGCGGCGCCGTCCGGCGTCCCGGGCGCTCGCGGCAGGGGGCCCGCCCACGCGCGGGGCGGTGTCTCACGCCGCCGCCGGGTCCGGGACACCGGGGTAAGGTGATCGCCGCCGGTTCGTCGACGGGTTCGCGACCTCCGGCTCTGTGGCGGTGAGGTGAGGGAGGCCGGCGGGTGGCGGGGCAGCTGACGAGGGTGCGGCGGTCGCTGTTCGCCGTGCACCCGGCCCGGTCCCTGGTGCTGGCCTTCGCCGCGGTGGTGCTGCTCGGGACGTTCCTTCTGACGCTGCCGGTGTCCTCCGAGAACGGCGGGGCCACAGGGCTCGTGACCGCCCTGTTCACCGCCACCTCGGCGGTGTGCGTGACCGGCCTGGTCGTGGTCGACACCGGGACGTACTGGAGCGGGTTCGGCGAGGGCGTCATCCTCGCGCTGATCCAGGTCGGCGGCTTCGGCATCATGACCATGGCCTCGCTCCTCGCGCTGCTCGTCTCGGGCAGGCTGCGGCTGCGGATGCAGCTGACCGCGGCGGCGGAGACGAAGAGCCTGGGCATCGGCGACGTGCGCCGCGTCCTGCTCGGGGTCGCCGGCACGACGCTCGCCGTGGAGCTCGCCGTGGGGGCCCTGCTCGCGCTGCGCTTCCGGTTCGGCTACGACCGGTCCATCGCCGACTCCGCGTACTCCGGGCTCTTCCACGCCGTCTCGGCCTTCAACAACGCGGGCTTCGGGCTCCACGTGGACAACCTCACCCCGTACGCGCGCGACCCCTGGGTGACGCTCCCCATCGCCCTGGCCGTCATCCTGGGCGGGCTCGGCTTCCCGGTCCTCCTCGAACTCCTGCGGCACCGCACGCGGCGGAGGCTGACCGGGCGGCGCACCTGGTCGCTGCACACCCGGATGACCCTGGCGACCACGGTCGCGCTGCTGCTGACCGGCACGGTGCTCACCTGCCTCCTGGAGTGGACCAACCCCGGGACCCTGGGGCGCTTCGACTGGGGCGGGAAGCTCCTCAACGGGTTCTTCCACTCCGCGATGAGCCGGACCGCCGGCTTCAACGCCGTCGACATCGGCGCGATGGAGGCGTCGACGCTGCTGATGACCTGCACGCTGATGTTCATCGGCGGCGGCAGCGCCGGCACGGCCGGCGGCATCAAGGTGACCACGTTCGCGGTCCTGGCCGCCGCCATCTGGGCGGAGGTGCGGGGCGAGCCGAACTCCACCGTCATGGGCCGGCGTCTGGCCCCGCACGTGCTGCGCCAGGCGCTGACCGTCGCCCTGCTGGCCGTGGGGCTGGTGGTCGCGGCCACGCTCGCCCTGCTGACCGTCTCCCCGGCTCCGATGGAAGCCGTCCTGTTCGAGGCGGTGTCCGCGTTCGGCACCGTCGGTCTGTCCACCGGCATCACGGCCGACTTCCCGGACTCGGGCCGGTTGGTGCTGGTCTTCCTGATGTTCGTCGGCCGGCTCGGTCCGGTCACCCTGGTCTCGGCCCTCGCCCTGCGAGAGCGGACCCGCCGCTACCAACTGCCCGAGGAGCGACCCGTCATTGGCTGACCACCCGCACCCCCTGCGCCGGCGCCGCCGAGGGCGGCTCGCCCAGCACCGCTCCGAGACGGCCGACCAGCGGGTCGCCGTCATCGGCCTGGGCCGGTTCGGCAGCTCCCTGGCCCTGGAGCTGACCCGGCGCGGCTGGGACGTACTCGGCATCGACACCGACCCCGCCCTCGTCCAGCGGCACAGCGACACGCTCACGCACTCCGCGGTCGCCGACTGCACCGACCCCGAGGTGCTGCGGCAGCTCGGGGTGCACGAGTTCACCAGCGCGGTCGTCGGCATCGGCACCGACATGGAGGCCAGCATCCTGATCGCCTCCAACCTCCTGGAGGAGAACGTCCCCAACATCTGGGCCAAGGCGATCAGCCGCCAGCACGGCCAGATCCTGGAGCGGCTCGGCGTCCACCACGTCGTGCTGCCCGAGCACGAGATGGGCGAGCGCGTGGCCCACCTCGTGACGGGGCGGATGCTCGACTTCATCGAGTTCGACGACGACTACGCCCTGGTGAAGACCGTCGCACCCGACAGCATCACCGGCGTACCGCTGAGCGAGAGCGCCGTGCGGTCCAGGCACGGGGTCACGGTCGTCGGCATCAAGCGCCCCGGTGAGGGCTTCACCCACGCGACCGCCGAGACCGTGGTCGCGAAGGGGGACGTCATCATCGTCACCGGCAAGATCCAGGCGGTGGAGGCCTTCGCCGAGGCGGGCTGAGGACGATCCGGCGGGCGGCGACGGCTCAGGCGGCCGGTGCGGCCGGACGCTCCGGCCGCACCGGCCGCCGGTCCGGCGTCCTGGGCAGTGCGATCACCACGGTCAGCCCGCCACCGGGGGTGTCCTCGGCGGTGACGGTGCCGCCCATGGCCTCGACGAACCCGCGGGCGACCGCGAGGCCGAGCCCGGCACCGGCGCCGGGCGGCGCGCCGCCGTACCGCCGGAAGGGGTCGAAGACGGCGTCCTTGGCCTCGTCGGGGAGACCGGGCCCCCGGTCGGCGACGCGCAGCTCCACACGGTCGCCGACCGCGCCGGCGGAGACCAGGACCGGGGTGCCGGACGGGGCGTGCCTGACGGCGTTCCCGACGATGTTGGCCACGGCCCGCTCCAGCAGCCCCCGGTCCACCGTGACCATGGGCAGGGTCTCCGGGATGTCCGACACGACGCCGCCCTCCGGCACGCCGCCCAGCGCCGTCGGCACGACCTCGTCGAGCCCGGTCTCGCGGAGCACCGGTCTGACGGTCCCGGTCTGCAGCCGGGACATGTCGAGCAGGTTCCCGACCAGGTGGTCGAGGCGGTCGGTGCCCTCCTCGATGCCGGCGAGCAGCTCGGCGCGGTCCTCCCGCGACCACTCGACGTCGCCTGCCCGCAGGGAGGTGACGGCGGCCTTGATGCCGGCCAGCGGGGTGCGCAGGTCGTGGCTGACCGCGGCGAGCAGGGCGGTGCGGATCCTGTTGCCCTCGGCGAGCCTGCGGGCCTCGGCGGCCTCACCGACGAGGCGGCGGCGTTCGAGGACGACGGCGGCCTGGGCGGCGAAGGCGCCCAGGACCCGGCGGTCCTCGGCGGGCAGGACCCGGCCGGTCAGGGCCAGGGTCAGACGGTCGCCGACGGGCATGTCGACGTCGGCGTCCTCGGGCCGGGCGACCGGCCGGGCCGTGCCGGCACCGCTCGCACAGGTCCACGGCCCCGCGTCGCCGGCCCGCTCCAGCAGGGCCACGGACTCCATGGCGAACGTCTCCCGCACCCGCTCCAGCAGCGCCTCCAGGCTGGTGTCGCCGCGCAGCACGCTGCCCGCGAGCAGGGACAGGGTCTCGGACTCCGCCCGCAGCCGGGCCGCCTGCCGGGTGCGGCGGGCCGCGAGCCCGACGACCGACGCCACGGCCGCCGCGACCGCGAAGAAGACGAGGACGGTGAAGGCGTTCCCGGGGTCGGTGAAGGTCCATGTGTGGACGGGGGACGTGAAGTACCGGTTCAGGAGCAGCGAGCCGACGGCGGCCGAGGTGAGCGCGGGCCACATGCCGCCCAGCAGCGCCGCCGCGACCGTCACGGCCATGAAGAGCTGCGTCTCGTAGGCCGGCCCCGCACCGCCGCCCGTCGACGCCAGCCCCAGGGTGAGCAGGAGCGGCCCCGCCACGCCGACCAGCCAGCCCGCCGCGAGGCGCGGACCTCCCAGGCGGGTGCGCTGGCGCCGGGGCAGCCCCCGGCCGCGGCCGGCGGCGTCGTGGGTGACGATGTGGACGTCCAGGTCGGGGCCCGACTCGTGGGCCACGGTGGCGCTGACCCCGGGCCCGAGCACGTACTGCCAGGAACGGCGGCGGCTCGCGCCCAGGACGATCTGGGTGGCGTCGACGCCCCGGGCGAACTCGAGCAGGGCCGAGGGGATGTCCTCCCCTTTGACGTGGTGGAACGTTCCGCCGAGGCTCTCCACCAGGCTCCGCTGCACGGCCAGCTCCTTGGGCGAGGCCGAGGCGAGGCCGTCGCTGCGGGAGACGTAGACCGCGAGGACCTGGCCGCCCGCGCCCTTCTCGGCCAACCGGACCGACCGGCGGATCAGGGTCTGGCCCTCGGGGCCGCCGGTGAGGCCGACCACGATCCGCTCCCGGGATCCCCGGATCGCGGAGACCTCCTGCTCCGAGCGGTACCGGTTGAGGTACGCGTCGACCCGGTCGGCCACCCACAGCAGGGCCAGCTCGCGCAGCGCGGTGAGGTTGCCGGGCCGGAAGTAGCGCGACAGGGCGGCGTCGACCTTGTCCGGCCGGTAGATGTTCCCGTGCGCCATCCGCCGCCGCAGTGCCTCCGGCGACATGTCGACCAGCTCGATCTGGTCGGCGCGGCGGACGACCTCGTCGGGGACGGTCTCCTTCTGCCGTACGCCGGTGATCGACTCGACGATGTCGCCGAGGGACTCCAGATGCTGGATGTTCGCCGTCGAGATGACGTCGATCCCGGCCGTCAGCAGTTCCTCGACGTCCTGCCAGCGCTTGGGATGGCGCGAGCCGGGGATGTTGGTGTGCGGGAGCTCGTCCACCAGGGCGACGGCGGGCCGGCGGGCCAGTACGGCGTCGACGTCCATCTCGGTGAAGACGCCGCCCCGGTACGCGATCTCGCGGCGCGGGACCTGCTCCAGGCCGTGCAGCAGCGCCTCCGTACGGGGCCGGCCGTGGTGCTCGACGAAGGCGACCACGCAGTCCGTGCCCCGCTCGACACGGCGGTGGGCCTCGGCGAGCATCGCGTACGTCTTGCCCACTCCCGGAGCCGCGCCGAGGTAGATCCGGAGCCTTCCGCGTCCCATGGGGGTCCTTCGTGTCGAGGCGGATGGGGCCGTGGCCGGCGCGGGCGCCCGCCCCGACGCGGGGCGGGCGCCACCCGGCCTTCCCGGCGGCGGCCCGCCGGCCGGACCGTCAGCGGGCGGCCAGGTCCTCCAGCGCGAGGTTGAGCTTGAGGACGTTGACGTGCGGCTCGCCGAGGAAGCCGGCCGTGCGGCCCTCGGTGTGGTCCTCGACCAGCTTCGCGACCCGCTGCCCGGACAGACCGCGGGCCTCGGCCACCCGCTTGATCTGGATCTCCGCGTACTCCGGGGAGATGTGCGGGTCGATCGCGGAGGCCGAGCCGGTGACCGCGTCCTCGGGGACCTCGGACTCCGGCACGCCGTTGAAGGCGGCCACGGCCTTCCTGGCGTCGCCGACCAGCCTGGTCAGTGTCGGGTCGGACGCGCCGAGCTGGCTGGAGCCGGTGGACAGCGGGTCGTACCCGCTGTCGGAGGGGCGCGGCTGGAACCACTTCGGGTCCGGCCGGGCGGCCTCGGTCGCGTCGTCGGGGTTCCTCCTCGGCAGGTTCCAGGTCTGGCCGATGAGCGCGGAGCCGACCTCCTCGCCCTCCACCTTCACGATCGATCCGTTGGCCTTGTCGTTGAACAGGACCTGGGCGATGCCGGTGACGACGAGCGGATAGACGATCCCGGTCACGACCGTGAGGACGAGCAGCATGCGCAGCGCGGCCCAGACCAGGCGTCCCGTGTTCGCTACGGAGTTGTTCATGACGATCAACCGATTCCGGGGATGAGGGAGATGAGCAGGTCGATGAGCTTGACGCCGACGAACGGGGAGATCAGGCCGCCCAGCCCGTAGAGGCCCAGGTTGCGGCGGAGCATCTTGTGCGCGCTCATCGGCCGGTAGCGCGCGCCCTTCAGGGCGAGCGGGACCAGCGCGATGATGATCAGCGCGTTGAAGACGACGGCGGAGAGGATCGCGGACTCCGGCGAGGCCAGGCGCATGATGTTGAGCTTGTCCAGCGACGGGTAGGCGACCGCGAACATCGCCGGGATGATCGCGAAGTACTTCGCGACGTCGTTGGCGATGGAGAAGGTGGTCAGCGCGCCGCGGGTGATGAGGAGCTGCTTGCCGATCTCGACGATCTCGATGAGCTTGGTCGGATCGGAGTCGAGGTCCACCATGTTGCCCGCCTCCTTCGCGGCCGACGTGCCCGTGTTCATGGCCACGCCGACGTCCGCCTGGGCGAGGGCCGGGGCGTCGTTCGTACCGTCTCCGGTCATCGCGACGAGCTTGCCGCCGGCCTGCTCGCGCTTGATGAGGGCCATCTTGTCCTCGGGGGTGGCCTCGGCGAGGAAGTCGTCGACGCCCGCCTCGTCGGCGATGGCCTTCGCGGTCAGCGGGTTGTCACCCGTGATCATGATCGTCTTGATGCCCATGCGGCGCAGCTCGTCGAACCGCTCGCGCATGCCGTCCTTGACGACGTCCTTCAGGTGGATGACCCCCAGGACGCGAGCGCCCTTGTCGTCCTCGGCGGCGACGAGCAGCGGGGTGCCGCCGGCCTGGGAGATGCGGTCGGTCAGCTCGCGAGTGTCGGCGGCGACCGTGCCGCCCTGCTTCTCGACCCAGGCGATGACCGAGCCGGTCGCGCCCTTGCGGATCTTCCGGCCGTCGACGTCCACGCCGGACATGCGGGTCTGGGCGGTGAACTCGATCCACGTGGCGTGTGCGAGTTCGCCCTGGTGGCGCTCTCGCAGGCCGTACTTCTCCTTGGCGAGGACGACGATCGAGCGGCCCTCGGGCGTCTCGTCGGCGAGCGAGGAGAGCTGGGCGGCGTCGGCGACCTCGGCCTCCTTCGTACCGCGCACAGGCACGAACTCGGATGCCCGGCGATTGCCCAGGGTGATGGTGCCCGTCTTGTCCAGCAGCAGCGTGGACACGTCGCCGGCGGCCTCGACCGCGCGGCCGGACATCGCGAGGACGTTTCGCTGGACCAGGCGGTCCATGCCGGCGATGCCGATCGCGGAGAGCAGCGCGCCGATCGTGGTCGGGATCAGACAGACCAGGAGCGCCGTGAGGACGATCACCGAGGTCTGCTCGTCGGCCCCGGCGTAGATCGCGAACGGCTTCAGCGTCACGACGGCGAGCAGGAAGACGATCGTCAGGGACGCCAGCAGGATGTTGAGGGCGATCTCGTTCGGAGTCTTCTGTCGGGCGGCGCCCTCGACCAGGTTGATCATCCGGTCGATGAAGGTCTCGCCGGGCTTAGCCGTGATCTTGATGACGATCCGGTCCGACAGCACCTTCGTACCGCCGGTGACCGCGCACCGGTCGCCGCCGGACTCACGGATCACCGGGGCCGACTCGCCGGTGATGGCCGACTCGTCCACGCTCGCGACGCCTTCGACGACGTCACCGTCGCCGGGGACGATGTCGCCGGCCTCGCAGACCACCAGGTCACCGATCTTCAGTTCGGTACCGGGGACGCGCTCCTCGTTCTTGCCCATGATCCGGCGGGCGACCGTGTCGGTCTTGGCCTTGCGCAGGGTGTCCGCCTGGGCCTTACCCCGGCCCTCCGCCACCGCCTCCGCCAGGTTCGCGGAGATCGTCGTCAGCCACAGCCAGGCGGTGATCGCCCAGCCGAACCAGTCGCTCGGGTCCTTCACCGCGAGCCCGGTGGTGACCACCGAGCCGACCAGGACCACGAACATCACCGGCGACTTGGCCATCACGCGTGGATCGAGCTTGCGCAGCGCCTCCGGCAGGGACTTGACCAGCTGCTTGGCGTCGAACAGGCCGCCGCCGACCCGGCCGGCCGGCTCCTTGTGCCCGGAGGGGACGTCGGAATGGGGGGCGAGGGTGGGGGTTGCCGCCGTCCTCTGGGACACAGCGTCCCGCTTCTCTACGTCGGTGGTCATGCCGCGAGCCCTTCGGCGAGCGGGCCCAGGGCGAGGGCCGGGAAGAACGTCAGACCGGTGATGATCATGATCGTGCCGACCAGGAGGCCGGTGAACAGCGGCTTCTCGGTCCGCAGCGTGCCCGCCGTCTCGGGGACGGGCTGCTGCCCCGCCAGCGAGCCCGCGAGCGCGAGGACGAAGACCATCGGCACGAACCGGCCGAGCAACATGCACAGGCCGAGCGCCGTGTTGTGGAAGCCGGTGTTCGCGTCGAAGCCCGCGAAGGCGGAGCCGTTGTTGTTCGAGGCCGAGGTGTAGGCGTACAGGACCTCGGAGAAGCCGTGCGGCCCGGTGTTCGTCATGGACGACTCGCCATGCCCGGTGGCCATCGCGACCGCCGTGCCGGTCAGCACGAGGGCCGGGGTGACGAGGATGGAGCAGGCCGCGTACGTCATCTCGCGGGTGCCGATCTTCTTGCCCAGGTACTCCGGGGTGCGGCCGACCATCAGGCCGGCGACGAACACCGCCACGACCGCCATGATCAGCATCCCGTACAGGCCCGAGCCGACACCGCCGGGCGTGATCTCGCCCAGCATCATGCCGAGCAGCAGCACACCACCGGACAGGCCGCCGAAGGAGTCGTGGAAGGAGTTGACCGAGCCGGTCGACGTCATGGTCGTGGAGACCGCGAACAGCGACGAGGCGCCCTCGCCGAAGCGCTGCTCCTTGCCCTCCATCGCGCCGCCCGCGAGCTGCGAGGCGGTGCCCGGGTGGGCGTACTCCAGCCAGGTCACCAGGACCACGCCGGCGAACCAGATCGTGGCCATCGCGCCGGCGATCGCGTAGCCCTGCCGCACGCTGCCGACCATCCTGCCGAAGGTGCGCGGCAGCGAGAACGGGATGACGAGCAGCAGGAAGATCGTCAGGAGGTTCGAGAAGCCGTTCGGGTTCTCGAAGGGGTGCGAGCTGTTGGCGTTGAAGTAGCCGCCGCCGTTCGTGCCCAGGTTCTTCACGGCCTCCTGGGAGGCGACCGCTCCGGGGCTGATGGACTGCGTCTGCCCGGTGACCGTGGTGATCTCGTGGATGCCGGCGAAGTTCTGGACCGCCCCGGCCGCGACGAGCAGGACCGCCGCGATCACGGAGATCGGCAGCAGGACGCGGACGACACCGCGGACCAGGTCGGCCCAGAAGTTGCCCAGCTCACCGGTGCGGGAGCGGGCGAAACCGCGGACCAGCGCCACCGCGACCGACATCCCGACGGCGGCCGAGACGAAGTTCTGCACCGCGAGGCCGGCCGTCTGGGCGACGTGCCCCATGGACGACTCGCCCGCGTACGACTGCCAGTTCGTGTTCGACACGAAGGACGCGGCCGTGTTGAACGCCTGGTCCGGCGTGATCGCCGCGAAGCCGAGCGAACCCGGCAGGGTGTCCTGCGTCCGCAGGATCAGGTAGAGGAACAGCACGCTGATCGCGGAGAACGCCAGCACGCCGCGCAGGTACGCGGGCCAGCGCATCTCCGTGTCGGGACGGACCCCGACCGCGCGGTAGATCCACTTCTCCACCCGCAGGTGCCTGCCGGGGGAGAAGACGGCGGCCATGTGGTCGCCGAGGGGGCGGTGCACCAGGGCGAGCGCCGCGACCAGCGCGGAGACCTGGAGCACGTCGGCAAGAACGGGGCTCATGGCCCCCGGAGCGGAAGCGACCGGTGTCACCGTCAGAACCTCTCCGGCTTGATGAGGGCGAGGACGAGATAGCCCAGCAGGCAGACGGCCACGACGAGGCCGACGACGTTCTCGGCGGTCACAGCTTCGCCACCCCCCTGGCGATCGTGACGACCAGCGCGAATACCGCGACCGTGGTGACGACGAAGGCCACATCGGCCATCGCATGCTCCTAGAGAGAAGAGGTTCGGAGAGGAACGGACTCCACGAGACAAGCGCACCCTGGCGCGAAACCGCCCCCCGTTGACGACCCCCTTACGCCCCCGACCGCCCCTTTGACGGCATCCATACGCAGCGGTGCCGTGGCGTCCTGCCCGAGCCGGGGGTGCGCGAGCCGGGGGTGCGCGAGGCGGGGGTGCCGGCGTCCCGCGGCAGCCGCACGCGGAAGGCTGACGTGAGGTCAGGCCGTGCCACGGGCCGCGCGGCCTGCGCCTCGCGCTCCCGGTGCGTGCCGGACCGCGGTGTCCCGGCACGCACCGCCGAGCGTCCTCCGCCCGGCGGACCTACGAACGGGGCGGCGACGGCCGATAGCGCTCCAGGTTGGCACGGACCCGGTCGAGGTACGGCTGGATGCGCCGCAGCTCGGGGCCCTGCCGCTGGACCCGCCAGGTCGAGATGCGGTAGCCCGCGGCGAGGTTGAGTGCCGGGTCGCCCGGGACGCCTTCGAGCTCGGGGGCTATGGCGCAGAGCATCCTGCCCACGGCGGGGATGGAGTCCTCTGGGCTGAAGGGCGGCGTGGGGACGGTCTTCTGCCGCGCGGGCGGCAGGTAGTAGCGAAGGACGCGTGGTGTCCAGCGGGCGATCCCGTACTCGTCCCTGGCCGGGTCGCTCAGCGTGGGGTCGAACCCGCTCTCCGCCTCCAGCACGGCGGCCACCAGGGCGGGCGTGACCTGGGGGACGTCGCACATGGTCCCGGCCTCGATGATCAGGTGCCGGTAGCGCTGCGGGATGTCCGCGCCGGTGCGCAGCCACCGGCCGTCGTTTCGGGGCCGTACTCCCCCTGGGGGGTCGGGCACCACGGGCGTCCGGTCCGCCGACAAGGCGCCCTGGGGTGGGGCGGAGTCGCCGGACACGAGCGCGCCGAGCGTCATGACGGCCGCCACGCAGGCCGCGGCGATGCCCCTGAGCCGGCGCGGCAGCCGCCCCCGCCGCGGCGGCGACCCTGAACCAGCCGGCGGCGCCTCGACGCGGGGCGCGGAGTCGGGCGGTGCGATCGGAGTGGCCGGAGGGGGCGGGGGAGAGGGCGAGCAGGCCGGAGGGGGCGGGGGAGGGAGCGGGGAGGCCGGAGCCGGAGAAAGGGGCGAGGAGACCGGAGAAGCCGGAGCGGCCCCCACCGATGGCGGTGGGGGATTCGTCGACAGGTGGTGCGCGCGGATCCGGCGCTGCTCCCATTCCACCGGATCGCCGCCGCAGGCGCTGACGAAGGCCGCGAGGACGGCCTCGCTGGGCAGGCGCCGGCCGGCCGCGGCGGCGGCCAGGGTGGAGGCCGAGTAGTGGGTCCGGGCGGCGAGTCGCCGATAGGGCGGGCTGCCCGCACGGCGTCTCAGGTCGCGTAAGTCGTAGGCGAATCGGGCCACGGGGCCCTGCTGCGGGTCCAGCGGCTGTTCCTGGCGTCCCACCTCTGGTTCCTTCCATCCTCGGGAGTGGTCCGTCCACCGGCGCACGGAGGCCGCCGACGCCGGGGAGGGCCATTGTCCGGGGATTGTCCGGGATCTGTCCGGCGAGGTCCGAGGCCGGGACACGGCGCGCGGACCCGCGGTGGAATGTGCGCGGCGTACGACGGGAACGGTCCGTGGCGGGCAGGCCCCACCACGCGTCGGCGCCGGAACGCGAACAGCACGAGGACTGACGGATCATCCACAGGAAGGCGTCATGCGCTCACATCCCTTACGTGCGCCGCATCTCTGGGCGGCACCGCTCATCGCCCTGCTCATGCTCGCCACCGGAGTCGTCGGCACCGCGCGGGCGGCCGAGGCGGCCGACGGCGACTCCTGGACCTTCGCGACGGCCAACGGACGCCGACTCGACGTCCAGAACGGCAACACCGGCGACGGCGTGTTCGTCGTCGCGAACAACACCCCCGGCCACCATCAGAACTGGCGGCTGATCCCGCTCGGCCACGGCGAGTTCCAGGTCGCCAACACCGTCACCGGCAAGTGCCTGACCGAGGGGTTCCCGCTGAGCCAGCAGGCGTGCGGCAAGGCCGGACAGGAGTGGCACTTCCGCCCGGTCGCCGGCAAGCCGAACACGTTCACACTCGTCCGCCGCACCAACGACCGCTGCCTCGACATCGTCCAGGGTGCCCAGCACACCGACGCCTGGACCCAGGTGTACCGGTGCAACGGCACCGGGGCGCAGGAGTGGACCGTCTCGGCGGCGAAGCAGCCGGAGGCCATGCGGCTCGCCACCGACTACTACGCGCGCCTGTGCGCCACCAGCACCTCCACCTGCTCCTGGAAGCAGACCTCCGAAGGGGACCCCCGGGCCCTGCCGCTCGAGAAGGCGTCCTCGGTCTGGTACAACGACACCTCCGAGAAGGTCACCCAGGTCTTCACGACGATCTACCGCAGCGGATGGTCGCAGAGCTTCTCCGCGGGCGTCTCGACTTCCCTGGGCGTCTCCGCCCCCCTGCAGGCCATGATCAGCTCGCAGCTGACGTCGACCACCACCTACCAGGTGGACGAGTCCGAGATCAACGGCGTGCTCGTCACCGTTCCGTCGAAGAACTACGGCTGGGTCGACTTCGCGGCCGTCGCGAAGGAGGTCACCGGCACCTGGACGTTCGACAGGGGCGGCTCCCCCTGGACGACCGAAGCCACCGTCATGGTCCCCGTCGTCGATTCCTCCGCCGGGTCGACCATGTACATCGCCCACACCGGTCCCACCCCGCCCGGCGGCGACCCGGCCGGTACCGAGGCCCAGCCCCAGACGTACGAGAAGACGGCCACCACGACCCTGACCATCCCCGACGGCTACCGCGCCGCCGCCGAGGAGGACAGGCTCCTCGTGGTCGACTCCGACGGCGTCACCCACGCGGTGATCAGGCCCGGAACGCTGCGGGACACCACCGGCAGGACGCAACCGGTCCACCTCCGTGTCGAGGGCACCACGCTGATTCAGACCATCGGCGACGGCAGCGGTACGGTCACTGGCACCATGACCGCGCCCGGCTTCTCCGTCGGCCAGGGCGCTTCACTCGCCTCTCCCACCGCGAAGACGTCCTCCGCAGTGGCCCGTCAGGTGTTCTTCGCGCCGGCTGCCGCTCTCGGAGCCGCCGCCGAAGGGCCGCGGCACAAGGAGTGGCACGACTGCATGCGCAAGGAGATGAACAAGGCGGTCGTCGGCGCGGTGGTCGGCGGTGTCTTCGCCGGTGGCCCGGCCGGTGCCGCCGCCGGACTGCTCGGCGGCGCGTTCGGCGGCTACTTCATCGGCAAGATCCAGTGCGGGCCCGAGCCCGACATCGGCTCTTAAGGCATCGGAGCCCCCGCCCGGCGGCGACCCGGCCAAGCGGGTGGTGCGCCCGCGCAGGGTGCTCTCAGGGGCCGTCCGCCCGGTCCGGCGCGGGTGGGGCCGGGAGGTCGTCGCGGCGGGTGGACGGCGCGGCCGGGGTGTTCGACCGGTACGCGCCGCGGCCCACCGCGTAGGCGGCGAACGGGGTCGTCAGCAGTTGCGCCGCGGCCCCCGCCGTGAGGACGACGGCGGTGAAGGGGTCCGGGTCGAGGACGAGGACGCCGAGCAGGACGCAGACGACGCCGAGCGCGGCGGCCTTGGCCACCGCGTTGGCCCGGTTGTACGCGTCGGGGAGGCGGACCATCCCGAGCGCCGCGACCACGATCAGGGCGGTGCCGGCCCCCGCCAGCGTGTACCCGAGCACGGACTGCGCGGTCACGGCCGGTTCCTCCGTTCGAGCAGGTGGGCGACGGCGATGGTGGCGAGGAAGCCCACGAGGGTGGCGACGAGGACCAGCACGAGCACGGCGGACTCCCGCGTCCTGACGGCCAGCAGCGCCACCGCGGCCACGAGGACCACGAACGTGAGGTCCGCGGCCACCACCCGGTCGGCGTCGGTGGGGCCGGCGGCCAGCCGCCACAGAGCCACGGGCATCACCGCGGCCAGGGCGCCCAGCAGGATGTCGACGGCCGTCACGGGACACCTCTCCCGGCCTCGGCCGGGCGGACCACGGCCAGCAGCCGGTCCTCGAGATCCCGAAGCGTGGCGAGGAAGCGCCGGGGGTCTTCGGCGTGCATGCCGTGGACGAGCAGCTCGGGCGGGGCGGTCCGCGCCTCCAGGACGAGCGTCCCCGGCGCCAGGCTGACCAGGTGGGCGAGTGCCGCGATCTCCCAGGGCGTGCGGCTGCGCAGGGGCAGCCGGGTGATGACCGGGGCGAGCCGGCTGCCGGGGCTGACGATCTCCCAGGCCACGACCGCGTTGGCGTGCAGGAAGTACCGGCCGTAGTACAGCAGGAAGGGCACGGCGCGACCGCAGACGGCGGCCGCTCGTCGCAGCCGGGCGGCACGTCGGGTGAAGCGACGGGTCACCGGGTCACCGCCCGCACGTAGGCCGAGGTGTCGACGAGGCCGGCCGCCGCCGTGGACGAGGCGGCCAGCAGCGGCTCGGCGAGCACGCCCAGGGCGAGAGAGGGGACGGCCAGGAGCAGCGCGGGGGCCGTCAGGGCCGGCCGCACGGGGGCCGACGCCAGCGGGAGGGGCGCGCTGCGGGTGTGGGAGGGGACCACCGAACCGCTCCAGAAGGCGGTGCTCCAGATCTTGATCATGGAGGTGAGGGTGAGCAGGCCGACCGCGGCGGCGACCCCGAGGGCGAGGTACTCCGCCTGCTGCGCCGCCGCCCTGATCAGGGCCAGCTTCGCGGTGAAGCCGGACAGGGGCGGCATCCCCGCGAGGGAGAACGCGGCGACCAGGAAGGAGCCCGCGAGCACGGGCGCGCTGTGGGCCAGCCGGTCCAGCTCGTCGAGGCGGTCGGTGCCGTGGACGCTCTCCACGGCCGCGGCGCAGGTCAGCAGGGCCGCCTTGACGAGGACGTACTGGACGAGGAAGAACACCCCGGCGGCGAGCCCGGCCGCGGTGAACAGCGCCAGGGCGAGCAGGAGGTAGCCGATCTGGCTCACCATGTGGAAGCACAGCACACCCCGCATGCCGGGCTGCCCCACGGCCCCCAGCACACCGACCACCATCGTCACCAGGGCGGCCGCCATGATGACGGGAGAGAGCCCGGTGCCGTCGAAGACGACCGCGTACACCCTGATGATCCCGTACACGCCCACCTTGGTCAGCAGACCGGAGAAGAGCACGGTCACCGAGGGCGGCGCCGCCGGGTAGCAGCGCGGCAGCCAACCGTGCAGCGGTACGACGGCCGCCTTGGCGGCCAGGGCGAGCAGGACGACGCCCGCGGCGACGGCGGTGGCCGGGTCCCGGCTCGCCGCGCCCGCCAGCTCGCCCAGGTTCACGGTGCCCGCGGCGCCGTAGACGAGGCCGGTCCCGGCCAGCAGGATCGTCGAGGCGAGCAGGCTGACCGTGGTGTAGACCCGGCCCGCCGCGGTCCCCCTCCGTCCGCCGGACATGCTGAGCAGGGCGTACGAGGGGACGAGCATCACCTCGACGCACACGAAGAGGTTGAACAGGTCCGCGGTGAGGAACGCCCCGTACACGCCGGCGGAGAGGACCAGCGCGAGCGGGGTGAACAGCGGGTCCCGGTCGTCGCCGGCGGCGGCGGCGAAGGCGAGCGAGACCGTCACGAGGACGGCGCTGACGCACACCATCAGCGCGCTGAGCATGTCGCAGGCGAACACGATCGAGATGCCGGGGGGCCACCCGCCGACGGCCTGGTGGAGGACGGTGCCGTCCGCGGTGGCGGCGACGAGCGCCGAGCCGAGGCCGAGCACCGCCAGGGAGACGGCCGCGGCCGTCCACCGGCGCGCTCCGGCCCCGACCGGCAGGAGGACGAGCAGCCCGGCCGCCAGCAGCGGAAGCGCCAGGGGGAGGGTGAGGACGGTGCCGCTCACGGGGCGCCCTCCCGGTGGCCGTCGGACGGGCGGCGGCCGGAAGCGGGCCCGGCGGGGGCGCGCGGCGGGAGGCCCGACGGGGGGTGCTCCGCATCCGGCCCGGCGGGGGCGTGGGACGGGGGGTGCTCGGGGCCCGGCTTGGCGGGTGCGTCGGGCACGGGGCGCTGCGGAAGCGGCCCGGCGGGGGCGTCGGAGGCCGGGGGCCCGGGGGGCGGCCCCGCGGGGTCGGCGGACGCCAGGCCGAGCAGGTACACGGTGATCCCGAAGGTGATGACGATGGCCGTCAGGACGAACGCCTGCGGCAGCGGGTCGGCCATCAGCGGGACGGCGCCGTGGCCGATCAGCGGGGCGCCCCGGCGGGCCGTGCCGCCGGCGGCCAGCAGCAGCACGTTCACCGCGTGGCCCAGGAGGACGAACCCGAACGTGATGCGGACCAGACCGGGGCGCAGCACGAGGAAGACGCCCCCGGCCGTCAGGACGCCCACGGCGAGCGCGGCCGTCACCACGACGCGCTCCGCACCCCGCCGAGCCGCCGCACCACGACCACCGTCAACCCCAGGACCAGGGCGTACACCCCGGCGTCGAACAGCAGCGCCGTACGGGGCCAGCCGCCGGGGGCGGTCAGGGGGGTCAGGAACGGGCGGCCCGCCAGGGTGGCGGCCAGCCCCGCCGCGAGCGCCAGCAGCAGCCCCGCCGCGAGCAGCGGCCCGCCCCGCAGCCACCGGGGGAGCGGGGTGCCGGCGAGCTGGGCCAGCGCCACCGCGGCTCCGGCGGTGAGCGCGGCGATGAAGCCGCCGCCCGGTTCGTTGTGGCCGCGCAGGAACAGGTAGCCGGAGAGGACGGCGACGGCGGGCGCGAGCAGGCGGTAGGCGGGCGGCAGGACCTCGGCGTACGGCGCTTCGGCGAGCCGCCCGCGGGCGGGCGCGCCGGGCCCGCCGGGCAGGAGGAGGGCCAGCCCCAGGGCCGCCGCGACCAGGACGGCCGACTCGCCCAGGGTGTCCAGCCCCCGGTAGTCCACCAGGATCGTGTTGACGACGTTGCTCCCTCCGGTCTGCGGCTCGGCGTTGCGCAGGAAGTACTCCCCGGCCGCCGAGGGGGCCCGGCGCCCGGTGAGGGCCAGGACGGCCCCCGTCGCGGCGCACCCGGCCGCCACCGCCACGGCCAGGGCGCCCAGCGCACCGCCGCCGCGGCCGGGCCGGCCGGGGTACGAGGCGGGGCCGCGCAGGACGAAGGCGGCCACCACCGCGGTGAGCACCTCCACCAGGAGCAGGGTGAGCGCGACGTCCGGCGCCCCGGACAGCAGGAACCACACGGTCACGATCAGCCCCGTGGTCCCCAGCAGCCCCACGGCCGCCACGGGCGACCGGGCGGCGGCCAGCCCGGCCACCGCCGCCGCGAGCAGGAGCAGCACCACCCATCGCGCCGGGCCGTCCCCGGCGCCGGACACGGCCCCCGGCGCGTCCGTGAGCGCGAAGGCCGCGCCCCCCAGGGCGGCGAGCCCCAGCACCGGGCGGACCAGGTACGGGCCGGGCGCCGCGCGCAGATCGAGGCGCCCGACGAACCCGCCGAGGTCCAGCAGACCGCGGTACGTCCGGTCGAAGGTGACGGTGCCGCCGAGCCGGGGCAGCCGGCGCAGCGCGACGTCGGTCCTGCCGCGGGCGAGGAGGAGCGACACGCCGAGCGCCATGGTGACGGCGGACATGGCCAGTTCGGGGCTCAGCCCGTGCCAGAAGACGAAGGACGGCGGAGTCCCCCAGGGCTCGGCGTCCAGCACGGCCCTGCGCATCAGCGGGTCCAGCAGGCTCACGGCGGGCCCGAGCAGCAGCCCCGCCGCCGCCGCGACCGCCGCGGGGGCGAGGAAGGGCCAGGCGGGTTCGTAGAGCCGCAGCTGGACCGTCGGGCCGGTGAACACACCGAAGAAGATGCGCGTGCCGTAGGCGAAGGTCAGGGCGGAGGCGGCGACGGCCAGGGCGCCGGCGACCAGTCCGGCCCCCGGGAACACACCGGCCCCGGCGAACCCCTGGAACAGCGACTCCTTGCTGACGAAGCCGATCAGCGGCGGCACCCCCGCCAGGGACAGCCCGGCCAGCCCGGTCAGCGTCGCCGTCACCGGCATGACCCGCCGCAGCCCCGACAGCGTGCGGATGTCGCGGCTGCCGGCCTCCTGGTCGATGACCCCCACCAGCATGAACAGGGTCGCCTTGAACAGCGCGTGCGCGAAGGTGTGCAGGACGGCCGCGGCCAGCGCCGCCGTCGTGCCGACCCCGATCGCCGCTACCAGCAGCCCCAGCTGACTGACCGTGGAGTACGCGAGGAGCGCCTTCAGGTCGTACTCGCGCAGGGCCTGCAGGGCGCCCAGGACCGCGGTGACCAGGCCCACCGAGAGCAGGGCGAGCGACCAGCCCGGCTGCCCGGCGTACACGGCGGAGAAGCGCAGCAGCAGGTACACGCCCGCCTTCACCATGGTCGCGGCGTGCAGGTAGGCGCTCACCGGCGTGATGGCGACCATCGCCCCCGGCAGCCAGAAGTGGAAGGGGAACTGGGCGGACTTGGTGACGGCCGAGAGGATCAGCAGCGCCGCCACGGCCGGCCCGAGGGGGGAGGCCAGGACCTCCTCGCGCGCGTCCAGCACCGCCGCGACGTCCGTGGTGCCCGCGGCGATCGTCAGGAGGACCACGGCGACGAGCAGGGCGAGGCCGCCGAGGGCGGTCACCAGCAGCGCGCGCACGGCGGGCCGCGCGGCTTGCGGACCGGTCGTCCCGATGAGCAGGAACGACAGGATGGTGGTCAGCTCCCAGAAGACGAAGAGCAGGACGAGGTCACCGGCGAGGACCAGGCCGAGCATCGCGGTGCCGAAGGCCGTGAGGAGGGTGTAGACGCGTCCGTGCCGGCCGTCCTCGGACAGGTAGCGGGCGCTGTAGGAGAGGACCAGCGCGCCGACCGCCAGGACGAGCAGGCAGAACAGCCACGCCAGGCCGTCCAGGCGCAGGGTGAGGGACACGCCGAGCGAGGGCATCCACCGCCAGGAGACGGTGACCGGCTCGTCGGCCAGGGGCGCCCGCGCCGCCAGTCCGAGGGCCACCGCCAGGGTCACGAAGGCCGCCGCGAGCACGTACCCCGCGTCCCGCCGCAGGCGCCGCACGAGCCAGGGGGTGGCGGCGGCCAGGACCCCCATGGCGGCCGGCACGCCGACGAGCGTGGCCTCCGGGAGCGTCACCGGCGGCGCGGGGCGCCGGGCCCGCCCGTCACGAGCACCGGCACGGCCCCCTCGCGCAGCAGCGCCTGGGGCACGCTGCCCATCAGCCGCTTGGACAGCCCGCGGCCGTGGCGCCCGACGACGACGAGGTCCATGCGGTTCTCCCGGGCGTACCGGCCGAGCGCCTCGGCCGGCGGGCCCGCGAGCACCTCGTATCCGGTCAGGTACGGGGTGACGTCCCGGTCCGGGGTGCCGATGCGCCGGCGTACCGCGGCGGCGGGGTCGCCCGCGCGCTCCGCCTCCGCGCCGTCGTAGTCGGCGACGACCGCGGCGACGAGGGTCGGCGCGTACGGCCCGAAGAGGTGGACGGCGGTCCTGAGCGCCTCGCGCGACTCCGGCGACCCGTCGACGCCGACCAGCACCCGCAGGAGCCCCTGACCCTCGGCGGTACCGGCCGGAGGCGGGCCCTGCGGGGCGTGTTCGACCCGCTCGCCCGCCGTGACGGCCAGAACCGGGCCGAAGACCGCTCCCATGAACAGCCCGCCGGGGCTGCGGTGGCCCCGGCGGGCCATCCACAGCGCGGTCACCAGACCGACGACGATCCAGGCCGCGAGCGCGATCAGCACGAGGACGACGTCGCTCACGATCCCTCCCTTCCGTCCGGCGGATCATCACATTAAGGGAGGTATCGGTGTCATCCGGGTATTGGGGCGCGCCCCGCCCCGTGTCACCGGGCACGCCGGCTCCGGGCGGGGCCGCCCGGGCGTTCGCGTACCGGGCGGCCCGCCGGGCGCGTCACGGCGCGAGGGTGAAGTAGTTCTCCTCCTCCTGGGTGAAGTGCAGGCGCAGGACCGTGTTCAGCCCGTACAGGCAGGAGCGCAGGTCGTCGAGTTGCCCGGGGGCCAGCCCGCCGCTCGCGCGGGCCAGCTCCAGGTGGGTGGCGACGCGCCGGGAGAGCCGTTCGATCTCGGTGTGGGCGCGGCTCATGGTGGCCGTGGCCTCGGGGCCGCCGAGCGTCGGGGCCAGCGCCGGGTACAGCTCGTGCTCCTCGGCGTACTCGTGGGGCAGCAGCCGCTCGGTCAGCAGCCGGTGGGTCTCCTCCACGGCCGCCAGGGCGTCCGGGCCGGGGTCGCCGGAGAGGCGGTCGGCGGCGGCGCGTACGGAGTCGAGGACGTCCCGCAGGTCGTCGTGTTCGGCGGCGAACCGGTGGACGAGGGCCTCGGCGGCGGGCGTCAGGGCGGGGCGCGCGGCCCGGTCGACGCGCAGCGCGCGCAGGGCGTTGAGGATGACGGCGACGTCGATGCCCTCCTGGAGCAGCGCGCCCACGGCGGGCGGGAGCAGGCCCACGGCGGCCGCGGCCATGGCGGCCAGCGACATGACCATGCCGCCGAGGGCGCTCTGGACGGCGATGCGGCGGGCGCGCTGGGCGATGGAGACGGCGTCGGCGAGGCGGTCGACGCGGTCCGTGGTCAGGACGATGTCGGCGGCCTCCGACGAGGCGGTGGCGCCGCGCGCGCCCATCGCGACGCCCACGTCGGCGGCGGCCAGCGCGGGGGCGTCGTTGACGCCGTCGCCGACCATGACGGTGACCGCGCGCGCCCGCTCGTCGCGTACGGCGGCGACCTTGCCGGCCGGGGTCAGCTCGGCGAGCACGCCGTCGAGGCCCAGCACGGCGGCGACCTCGTGGGCGGGGGCGGCGCGGTCGCCGGTGAGCATCAGGACGCGCTCGATGCCGGCCGTACGCAGATGGCGCAGGGTGCGCGGGGCGTCGTACCGCAGCGGGTCGCGCAGCAGGACGGCGCCGGTGAGGCGCCCGTCGACGGTGAGCCAGGCGACGGCCGCGCCGTCGAGCAGCGCCCGGTTGTCGACGGCCTCGGCCCACGCGGGCCGCTCCCCGTCGGGGGCGTGGCCGGGGGCGGGGCGGCCGACGGAGACCAGGTGCCCGTCCACCCGGCCCGTCGCGCCCCGTCCCGGCTCCTCGGTGACGTCCGCCGGGACGGGCAGCGCGAGGCCGCGTTCCCGCGCGGTCTCGACGATGGCCCGCGCCAGCACGTGGGGCGAGAACTGGTCGACGGAGGCCGCCAGGCGCAGGACGTCCGCCGGCCCGGTGCCGGGCGCGGCGGCGACGTCGAGGACACGGGGGCGCCCACCGGTGAGGGTGCCGGTCTTGTCGAGCAGGAGGGTGCGGGCGCGGCCCAGGGTCTCCAGTGCCCCGCCGTCGCGGATGACCACGCCGAGCCGGGAGGCGCGGGAGAGCCCCGAGACGACGGCGACCGGGGCGGCCAGCAGCAGCGGGCAGGGCGTGGCGACGACCAGCACGGCCACCGCGCGCACCGCGGAGCCGCTGAGCAGCCAGGCCAGGCCCGCCACCGCGAGGGTCAGGGGCAGGAACCAGGCCGCGTACCGGTCGGCCAGCCGTACGACCGGCGCCGACTCCGCCCCGGCCTGCCGGGCCAGCCGCACGATGCCCGCGTAGGTGCTGTCCCGCTCCGTGGCCGTGGCCCGCACCTCGAAGGCGCCGCCCGCGTTGACCGCGCCGCTGCGCACGGGCTCGCCGCGCGGGCGCTCGACCTGGAGGGACTCGCCGGTGAGCACCGACTCGTCCAGGACGGCGGCGGCGCTCTCCACCCGTCCGTCGACGGGCACCACCTCGCCCGGCCCGACGACGAGCAGGTCACCGACGGCGACCTCGGCCAGCGGCACCGCGGCCACCTCGTCCCCCGTGCGGCGGCGTGCCACGCGCGGCGCGTGCTCCAGCAGGGCGCGCAGGTCGTGCGAGGCCCGCCGCCGGGCCGCGGCCTCCAGGGTGCGGCCGGTGGCGAGCATGAGGGCGATCAGGGACCCGGCCAGGTACTCCCCGACGGCCAGGGTGCCGCCGAGCGCGAGTACGGCGATCAGGTCCACGCCCGCGTGCCCGCGCCGCAGCGCGGCGAGCACCCACGCCACCGCGGGTACGACGGCCGCGACGGTCCCCAGCGCCCAGACGAGGTCCGCCGCGCCGTGCGCGCCGAGCAGCCAGGCGACGCCGCCACCGGCCAGCGCGGCGGCGGTGACGGCCAGGAGGACCGGTTCGAGCCGCGCCGAGGCGATCGCCGCGGTGATCGCGGCGGTGGTGCGGCGCAGCCGTACGGGGGTGTGGCTCATGGCGCCCCTCGGATCATGCGGTGCGGCGACCGCGCGGGCGGTGCGCGGTGCGGGGGCCGCGGTGTGCGGTGCGGCGACCGCCTGGGCTCGCTCCCCTCCATCCCACCGCGGCACCGGCGGGCGCGGCAGGGGCCGTCCGGCCCTGGCCCGGGGCCGGACGGCGCGCCGCTCCGGGCGGCCGGCGGCGCACGCTTCCGGGAGCCGGCGGGACGCGGGGCCCCGGTGGCGCAGGGTTTCCGGGGGGACCCGACGGCGCGCGGCCCCGGCGGACGGCCGCCGGCCCGGGGGTCAGAGGAGGCTCGCGATCAGCAGGAGCGCCGCCGAGCAGGACAGCACCACGGGGCAGACCTTGAACCAGACGACACCCGTACGGGCTCCGGTGGCAGCCGTCAGCGCCGCGATGACGAGCAGCGCGCCCGCTACCACCCGGTACGTCCAGTGCGCGGTGGCGGTGCCGCCGCCGACCGCGGTGACGACGGCGACGAGGACCGCGAACGCCCACATCGCCACCGCCTCGGCCAGCCACTCCTGCACCAGCACCCGGCGGTTGTCCGCGGAGATCTCTCCGAAGCCGGCGACGACGGACCGGGTCGGGACGGCGTGCGCGACCCCCCACAGCCCGGCCAGGGCCGCTGCGGCGTAGGCGAGGACTTCTTCCATACCTCCAGGGTCAGGTCACCGGCGCGCCCGTGCCACCCGTCACGGGGGCGGCCGGCCGGCGGGTGGGCGGGGCGGTCGCGTGGCCTCGGACCGGGCGGTGGAGCCCCTGCTCCGAACCGGTGAGAACGGGCGGGCCGGTAGGGCCGGTACGGCGCGGCCGGCGGCGCGGGTGGTTGTCTGCTGCTCCCGATCCCCCCTCGCACAAGGAGTGCCGCCGTGCCGTCAGAGCCCGCCGACATCGCGTACACCATCCCCGGGATGAGCATCCAGGACAGCCAGGGCATCATCGAGCTGCTGCAGATGCGCCTGCACTGCCTCAACGACCTCCACCTGACGCTCAAGCACGTCCACTGGAACGTCGTGGGCCCCCACTTCATCGCCGTGCACGAGATGATCGACCCGCAGGTCGACCAGGTCCGCGCCATGACCGACGACCTCGCCGAGCGGATCTCCACGCTCGGCGGCGAGCCGATCGGCACGCCGGGCGCGCTGGTGCAGCGGCGCACCTGGGACGACTACTCGATCGGCCGCGCCGAGGCCATCGAGCACCTCGGGGCGCTCGACCTGGTCTACACGTCCGTGATCGAGGAGCACCGCGAGGCCATGCGGGCCACCGAGGCCACCGACCCGGTCACCCAGGACATGCTGATCGAGCAGCTGCGCGGGCTGGAGCTCTTCCAGTGGTTCGTGCGCGCGCACCTGGAGTCCAGTGGCGGGCGGCTCAGCACCCGCGGCGCCACCACGGAGACCGGCGCCGCCGGCCAGGCGGCCGAGCAGGCGCGCCGCCAGCCGTGACCGCCCGCGCCGGCGGGCGCGACCGCCGCGCGCGCCCGCGCGGTGCCGGCCTCCCGGTACGCGCCGGGTCCGCGTGCCCGCTGCCCCCCGCGGTCCGCTGCCCGTACCACCACACGACCAGCGCGCAGGCGAGCAGCCCGAGTGCGGCCAGGGCGCCCCGGCGGCGGGCGGTCGGGGCGCCGGAATCCGAGGGAGGGGCCGGCGGGGTGGGCGCCCGGCGGGGCGGCGGTTGAACGGGGCGCGGCGGTTGAACGGGGCGCGGCGCGGGTGCGGCGGCCGACGCGGAGCCGTCCGCCGCCGGGGCGGTTCCGTGGGCCGCGGAGGGGCGCTCCTGCGCCGCCAGGCCGCGTACGACGCCCCGCCACACCCGCTCCGGCGGGGCGGCGGGGAGGTCCCGCTCCTCCACCGCGCGGGCGGCGGCGACGACACGGGCCAGGCGGCGCAGCTCCTCCCGGCAGTGCCCGCACCCGGCGACGTGCCGTAGCGCCTCGGCGTCGTCGCAGGACGAGTTGCCGTTGCCCAGGGCGATCTCCGCCAGGTGCGTGGGTTCGACGTGCGGCACCGCCACTGTCCTGCTCCGTATCTGTGTGGGGCCGCCGCCCGCCGGCTCGTGGTGGTCACGTCTCAGCTGGTGAGCGGCTCCGCGACGACGATCAGGTTGGCCTGGTAGCCGCCGTCCTCGGGGGTGAACGGGGGCGCGCAGGTGATGAGGGTGAGGACCGGCGGGCCGCTCCTGCGGAAGGCCTCGTCCGGGAGGGCGTCCTTCGGGACCGTCGTGCGGGCCGTGACGCGGTAGGCGACCGGTTCGGCCCCGGCGCGTCCCACCTGGACCCGGTCGCCGGGCCGCACCCGGTACAGCGCGGCGAACTCGCCGAGGTCCCCGGTCTCGCCGTCGACGTGCCCGACCAGGACCGCGGAGCCCTCCGCGCCGCCGGGGGCCGGACCGTAGTGGTACCAGCCCGCGACGGCCGGGTCGGCGGGGACCGCCATGTCGCCTTCGGCGGTGACCCCCACGGGGCGGACCGGGGCGTCGAGTCCCACACGGGGCACCGTCACGCGCCGCGGGGCGGGGGACGGCTCCGCCCGGGACGCCGCCGGCAGCGGCGCGGGGGGCCCCGACGCCTCGGGCGCGGCGGCGAGCACGGTGTCCACGCGGCCGAAGCCGGGGGGCGCCGACGCCCGTTCCGCCGGGCCGGCCCCCGTGGCGAGGACCGCCGCCAGGGCGGCGGTCGTCACCACGGCGAGGCCGGTGAGCCGCCGTGCCGAGTCACCCACGCCGGTTCGCGGTCCGGCGGACCATCAGGGCGCCCGCGAGGGCGGCCATACCGGTCACGGCGGTCGCGGCCAGCCACTGGTCGGACGAGTTGGCGACGGCCGCGCCGGTGCCGCCGGCGTGCACGGCGTTCGGGGCGGAGGTCGTCTCGTCGTCGAGCGTCTGGGTCGCCAGCGCGAGGTTCTTGTCGGCCGCGCTGCCCCAGGCGTACACGACGGTCTCGGTGCCTTCCTTCAGGTTCAGGTCGGCGGGCCCGATGGCCACGGTGTCGGTGCCGGCGAGCACCACGTCGGCGGAGACGGTGCCCGGGTCGACGGTGGCGGTGTCCTCCTTCGGGTTCACCAGGTCCTCGAAGACCGGCTGGCCGTTCGCCCGGACGTCCACCGCCGGGGCGGCGGCGACGTGGCGTACGGTCAGCTCCGCCTTGCCGGCCTCGATCTTGGAGACGTCGTTGACGAACGTCGTCAGCATCGGCTTGCCTTCGGCGGAGAGGTGGGCCGCGACGGTGGCGTTCGCCCCGGCGGGCACCTCGACCTTCTTCGAGATGGCCGCCGTGCCGTCGCCCGGGCCCTCGCCGGCGGCGAATATCTGGATGTCGTACGTCCCGGCGGCCAGGGACTTGGGCTCGGTGACCGTCCCCGGCTTGAAGTCGCTGAGGAGCTCGTCGCCGTTGGCGTAGACGTCCACGGTCAGCCCGGGGACGCCGTGGAAGACGGACACCTTCGCGGTGTCCTCGCTCTCGGCTGCGGGCACGGCCGCCGCGGCCGGGGCGACGACGGAGAGGGCCAGGGCGCAGGCGCCGGCCGACGCGCCGAGGACGAGGGGGGTACGAGCAGTCATGGCAACCATTCCTTCGAGGGGTCTCGCGCCGGTTGCGCGGTCTCAGGGGGATTTCGTCCGCGGATGCCGTCCTGGATGCGGACGGATGGGTGTTTTCTGGTGGTTCAGGCTGATTCGCGGTGCGACCGGCCCTGTTCGATCGCCTCCCGCAGGCGGTGCAGGCCGCGACGGGTGTGGCTCTTCACCGTCCCGAGGGGCAGGCCCGTGCGCGCCGCGATCTGGGACTGGGTCAGGTCCTCGTAGAAGGCCAGGCACAGCACCTCGCGCTGACGGTGCGGCAGCCGGGACAGGGCGTCCACGACGAGCACCCGGTCCAGCACCTCGTCGGGTGCGCCCCCGTCGCGCCGCAGGTCCTCGGCGTCGTGGCTCACGGTGTCGATCAGGGTGAGGCGCCGGGTCCGGGCGGCCAGCGCGTCGACGATCTTGCGGCGGGTGATGCCGACGAGCCACCCGCCGAGCGGTCCCCGCTCCGGGCGGTAGCCGTCCCGGCCGCGCCAGGCGCCGAGGAACACCTGCTGGGTCACGTCCTCGGCCTCGTGGCGGTCGCCGAGGGAGCGGGTGGCCATGGTGTGGACGAGTGAGCCCCAGCGCCGGTAGACGGCCGCGAACGCGTCCTCGTCGGCGGCGAGCAGACCGCGTGCGAGCTCGTCCTCGTAGCGGCTCTCCCGCGTGGCCGCGGGGCTGGCGCCGGTGGTTCGTGTACGCGTGGACATGGCCTGGTTCCTCCTGCCGTCTGCGCTGTGCGGGCGCGGAAGAATCCGCCCGCGGAGCGGGTCGGGACGGCGTGTGTGCCGTTGTCGCCGGCTCGTGCGTCCAGTCTTGGCGAGGTGAAACGACGCGAACAAGCTGCGTCGTTTGTGCGTCGTAAGCTGAAGGTATGGCTACGGACAGGGAATCCGGCGAGGAAGCGACGCGGCGCCGGTACGAAAACGACGCAACCGGTGAACCGCGCGGCAGCGGGATGACTACCGGCGAGGTGGCGAGGCGCCTGGGGGTGGCGCCGACGACGGTCCGCTCATGGGACCAGCGTTACGGATTGGGGCCCGCCGCGCGAGTCGGCGGCCGGCACCGGCGGTGGACCGCCGGGGACCTGGCCCGCCTGGAGCGGATGTGCGCCCTGACGGCGACCGGACTCCCGCCGGCCGAGGCGGCCCGGCTGGCCCTGCACGAGGCGGGCGCGGAGGCCGCGGCCGCCGACGCGCCCCCGGAGGGCGGGCCCGCGGGAGGCGGATCCACGGAGGGCGGGCCCGTGGGGCGCGGATCCACGGGGCGCGGATCCACGGGGCGCGGATCCACGGGGCGCGGGCCCGCGGGGAGCGGGCCTCGCGGCGGCCGGGAGCCGCTCCCCGGCGCGCGGGAACCCCTCCCCGGCGGCGGGGGTCCGGGCGGAGGGGCCCCCGGCGCGGAAGCCCCCGCCCCGCGGCGGGCGGTCCGCGCGCGCCGCCCGGCGGACGGGGGCGGTCTGCGGCTCGGCGACGCGCGCCAGGAGTGCAAGGGCCTCGCCCGCGCGGCCCTGCGCCTCGACGCCGCCGCCCTCGACGCGCAACTGGAGGCCGCCATCGAGGAGTACGGCCTGGTCGCCGCGTGGCAGGAGGTGATCATGCCGACGCTCCAGGCGGTCGGCCGCAAGTGGGAGAACTCGGGGGAGCGGTACGTCGAGGTCGAGCACTTCCTGTCCTGGCACGTCTCCGGGGCCCTGCGCCGTCACACGCCGCCCGTGCCGACCGCTCCGGCCGCGGCGCCCGACCGCTCCGGCGCGGCCACCGTGCTCGCCTGCGTGCCCGGCGAGAACCACACCCTGCCGCTGGAGGTGCTGGCCGCCGCACTCGCCGAACGCGGCCTGCCGGTGCGCATGTTCGGCGCAGCGGTGCCCGTCGAGTCGCTGGTCGCCGCCGTCCGCAGGACCGGCCCCGCGGCGGTCGGCCTGTGGGCGCAGTCCCGCACCACGGCCAGCCGGCCGCTGGCCCAGTACGTCGCCGGGCTCGAGTGGGGGGTGCGCGGCGCCCGCAGGAGGCCGGCCGTGCTGACCCTCGGCCCCGGCTGGGCCGGGCAGACCGTACCGGGGCTGCCGCACCCGCCGGGGCTGGCCGAGGCCGTCGCGGCGGTGGAGTCGGCCGTGCGCGGATGACCCGCCCCGACGCGGGTACGCGGACGTGGCGCCTGGCCTCGCCGGGCGGAATGTGCTCGGGTGGGCGTCGTGCGCGCTCCGTCCCCCCGCCACGCGTCACGGCGCGCCGCGTGCGGCGTTCCCGGCGGTGCGGCGGAGGGACGGCGGGCGGTGCGGTCGCCGCGCCCGCGCGCACGGCGACCGCACCCGCCTCCCGCTCGGCCCTCACCGGGGCCGGTGCCGAAGGAAGAGGACATGACCAGTCATCACCACGCCGCCCCCGACACGGTCGTCGTCGGAGCGGGACTCGCCGGACTCGCCTGCGCCCTGGACCTGTGCCGCGCCGGGCGGCGCGTCGCCCTGCTGGAGGCGTCCGACGGCGTGGGCGGCCGGATGCGGACCGACCGCCGGGACGGCTTCCTCCTGGACCGGGGCTTCCAGGTGTTCAACACCTCGTACCCGCAGGTCAAACGGCGGATCGACCTGAGGAGCCTGCGGCTGCGGCCGTTCACCCCGGGCCTGCTCGTCCACACCCCGGCGGGGCCCGTCCGCCTGGCCGACCCGACCCGGCGGCCCGGGGCCGCGGACTCGCTGCTGCCCGGCCGCGTCCTGTCCGCGCGCGACCTCGCCGCGCTGGCCGCGCTCACGGCCAGGGACGCCCTCCTCCCCGCCGGCCTGCTCAAGCGCGCACCGGACCGGACCACGGCCGCCGCCCTCGCGCGCGCCGGGGTGTCGTCCGACGCGGTCGACCGCCTCCTGCGGCCCTTCCTGGCCGGGGTCTTCCTGGAGGACCGGCTGGAGACCTCCGCCCGCTTCTTCCACCTGGTCTGGCGCAGCATGGTCAGGGGGACGCTCTGCCTGCCCGCCGCCGGAGTGGGCGCCGTGCCCGCCCAGCTCGCCGGGCGCCTCCCCGTGGGCGTCCTGCGGCTGGAGACGCCCGTCGACGCGCTCACCGCCGACGGGGTCCTCCTCGCGGACGGCGCCGAACTGCCCGCCCGCACCGTGGTGGTGGCCACCGACGCGGTCACGGCGGCCCGCCTGCTCCCGGGCCTGGCCGTCCCCGGCGGACGGACCGTCACCACCTACTACCACGCGGCCGAACGCCCGCCGCTGCACGAGCCGACCCTGGTGGTGGACGGCTCCGGCGCAGTCCTCAACACCTGCGTCCTCGACCAGGCGGCGCCCACGTACGCGCCGCCGGGCACCGCGCTGGTCTCCACCTCCGTGCTCGGCCCGGACCGGCCG
Organism: Streptomyces fradiae ATCC 10745 = DSM 40063; assembly: GCF_008704425.1. Taxonomy (NCBI): domain Bacteria; kingdom Bacillati; phylum Actinomycetota; class Actinomycetes; order Kitasatosporales; family Streptomycetaceae; genus Streptomyces; species Streptomyces fradiae. The sequence continues at coordinate 6,176,259 of NZ_CP023696.1, forward strand.
GGCGCGGCCGAGGCGGTGACGCGGCGCCTGGCCGAGCTGTACGGCACCGACACGAGCGGCTGGCGGCAGGTCGCGGCGTACACCGTCGAAGGGGCCCTGCCCGCCATGGTGCCGCCGTGGCCGCTGAGCCGTACCACCCGGGTCGCGGCGGGCAGGTACGTCTGCGGGGACCACCGCGCGACCGGCAGCGTCCAGGGCGCGCTGGCCTCGGGCACCCGCGCGGCCCGCGAGGTCCTCGCCGCCCCGGCGCCCCGGTGACGGCCCGCCCGTGCGCGCCCCGGCGCCCGCGGTCGGGTGCCCGGGCCGCGCCCCGAGCTGGAGCGACGGCGCGGGGCCGCGCCCTTCCGGCCGTCACGGCGGTGCCCCGCCCCGGCCGCGCCGGTCCGCTCGCTCCGACGGCCGGACTGCGACCCGCCGGTCCGCACACCTCGGCGCGGCCGTGGGGAACGTGCCGGTCCGCGGGCCCCGGTGCGGCTGCGGTGACCGGTCCGCCGGTGCGTCCCGACGCCGGGGCCGCCCGCCGGCCCGTGCGCTCCGGCGTGCATGGGGGATCGCACCCGCTCGTACGGCCCGACGGCGGGGCCCTGCCGCCGGGCCGCGCGCCCCGGCGCCCCGGTGACGGCCCGCTCCGGCGCTCCGTCCGGCGCCAGGGCCCCCTCCGCCCGTGCGCGCCCCCGCGACCGGGCCCCGGTACGCCGGTCCGCGCCGCCCCGCGTCCGGGTGACGGCCGCCGCCCGGCGCGAGCCGCATCCGCGGACGCCCCGCACCCGGAACACACCATGGAAGCCAGGCGACCCGCCTGTGCGGACGACCACCCCCGACCGCTGGAGCGGACAGTGAGACTCGACGGCGCACGCGTGCTGGTGGCCGGAGCCACCGGCGTCCTCGGCGGTGCCCTCACCGCCGAGCTGGCCGGCCGGGGGGCGCGTCCCGCGCTCGCCGGACGCGACCCGGCCCGCCTCGCCCGCGCGGCCGAGGCCCATCCGGGCGCCCCGACCGCCGTGTTCGACGCGTACGACCCGGCCTCCTGCGCCCGCGCCGTCCACGACGCGGCGGCGGCGCTGGGCGGGCTGGACGCCGTGGTGACCGCCTTCGGGACGGTGGCGTTCGGCCGGGCCGCGGAGGTCGGCGACGAGGTCGCCGAGCACCTGTCGGCGGTCAACGCCCTCGCGCCCGCCGCCTTCCTCCGCGCCGCCCTCACCGTCATGGGCCCCGGTTCCGTCATCGCCGCCTTCACCGGCGTGGTCGCGGAGCACCCGCAGGCGGGCATGGCCGACTACAGCGCCTCCAAGGCCGCGCTGAGCGCCTGGCTGCGCGCGGTCCGCCGGGAGGCGCGCGGCAGCGGCATCCGCGTCCTGGAGGCCAGGCCCGGACACCTGGAGACCGGCTTCGCCGACCGCCCCGTCGCGGGCACGGCCCCGCCGCTCCCGCCCGGCGGCGACCCCCGCCGCGTGGTGGCGGCCCTCGCCGACGCCATGGAGGCAGACGCCGAACTGCTGCGCACCGCCCCGGACGGGACGCCCGTCGTCGAACGGCGCGCCCGGTGAGCCGCGACACCGCCGCCACGGCCGCCGACGTGGTCATCATCGGCGCCGGCGCGGCCGGACTCAGCCTCGCCCACCGGCTCGCGTCCCCCGCCGCCCCCACCGTCACCCTCGTGGAACCCCCCGACGGCCCGCTGCGCCCCGCCGAGCGCACCTGGTGCTACTGGGACCGCGGCGCCGGGGAGCTCGACGAGGCGGTCAGCGCCTCCTGGTCCCGGCTGCGCGTACACGGCGCCGACGGCCGCTCCGTCACCGTGGACCCGGCGCCGCTGACCTACCGCATGCTCCGCTCCGCCGACTTCGAGCGGCTGGTCCACACCCGGCTCGCCCGCTCCCCGAACGTCACCGTGCTGCGGGCCACCGCGCACACCGTGCGGGACACGGCCGGCGGCGCGGAGGTGCGCTGCACCGGTCCCGGCGGCCGGACGCTGGCCCTGCGCGCCCGCCACGTCTTCGACTCCCGCCCGCCGCGCGCCCTGCCCCCCGCCCGCACCCGCCTGCTCCAGCACTTCCGCGGCTGGTTCGTGCGCACCGCGACCGACCGGTTCGACCCGGCCGTCGCCGACCTGATGGACTTCCGGGTGCCGCAGCCGCGCCACGGGCTCGCCTTCGGCTACGTCCTGCCCCTGGCGCCGGACCGGGCCCTCGTCGAGTACACCCAGTTCTCCCGCACCCCGCTGACCACCGAGGCGTACGAGGCGGCGCTGGCCGGCTACTGCCGCGACGTCCTGCGGCTCGGCGCGTACACGGTCGAGTCGGCCGAGCAGGGCGTCATCCCCATGACCGACGGGCGCTTCCCGCGCCGCACCGGGGCCGCGGTCTTCCGCATCGGGACCGCGGGCGGCGCCTCCCGCCCGGCCACCGGGTACACCTTCGCCGCCGTGCAGCGGCAGAGCCGGGCCATCGCCGCCGCCCTGCGCGCCGGCCGCGCGGCCGTGCCCCCGCCCCACGGCCGGCGCGCCGCGGCCATGGACGCCGTGCTGCTGCGGGCCCTGGACACCGGGCGGATCGACGGCCCGGAATTCTTCACCGGGCTGTTCCGCCGCGTCCCGCCGGAGCGGCTGCTGCGCTTCCTCGACGGCGGCACGTCCCCCGCGGAGGAGTGGGGCGTCGGCCTGCGCACCCCCGTCGGGCCCATGCTCCGCACCGCGCTCGAACTGCCCTTCCTGCCCCGCCGCCCGGCACCCGCCGGCCCACCCACCGGAGAGAAGCACCGATGACACTCCTGCGCGACCACGACCTGGCACGCGCCTTCGACCACGCCTCCGACACCTACGACCGCCTCACCGCCCTGAACCCCGGCTACCGCGCCGACCTCCAGCGCTCGGCGCGCCGCCTCCTGCCGTCCGGTGACGGGGCCGGGCTCCACGTCCTGGACCTCGGCTGCGGCACCGGCGCCTCCACCGAGGCACTGCTGCGGGTCGCGCCCCGCGCCCGGATCACCGCGGTCGACGCCTCGGCGGGGATGCTGCGGCAGGCCCTGGCCAAGCCCTGGCCGCGGAACGTACGCTTCCGGCACCTGTCCGCCGAGCGCGCGGCGAGGGCGGGGGAGGGGCCGTACGACGCGGTGTTCGCCGCCTACCTCTTCCGCAACGTCGCCGACCCGGACGGCGTCCTCGGCACCGTCCGCTCGCTGCTGCGGCCCGGCGGCCGGCTCGCCGTCCACGAGTACAGCCTCAGCGGCTCCGCCCTCCACCGCGCCCTGTGGACGGCCGTCTGCCGCGCCGTGGTCGTCCCCGCGGGCACGCTCACCGGCGACGGGGCCCTCTACCGGCACCTGTGGCGCAGCGTCCTCGACTTCGACACCGCACCCGAGTTCACCGCGCGCTTGGCGGGCGCGGGCTTCACCGGCGCACGCGCCCTGCCCGTGGCCGGCTGGCAGACCGGGATCACCCACACCTTCCTCGCCCGCCGCGCCGCCGTCGCCGAGCGCGGCGCCGCCGCCGGCGGAGCCGGTGGCGTCGGGGGCGGCACGGCCGCGGACGGTGCCGCGGCCGCCGGGGGCACCGAGGGTGCCGCGACCGCCGGGGGCGCCCGGTGAGCGCCGCCCGGCAGGCGGCCCGGCGGGGCCGCGACCGCAGAGCCGAGATCATCATGCCGCCGCCGGGGCGGGACCGCTTCGCCCCCGGCGACACGCCCCGCGTCGCCGTGGCCGGCGGGGGCATCGCCGGTCTGGCCGCCGCCGTCCTGCTCGCCGAGCGCGGCGCCCGCGTCACCCTCTACGAACGCGAGGAGGCGCTCGGCGGACGGCTCGCCGGCTGGCGCACGCGCCTCGCCGACGGCTCCCCCGTGACCATGAGCCGGGGCTTCCACGCCTTCTTCCGCCAGTACTACAACCTGCGCGGCCTGCTGCGGCGGACCGACCCCGGACTCGACCGCCTCCGCCCCCTGCCGGACTACCCGCTCCGGCACAGCGGCGGACTCACCGACAGCTTCGCCCGCGTCCCGCGCACACCACCGCTCAGCGCGCTCGGCTTCGTCGCCCTCAGCCCCACCTTCGGCTGGCGCGACCTCGCCCGCATGGACGCCCGCGCGGCGCTGCCGCTCCTCGACGTCCGCGTGCCCGAGGTCTACGAGCGCTTCGACGGCGTGGGCGCCACCGCGTTCCTGGAGCGCGTCCGCTTCCCCGAGGCCGCGCACCACCTGGCCTTCGAGGTGTTCTCGCGCAGCTTCTTCGCCGACCCGCGCGAACTGTCCGCCGCCGAACTGCTCCTGATGTTCCACATCTACTTCCTGGGCTCCGCCGAGGGCCTGCTCTTCGACGTGCCGGACGAGCCCTACCCGCAGGCCCTGTGGGACCCGCTGGGCGACTACCTCCGGCGCCTGGGCGCCGACCTGCGCACCGGCACGCCCGTGCGCGAGGTCCGCCCCGGCGCCGACGGGCGGGTACGGGTGCGGACCGACGCCGCCGAGGACCTCCACGACGCCGCGGTGCTCGCCCTCGACCCCGGAGCGCTGCGCACGGTGGTCGCCGCGTCCCCGGACCTCGGCACCCCGCAGTGGCGCGACGACGTCGCCGCCCTGTCGACCGCCCCGCCGTTCCTCGTCTCCCGGCTGTGGCTCGACCGGCCGGTCCGCGCCGACCGCCCCGGCTTCCTGGGCACCAGCGGCTACGACGGCCTGGACAACGTCAGCGTCCTCGACCGCTACGAGGGGGAGGCCGCCCGCTGGGCCGCCCGCACCGGCGGCTCCGTGGTGGAGCTGCACGCCTACGCGGTCCCCGCGGGGGAGGAGCCCAAGGAGGTGCAGGACCGGCTGCTCGACGGCCTGCGCCGCGTCTACCCCGAGACGCGCGACGCCCGGATCGTGGACGCCCGGCACGAGTGGCGCGCCGACTGCCCGTTCTTCCCGGTCGGCTCCCACGGCCGGCGGCCCGCCGTGCGGACGCCCCACCCCGGCGTGGTGCTGGCCGGCGACGCGATCCGCTGCGACCTGCCCGTGGCGCTGATGGAACGCGCCGCCACCACCGGCTTCCTGGCGGCCGGGGCCCTGCTCGCCCGGTGGGGCGTGCGCGGGCAGGTGCTCTGGACCGTGCCGCGCTCGGGCCGGTCGGCCGCCCTGCGCGCCCTCGGCGGGCTCGCCCGCCGCTGAGCCCCCGCCGCGCCGTGCCGGGACACCCGGCACGGCGCGGCACTCCTCGGACGGACCGGCCGCACCGGTCGACCGCACCGGTGGATCGGACCGGCCGCACCGGTGGATCGGACCGGTGCGGCGGGCGCACAAGCGGCGGGGGCGTACGCCTTCTCGCGCACGCCCCCGCCGTACCGCCGTACCACCACGCGGTGTCCCCGCCGCGCCGCCGCCGGCCGTCCGCGCGACCCGGACGGGGCCGCGCGGCCCGTCCGGCGGACCGCCGCGGCCCCTACCCCGGGAAGCGGCCCGTGCCGCGCAGCTCCCAGCGCCGCTCCGCGTACGCCAGGTCGTCGCGCCACAGCCGGCCCGCGGTCCGCTTCATCAGCGGGCGCAGCACGGGCGCCGCCGCCCGCGCCAGCGCGAAGCCGCGCCGGTCCGAGGCGGCGACGACCGCCTCCACGACGGCGGTCCGCGGCCGCGTCGCGGACGGGCCGGTCAGAGGCGTGGCGTGGGTCTCCACCACGGACGTGACGCCCTCGCCCTCGGTGATGCGCATGACGACCGTCCGGGGCCCGGGCGCGGTGAACTCCGCCCGCACCGGCACCACCAGACGACCGGTCACCCGGAAGGACACGTCGACCACGAACGCGTCGTCGTCCTCCTCCCCGCCGGGCGGCCGGGCCACCGTCAGGTCGACGAACGAGTACGGGTGGAACCACGAGCCGTGCCACGGGTCGAGCCGGTTGGCGACCACGTCCTCCGGCTCGCACCGCCCGACGGCGGTGAAGACGGCGTCCACACCCTCGCCCGCCCGCGGGCGGACCGGCACCGCCGGGCGCTCCGACGGCTCCTCCCCGCCGACCGCGTCCAGCCGGACCCACAGCAGGACCCCGTCGTCGTGCACCGGGTACGGGTCCCACCCGGCGAAGGGCCGGCCGTCCAGGGCCAGACCGTGCCAGTGGCACACCAGGGTCCCGCACACCACCCGGCTCTCCCGCAGGGGCGCCCCCAGGTGCGGGCAGGCGCCGGGGCCGGCGTGCGGCTCACCGGTGTCCGACCGCCACAGCACCACCTCGACCCCGCCCACCGTCCTGCCGCGCGGGGGGCCGCCGGCGCGTACGTCGCGCGAGGCGCCGACCACGTACCAGTTGCCCGTCGGCCGCGCCGACGCCCGCTTGAGCGCGTCGGCGATCAGGGACGGCCGCGCCTCCCGCCACGTCGGCGCCTGCGCCGCCCAGTCGTGCCGGGGCCGCCGCCGCAGGGGCGGCGTCCAGCCGGTCCGGTCCGCTCGGTCACTCACGTGGCAGGTCCCTTCCCCTGGAGCGCGGGTCCGCCCGTGCGGGCCGGGCCGCGTTCGGTGCCGGAGCGCCGGCGCGCCCGGGCGATCTGTACGAGCCCGGCCGCCGCGACGGCCGCCCGGCGGCGGCGCGGCACCACCGCGCGGCGGTGCAGCACCGGGTAGTCCTGCTCCGCGATCGCGTCGAGGATGCCGCCGTAGAGGGCGTAGGCGGCGCGGATGCAGGGGCGCGTGCGCGGGTCGAGCATGGCGATGCCGGGCTCGGCCGTCCGGTACACCTCCCGCGTCAGGGCCTCCGCCGCGACGAGCGCCGAGCGGACCCGGGGGTCGGCGCGGCCCGTGCGGCGGCTCCACTCCAGCAGCGGCCGGTCCACGCCGTGGGCGGCCAGCAGGTCCGCCGGCAGGTAGACGCGCCCCCGGTCCAGGTCCTCGCCCACGTCCCGCAGGAAGTTGGTCAGCTGGAACGCCACCCCGAGGGCCGCCGCGTGCGGGGCCGCCTCCTCGCGGGGGACGACCGTGCCGAGGACCGGCAGCATCTGCAGCCCGATCACCGCCGCCGAGCCGTGCATGTACGCCCGCAGGTCGGCGTAGGTCGGGTAGTCCGTGACGTGCAGGTCGCTGCGCATCGACGCCATGAAGTCGGCGAACAGCCCGTGCTCGACGGCGTACCGCTCGGCGGTGTCCGCGACGGCCCGCACCACCGGCTCGCCGCTGCGCCCGGTGCGCAGCCCGTCCGCGAGGTCGCCCTCCAGGCGCCGCAGCAGGCGGTCGCGCTCCGCGGGGGTGAGGCGCCGGTCCAGGTCGTCCACGATGTCGTCCGCCCAGCGGGCGAAGCCGTACAGCGCGTGCACCGCGGACCGGCGCTCCACCGGCAGCAGCCGGGTGGCCAGGAAGTAGCTCTTGCCGTGGCGGGCGTTGAGCCGCCGGCACTCGGCGTAGGCGGCGCGCAGGGCGGGGTCGGTGATGCCCGCGGCGTCCAGTTCACGACGGCTCATGGGCGCCTTCCGCGGTCGGTGCGACGGGCCGGGTGGTGTCGCGCGGCACGGGCCGGGGGCGCGCAGGGCGCTCGCGTCCCGCGCGCCCGCCCGGCCCGCGGGCCGCGGAGGCCCCGCCGGTCACCCGGGCGGCGGCGAGCTTGCCGCTGATGAGCACGGTCGGCACCCCGACCCCCGGCGTGGTCCCGCACCCCGCCAGGACGACGTTCTCCACCCCGCGCACCAGGTTGCGCGGGCGGAACGGGCCGGTCTGGGCGAAGGTGTGGGCCACCGAGAAGGGACCGCCCGCCGCGTGCCCCTGCGCCGCCCAGTCCAGCGGCGTCACCAGCAGCTCCTCCTCGACGCTGTCCGCGAACCCGTCCAGCCCCCGGCGCTCCAGCTCGGCGACCAGGCTGTCGCGGTAGCGCGGGCCCAGGTCGCGCCACTGCGCTCCGGACGGGCCCACGTCGGTGTTCGGGCAGGGCGCCAGGACGTAGTGCAGGTGCCTGCCGGGCGGGGCCAGGCCGGGGTCGTGCGTGGTCGGCCGGGTGATCAGCAGGGAGGGGTCGCTCATCAGCCGCCCCGAGCGGGTCAGTTCGTCGAAGGTGCGCTCCCACGCGTCGCCGAAGGACAGGGTGTGGTGGGCGAGGCCGTCCCACGTGCGGTCGGTCCCGGCGTGCAGGATCACCGCCGACGGCGAGTGCCGCAGCCGCACCGGGCGCCTGGGGGCGCGCCCGAGCAGACGGTGCGCCGTGGGCAGCTCGCAGGTCAGCACCACCGCGTCGCAGGGGATCCGCTCGCCCGACGCCAGCCGCACGGCGCGGACCCGGCCCCCCGACCGCTCCAGCGCGGTCGCCTCGGCCGACCAGCGGAACGCGGCGCCGGCCCGCTCCGCCGCGTCCGCCATCCCGCGCGGCAGCGCGTGCATGCCGCCCTGCGGGAACCACACCCCGGCCACGGTGTCCATGTACGAGATCACCGCGTACGCCGCGAGGGCCCGGGCCGGGGCGACCCCGGCGTACAGGGCCTGGAACGAGAAGACCCGGCGCAGGCGCGGATCGGCGAGGAAGCGGCCGATGCGCCGGTCCAGCCGGCCGAAGCCGCCGAGCGCCGCCAGCCGGGCGAGGTCCGGATGGAGCAGCTGGAAGGGCGAGTCGAAGTTGGTGTCGATGAACCGCCGCATCTGCGCCCGGTACAGCCGCTCCAGCCACCGCCGCAGCTCCCGGTAGCCGTTCGCCTCGGCCGGCCCGGCGAACCGCCTGACCTCGTCCTCCATGGCGTCGCCGTCGGTGTGCACGTCGAGCGAGGTGCCGTCGGCGAAGCTCGCCCGGTAGGCGGGGTGCAGGGGCGTCAGCGTGACGTGCCGGGCCAGGCTGTCGCCCACCGCGGCGAACGCCTCGTCGGCCAGGTGCGGCATCGTCAGCACCGTGGGCCCCGTGTCGACCTCGTAGCCGCCCATGCGGACGCGGCCCGCCCGGCCGCCCGGCCCGGCGTCCCGCTCGACCACGGTCACCCGGCGGCCGGCGCCCAGCAGGTGCAGCGCGCACGCCAGCCCGGAGAGCCCGGCGCCCACCACGACCACGTGGTCGGTCGGTCCCTGGAGCGTCCTCACGCCGCCTCCCCGGTGCACTCGGGGCCCGCCCCGGAGGCCCGTTCGACGAGCGCCTCGAACTCCCGCCGGACGGCCTGCTCCGCGCCGGTCCGGTGGAAGTGGCGCAGGCTCGCCGCGGCCAGTTCCTCGATCTTCGACTCCACGACCGCCCGCGCCCCGGTGCGCTCCAGCACCGCGCGCATCCGCTGCACGCCGTCGTCGGACGCGGACGGGCCGCGCGGAGCCAGCACGTCCGCCGCCTCCCGGTCGCCGGACGCCTCGGCGAGCCGCAGCCCGACCGCCAGCAGGTAGGTGAGCTTGCGCGTGCGCAGGTCGTCGTCGGCGGGCTTGCCCGTCAGCGCGGGGTCGCCGAAGGTGCCCAGCAGGTCGTCGCGGAGCTGGAAGGCCAGCCCGGCGCACCGCCCGGCCGAGCGCAGCGCCTCCAGGACGGCGGGGTCGGCACCGGCCAGCCGCGCTCCCAGCGCCAGCGGGCGCTCGACCGTGTAGAGGGCGCTCTTGAGCGTGGCGACGACCACCGCGTCCTCGACGCCGGACGCGCCGGTCGCCTGCGCGCGGATGTCCCGGTACTGCCCGGCGACCATCTCGCCGCGCATCGCCTGCCACTCGCGGTGCAGCAGCTGACCGTGCGGCGAGCCGAGCGCCGTCTCGGTCAGCAGGTCGTCCGCCCACGCCAGGGCCAGGTCCCCGGCGAGCACGGCGGCGGACGTCGCGAACGCCTCGGCCGGGCCCGCCATGCGGGCGGCCTCGTGCATCCGGGCGAACTCCACGTGCACGGCCGGGGCGCCGCGCCGCAGCGGCGAGCCGTCCATCAGGTCGTCGTGCACGAGGGCGCACGCCTGGACCAGTTCGAGCGCGGCGCCCGTGCGCACGACCTGGGCCGCGCACCCCGATCCGCCGGCGGCCCGCCAGCCGCACCACGCGAACGCCGTCCGCAGCCGCTTCCCGCCGCGCCGGACCAGGGCGGCGACGCGCTCGGCGACGTCGCGGGCGAACACCGGGTCGGTGTCGCGGGCCCGGCGCAGGTTCTCGTCGAGGACGCGCAGCAGCTCCGTCTCGACGGCCCGTGCGGCGTCGCGGGCTGTGAGCGGACCGTCGACCGGCCTGACCGGTTCAGCCGCGGTGGGCCGCAGTCCCAGCATGCACAACCTCTTCTCCCTGTCGGTCACTCGCACAGCAGTGCTTCGGCCGTGTGCCCGTGAACGGATGCGCTGATTCCTGCCCGGTCCGCGGGCGATCCGAAGAACCGTCACCCCGACGGAGCAACGGCGGCACTGCCATGGCGGTGCGCCGCCCCCGGTGTGCGGGAGGGGCCGCGGACGGGTCCCGGGGGCCGGGGACCGGGGACCGGGTGGCCCGGAGCCGGGTGGGCGGGGAGCCCCGCGGGCCGGGCGGCGCGGCGGCGCGGCGGCGCGGAAGCGCCGGGAGCGCCCGGAGCGCCCGCGCCGCCGGGGGCGCCCGGCGTCAGTCGCGGCCCCGGGCGTGCTTGAAGCGCGCCAGCCCGTCGGAGAGCGCGATCAGCGGCTCGGGGTAGTCGAGACGGGCCCGCCGGTCTGCCGGAAGGCGCCACGGCTCGTGCACGCGCGCGTCCTCCACGTCCCGCAGCTCCGGCACCCACCGCCGTACGTAGACGCCCCGCGGGTCGAAGCGCTTGCCCTGCACGACCGGGTTGAGGACCCGGTGCGGCCGGGTGTCGGTGCCCGTACCGGCCACCCACTGCCAGTTGAGCTGGTTGTTGACGATGTCGCCGTCGACCAGGAGGTCGAGGAAGTGGCGGGCGCCGATCCGCCAGTCGACGTAGAGCGTCTTGGTCAGGAAGCTCGCCACCAGCAGGCGGGCCCGGTTGTGCATCCAGCCCTCGTGGCGCAGCTGGCGCATCGCCGCGTCGACGACCGGGTAGCCGGTGCGGCCCTCCCGCCAGGCGGCGATGTCCTCCGCCGCGTCCTCCTCGCCCCGCCACCGGTCGCCGCGGCTGCGGTAGTCGCGTACGGACGCCTCGGGGCGGGCCGCCAGCACCTGGTGGTGGAAGTCCCGCCAGCACAGCTGCCGCACGAACGCCTCCGCCCCGGGGCCGCCCCGCTCCCTGGCCAGCACCACCAGTTCGGCCGCCGACAGGGCGCCGAAGTGCAGGTAGGGCGAGAGCCGCGACGTCGCGTCGCCCCCCAGGTCGTCGTGCCGCTCCTCGTACGCCGGCATCCCGGACCGCGCCCAGCGCAGGAACCGCTCCCGGCCGGCCGTCTCGCCGCCCTCGGGGAGGTCCGGCGAGACCCCCGGCACGGCGTCGCGGGACGGCAGCGGCTCGCCGCGCACCCCACCGGGCACACGCACGGAGCGCGGCGGGGGCAGGGGGTCGCGCAGCCGCTCGGCCGACCAGCGGCGGAAGTACGGGGTGAAGACCGCGAAGTGGTCGGAGCCCGCCGGCGTCACCCGGCCGGGCGCCACCGCGGTGACCGTGCCGTCGTGCACGTGGAGGGCCACCCCGCCCGCGCCGAGGGCCTCGCGCAGCCGCTCCTCCCTGCGGTGGGCGTAGCCGCTCACCGGCGCCGCCATGTGCACCTCGGACGCCCCGCACTCGGCGGCCACCGCGGCCACCTCCCGCGCCACCGGGCCGTCGCGCACGACGAGCCGGCCGCCGCGCCGGCGCAGCGACGCGTCCAGGTCCGCCAGGCAGTCGGAGAGGAAGGCCCGCCGGTTCGGGGCGTCGAACCCCGCTCTGCGCACGCCCGGATCGCTGACGAAGAGCGGCACGACCTCGTCGGCCGCCGCGAGCGCGGCACGCAGCGGCGGGTGGTCGTGCAGCCGGAGGTCGGAGGTGAACAGGACGACCGCGCGGGTCATGTCGTCACTCCTGTCGGGAGAGGAGGGGAGGGGAGGGGACGGGGGCGGTGGCGGTGGCGGATTCCGGGCCCGGACCGCGCGGGACGCCGCGGCACGGGCCGTCCCGCCACGCGTGCGCCACCGGCGCGAGCGCGCCCGGCCGGTGCGCGCCGGGGGCGCGCGAGGCGCACGGGAGAGGTCCCGCGCCCGCGGCCGGTACGCCGGGCGGCGCCCAGGGGGCGCGTACCAGCACTACCCGGGACGGGCACCGCCCGGCGCCCGCGGCACACACGCGAGCACTTCACCGCCGCGCCGGCCCGCGGATGCACCGTCACCCGGACGGCCGCCGCCCGGACGGCCGCCGCCCGGACGGTCGCGGCGCGATCGGCGGGCACCGGCCCCGCACGCTCACCCGCGAGGGCGCGAGGCCGCCCGCCCGCCGGCGCCGAGCAGACCGGTGGGCTCGAAGGGGTGCACGGCCGCGAGGCGCGGCAGTTCGCGCCGGGACACCATCGTCACCACCGCGGGCAGCGCGGCGCGCACGAGCTGCGCCGACCGCAGCCAGCGCGGGACGTAGACCGTGGGGCGCCGCCGCTCGATCGCGGTGACCAGCCGCCCCGCCACGTACGCGGCGGGGAACACCCTGCGCGCCGGCGGGGGCATGTGGCCGCGCAGCTCGCGCAGCACCGCGTACCGGTCGACGTCGCGGACCATGTCGGTGTCCGTCCAGTTGATGTAGGCGATGCCGACGCCCACGCGCCGGTGCGCCACCTCGGCCCGCAGCGCGTGCGCGAACGACTCGACCCCCGCCTTCGAGGCGCAGTACGCGCTCATCATCGGCGCCGCGCCGATGGAGGCGAGCGACGCCACCTGGAGGAAGTAGCCGGAGGTGGCGAACAGGTCCCCGAGGAACGTCCGGGCGGTGGCGGCGCTGCCGACGAGGTTCACCTCGATGACCCGGCGCCACACCTCGGGGTCGGACTCGGCGAACGGGCCGCCCTCGGCCACGCCCGCGTTGGCGACCACCACGGAGGGGGCACCGAGGCGCACCCGGATGTCCTCGCCGACACGGGCCAGTCCGCGGTCGTCCGTGACGTCGACCTCCCAGCACGCGCAGTCGCCGGGCAGCGTTTCCGCGACCCGCGCGAGCGTCCGCTCCTCGCGCCCGAGCAGCGCCACCCGCGCGCCCCTGAGGGAGAGTTCCCGCGCCACCGCCGCGCCCAGGCCGCGGGCCGCCCCGGTGACGACGGCGGTCCGCCCGCGCAGCGGGCTCTCGACGACCGGCATGGGCGGCTCCTCTCCCCGGCGGCGATCTCCTCGCTCACCGTAGGCACGGCGGGCCGCCCCCGGCATGTCGAGGCCCCCGACGACACGGAGGCGGCAGTCAGGCGGCCCGGCGGCGGCCGGCGTCAGCGGGGCGACGGCCCGGCGACGGCCGCCCGCCGCGGGCGGCACGCGGCCGGAGCGCGCTATCGGGCGGCCGTGCGAGCCCTCATACCAGAGCGGGACGTTCTACGGGCGAGTTTGACGACAGCGCCGCACACAGGAACCGTGGACGACTACCGTGTGTTGCCGGTCATCAACGGTCGGCTGATCGGACGAGCGGCCCGGCCCCCTCCCTCCGATGCCGTACACCCGTTTGATACCGAAACACGCCGATTCCCTGGGCCCCACGTACCAAGGACACCGATGTCTCCACTTCGCGCCCCCGCCGCGCGGCCCGACCGCCGAGAGGGCGGCGGACGCCACGGCCGGACGGGCCCCCGTCCCCAGCCGCAGCACGGCAGGCCGCATCCCGTGCCGCCACCGCCCGACGCCCGCATACGACCGGGGCTCCGGCGCGTCGCGGTGCTGCCCGCCGCCGTGACCGCGCTCGGCGGCACCGGCGCGGTGCTGTTCACCCTGTACTCCACCGGCGCCCGGCCGACCCCCGCGCTCTGGACGGTGCTCACGTGCGCCGCCGCCCTCGCGGTGGCCGCCGTGACGGCCGCGGCCCTCGGCGCCGACCGCGCCGCCCGCTCCGTCCTGGACCGGTGCAGCGCCCTGCGCCGCAGCGCCGCGCGAGGCCAGAGCGAACTGCGCGACCTCGTCGAGCAGTTGCGCCGCGGCGAGCGCCCCCCGGCCCGGCAGGCCCCGCCGGCCGCGCCCGCCGGCGACGACCTCGACCTGCTCGCCCACGAGCTCGGCCGCGCCCAGGACGCCGCCGTCGCGACCGTCGTCCAGGCGTTCCGCCTCTCCAGCAGCGTCGGCAACGCCCAGAAGGTCGAGGTCTTCGTCAACCTCGCCCGGCGCCTGCAGTCCCTCGTCCACCGCGAGATCCAGCTCCTCGACGAGCTGGAGAACGCCGTCGAGGACCCCGAACTGCTCAAGGGCCTCTTCCACATCGACCACCTCGCGACCCGCATCCGCCGCCACGCCGAGAACCTCGCGGTCCTGGGCGGCGCCATCGCCCGCCGCCAGTGGTCGAACCCGGTCAGCATGACGGAGGTGCTTCGCTCCTCCATCGCGGAGGTCGAGCAGTACCCGCGCGTGAAGCTGGTCCCGCCCATCGACGGCACCCTGCGCGGCCACGCCGTCGCCGACGTCATCCACCTCCTGGCCGAGCTGGTCGAGAACGCCACCCTGTACTCGGCCCCGCACACCTCGGTCCTGCTGCGCACCCAGTACGTCACGGCCGGCCTCGCCGTCGAGGTCGAGGACCGGGGCCTGGGCATGGCGGTCGCCGAGCAGGAGAAGATGAACGCGCTGCTCTGCGACCCGGACCAGGTCAACGTGGCCCGCCTGCTCCAGGACGGCCGGATCGGGCTGTACGTCGTCTCCGCCCTGGCCCGCCGGCACGGCATCGCCGTGCGGCTCCAGTCCAACATCTACGGCGGGGTGCAGGCCGTCCTGGTCATCCCGCAGGGCCTGCTGGGCGCCGACCCGGCCAACCCGCACCAGTCCGGCCGTCCGGCGGCCACGGACGCCGCCGGCGCGCAGCCCGGCCCGGAAGCCGGGCCGGTACCGGGAGCCCCGGCTCCGGCCGCGATCCCGGCCCCGCACGAGGCCCCGGCCCCGCACGAGGCCCCGGCCCCGCACGAGGCCCCGGCCGCGTACGAGCCCGCCATCGCGCACGAGGCCCCGGCCGCGCACGGGCCCGCCGCCGCGCACGGGCCCTCCGCCCACCACCAGGCCCCCGACCCCGTACGGGCGCCGCTCACGGCGGGTCCGGGTGCCCGTCCCGCGGGAGGCCCGCGCCACGCCGCCCCCCGCCCGGCGCCCGAGCCCCTCCCGGTACGCGGAGGACGCACCGGACCCGCCGAACGGACCGGCCGCCCCGAGCCGCCCCGCGCCCCCGCCCCGGCCACCCCCGCCCCGGAGCCCCACCCCGCCGCGTCCGACCGGCCGGCCTCCGCGGACCGGGCGCCGCGGGCGGAAGCGGACCACCGGGACCGCACGCCCCCCGAGCCGACGCGGAGCACCCCGCGGCAGGCGGGCCCCGGCGCCCTCCCCGGCCCCCGGCAGCCGGACGGCCCCGACCACCCCGGCCCGGCCGCCGCCCACCCCGCGCACCACCCCGCGCACCACCCCTCCGGGCCGCCGCAGCCGCCGCCGCGGCACGCCGCCACCGACCACCCGCCGCTCCCCGGCGCGCACCCCCATGGCGACCCCGGCGCACCACCCCCCGCGGAGCCGAGCGCCCCGGGACCCGGCACACACGCCCCCGGCCCGCACACCCCCGCCGACCCGGCCGTCCCCGACCCGGTCGCCCACGACCCGGCCGTCCCCGACCCGGGCACCCTCGCTCCCGGCGCCCCGGACCCCGGCACGTACCACCGGGGAGCGCGGCCCGCCGGGCCATCCGTCGAGGACCCCGGCGCGGGCCGGGGCGCGCGCCCCCGGCTGCCCAAGCGGCGCGCCCAGGAGCACCTCGTGCCGCAGTTGCGCGGCGAACCGGTGCGGCGCCGCCACGACGACGACACCCTGCACGATCCGGGGCTGATGGCGGCCTTCCAGCGCGGCATCGGCCTGGCCGAGTCCATGCCGGAGCCGCCCCCGCCGCCCGCCGCCCTCGCGGACCCGCCCCCGCGGCCCTCCCCGGCCACCGCCCCGCAGCCCTTCCCCGCGGCCCTCCCGCTCACCTCCCCGGCGGCGGGCCGCGATCTGCCGCGGACCCCGGCGCCCAGCCCCGCCGCACCGCGGCGCCACCACGACGAAGCCCACAAGGAGTAGATGCACCATGGCGAGCGATGTGCCCAGCGGCCACGCCCCCGATCTCGACTGGCTGCTCACCGGCCTGGTCCAGCGGGTCCCGCACACCCGCAGCGCGGTTCTGCTCTCCTCGGACGGCCTGGTGAAGTCGGTGCACGGCCTCGACCCGGACAGCGCCGACCACATGGCCGCCCTGGCCTCGGGCCTCTACTCGCTCGGCCGCAGTGCCGGGGCCCGCTTCGGCGAGGGTGACGAGGTCCGCCAGGTGGTCGTGGAGCTCGACCGCACCCTGGTGTTCGTCTCCACCGCCGGCTCGGGCACCTGCCTCGCCGTCGTCGCCGGTCGCGAGGCCGACGCCGCGGTCCTCGGGTACGAGATGGCGATGCTGGTCAAGAGCGTACGGCCGTACCTCGTCACCCCCGCCCGGCACGCGGCGGCGCCCGGCCCGCTGGGGCGCTGAGCCATGCCGTACCGCCAGGACAGGCCGTGGCTCGACGACGCGGCCGGCCGCCTGATCCGCCCGTACACGGTCAGCGGCGGCCGGACGCGGCCCACCGCCGCGCTCGACCTGCTGTCCCTCGTCATGGCCACGGGAGCGCCGCCGCCGGCGCCCCTCGGGCCCGAGCACACCACGGCGCTCGGCCTCTGCCACGGACCCACGTCCGTCGCGGAGATCGCGGCCCACCTGCGGCTGCCCGCGGTCGTCACGAAGGTGCTGCTCTCGGACCTGGTCGACTGCGGCGCCCTGACCGCCCGCCAGCCCCGCCACCACCACGACTCGACCGACCGCTCCCTGCTGGAGGCAGTGCTCGATGGCCTACGACGACGGCTCTGAACGCCGGACCGCGGCCGGGGACGTCTTCCCTACCGCCCTGAAGGTCCTGGTCGCGGGCGGTTTCGGCGTCGGGAAGACGACGTTCGTCGGAGCCGTGAGCGAGATCGAACCGCTCAGCACCGAGGAGGTGCTCACTCAGGTCAGCGCCGCCACCGACAGCCTCGACGGGGTCGAGTCGAAGACCACCACCACCGTCGCCATGGACTTCGGCCGCATCACGCTCGACCCGCGGCACGTGCTGTACCTGTTCGGCACCCCCGGCCAGGAGCGCTTCTGGTTCATGTGGGACGAGCTGTCCGAGGGCGCTCTCGGCGCGGTCGTCCTGGCCGACACCCGCCGCCTCCAGGAGTCCTTCTCGGCGGTCGACTTCTTCGAGCGGCGCGGCATCCGCTTCGTCGTCGCCGTGAACGAGTTCGACGGCGCCCACCGCTACGACCCCGAAGAGGTCCGCGCCGCCGTCGACCTCAGACCGGAGGTGCCGGTCGTGCTGTGCGACGCCCGGATCGCCGTCTCCGGCGTCCAGACCCTCGTCACCCTCGTCCAGTACCTGCTGGCCACCAACCCGGCCCCGGCACCGGCGCCGAGCTACGGAGCATCCGCATGACGTACGACCCGACCGGACACCTCCTCCTGACGCCCGTCGACCGGGAGGCGCCCGCCCGAGTGCGGCGGCTGCGCGAACTGGGCCTGGGGGAGCACCCGGATCCCGCGTTCGACGCGTTCGCCGACCGGCTCGCCGAGGTCACCGGTGCGCCCTACTCGATGGTCAACTTCATCGACGAGAACCGGCAGTTCTTCGCCGGGCTGCACACCCCGACCGGCACCCACTCGGGCACCCGCTCCGGTGCGGACCTCGCCGCGCAGGGGGCGGTCGGCCGCTACATGGCCCGCGACCACGGCTACTGCCCGCACGTGGTGGTGCGCCGCAAGGCGCTCGTCCTGGAGGACGTCTGCGACTACCCGCGGTTCGCCGGGAACCCGGTCGTGGACGAGATCGGCATCCGCTCGTACATGGGCGCGCCGCTCATCGACCGCACGGGCACCACCCTCGGCACGGTCTGCGTCGTGGACACCGAGCCGCGCCCGTGGGGGCGCCCCGGCCTGGAGACCATCAAGTCGCTGGCGGCGGAGCTGGTGGAGCAGATCCACCGCAGGGAGGACGCCCGCCGCCTCTGAGCCCCAGCGCCGAGCCCCCACCGCCGAGCCCCCGCCTCCGGACCGCCCCCGCCTCGCGGCGGCGGTCCGGAGGCGGGGGCGGCCGCGTCCCGCTACGGCACGGACTCCAGGCGTACGGCGTCGGCGAGCCGTTCGGACCACTGGCCCTTCGCCGTGCCGAGCGCCGCCTCCGCGAGCCGCAGCAGCTGCACGTCGGAGGTCCCGGCGGGGGCGAACATGTGGTGGGCGTCCCGCAGATAGCGCTCGACCGGCCGGTCCGTGAAGAGGCCGGCCGCCGCGTGGATCTCCATCGCGTCGCGCGCCGAGTCCATCGCCCACTCGACGTTGACGAGCTTCGCGTTCATCAGCTCCGCGTCGCACGGCAGCCCCCGGTCCAGCAGGTGCACGGCGTGGTAGGCGGTGAGGCGGGCGGTCATCAGCCGCGACTGGAGCCTGCCCAGCTTGAGCCTGACCGACGGCAGCGCGTGCAGCGGCTCGCCGTACCGCGTGCGCTCCTCGCAGAAGCGGGTGGTCTCCTCCAGGATCGCCTGGTGCAGCCCGAGGGAGACGGCCGTCAGGTTGGCCCGCCCGTACAGCACGCTGGAGGAGTAGGCGACCGCCAGCCCGTCGCCCTCCTCCCCGAGCCGGTTGGCGGCCGGCACCCGGCAGTCCTCGAAGAACAGCTCCCCGAAGCCGAAGCCGTGCAGGCCCATCGTCGGCTGCTCGGGCCCGACCCGTAAGCCCGGCCGCCCGGCCTCCACGAGGAAGGCGCTCAGCCCCCTGGCGCCGGGTCCGGTACGGACGACGACGCCGTGCAGGTCGCCCACGTGGCTGTTGCCGACGAACACCTTGCGGCCGTTGAGCACGTAGTCGTCGCCGTCGCGTACGGCGGTGGCGGCCATGCCGAGGACATGGCCGCCGGACTCCGGCTCGGTCACGGCGATCGTGGGGAGGCACTCTCCGGCGGCTATCGGCGGCAGCCAGGTCTTCTTCTGCACCTCGCTCCCGAAGTGCAGGATCTTCGCCGCGCCGAGCTGGGACGCCTGCACCATGGCGCCCATGGCCGCGCTCACCCGCGACAGCTCCTCGATGATGACGGTCTTGCCGAGATGGCCGATGCCCATCCCGCCGAAGTCGGTGCCGATGGTCGCGCCCAGCCAGCCCTGGCGGGCGATGAGCCGGGACAGCTCGTGGTGCACGGAGCGGGACTCCTCCATGGCGGGGACGCGCGGTCTCACCTCCGCCTCCGCGAAGTCCCTCACGTGCTGCCTGAGTCGGTGGTGCGGCTGAGCGGCGAAGTAGCCGTCCATGCGAGCCCTCCTCTGCGGAACGCCTGCTCGGGCGGGTGTTCGAGCAGGTGGTGCATCGGTAGTGGTTGCGTCCCGAGTAGACGGACACCCCATGGTGTGGATCTCCCGGAAGCGGTTCAACACGGTTCTGTGACGTTGTCTCAAAGAGCGTTCAGGGGGTCTGCTGAGACTGTGCGGCGCCTCGCGCCGCCTGGCCAGCCCTCCGAAGCCGTTCCTCCCGTACAGCTGCGCTCCGCGTGCCGCGGGCGTGGTCCGGTGGCCGCGCGGGGCGGATCGGGCCCCGCACGCCGACCCCCCGTCCGACCAGCCGCAGGGCGGCAGGAGCGGGGGATCATGGCGTACGACGCGGACGGCGCCCGTCCGGATGCCGGATGGCCGAAGACGGGCCCGGCGCCCGGTTGCGCCGAGGGGTGCGAACGGTGAGGCAAGCGCCCGGGGCGCACGCCCCTGGCGCCCGGACACGCGCCCCGCAAAGCGGTTAGTGATCATCGCCGGGAGTGGGGTATTGTTCTCATGCACGCCGGGCCGGGGGAAACCCCAGGTCAGACGGGCAACGGGACGTGGCGCAGCTTGGTAGCGCACTTGACTGGGGGTCAAGGGGTCGCAGGTTCAAATCCTGTCGTCCCGACTTTTCGAAGTCGCAGGTCAAGGGGCCGTTTCAGAGCAATCTGGAACGGCCCCTTGATCATTCTTGGGGGCCAGTCTCCAGGTCCTGCGACGCTTCTCGGCCCAGTCAAGGCACGCCACAGGTCACAAGCCGGCAACGTGGAGGGAGCGCCTGCCGATGGTGGCCAGGTGGGTTCGGCCTTGTCCAGCCGGCGGCAGCACGGGATCCATGCCTTTCAGGGCGGCGGTGAGGAACGGCTGCGCGGTGTGGTCGGCCTCGGCGCGGGAGAGCCAGGGAGCAACCAGTGTGTTCCCTGCAGAGCGGTCGAACCCTTGCCAGGGCCGACTCGTCACCATCGTGAGCAGCGCCTGGCCGCCGTCGTCACCGGCGCCCGCCAAGAGGTGGCCGAGCGTATCCATGTGGGCCGTGAGCCAGGGCATGCTGCCTCCCGGTCGCCCGGGGTGCCCAGGCGGGCGGCTGCGCGCGTTCCGCCGGCGCGTGACGTCCCGCGAGTGAGCGGCCCCGTGTGACCTCCACGGTGCCCGGTCCCGGCTCAGCGGCCCCCTGCCGGCTGCTGAGCACCCCCATGGCCGTGAGCGCGCGGGGACGGCGCTTCCCACCGTGCGGCCCATGGAGGTGGCCCCCGCCGTACTCCGGTGCCGGCCGCCGTCTCCTCGCGGGCCGTGTGCGGCGTACGACGGGTCGACCGGATGGGCGGGGCACCGGAATCGAACAGATACGCTGCTCGGCGTGCGGGATCACCCTGAGGGAGGGCACCAGGTCATGGGGCATCAGAAGGCGGCGTGCAGAGCGGGTTTGGCGGCGGCCCTGTTGCTGCTGGCTGTGGCGGGATGCTCCACGGAGGGCGGTGCCACGTCCTCTGGCACCGGGGACGCGAAGCCCTCCCCGGCGCGCAGTGCCGCGTCCGGCGGTGCCTCGGCGTCGGACGGGACGCTGCCCGGAGTGCCTGCCGCCGGGCAGGCGCGTGCGCAGCTCGCGGGGCTGAAGGTCGCTGCGCACGGTTCGATGTCCGGGTACAGCCGTGACCGCTTCCCGCACTGGGTCTCTCAAGGGGAGAACTGCAACACCCGTGAGACGGTGCTGCACCGCGACGGCGCGGACGTCCGGCGAGACGGCCAGTGCCGGGCGGTGTCCGGGACCTGGACCAGTGCCTACGACGACCTGACGTTCAAGGACGCGGCGGACCTGGACATCGACCACGTCGTGCCCCTGGCCAACGCGTGGCGGTCCGGGGCGAACCGGTGGACGCAGGAGAAGCGCAAGGAGTTCGCCAACGACCTCACCCACCCGCAGCTCATCGCCGTCTCGGCCGGCTCCAACCGTTCCAAGGGGGACCAGGGCCCCGACGAGTGGCAGCCACCGTCCAGGACCTACTGGTGCACCTACGCCCGGGCCTGGACTTCGGTCAAGGCCACGTACGAGCTGTCGGTGACCGTGGCGGAGAAGGGCATGCTGGGGCGGATGCTGGACACTTGCTCCTCATGACCCACACTTCCCTCCCTGGCCCGGACGCCCACCTGGACGACGTGAAGGCCGGTCCCGGCGGCGCGATGACCGATGAGGTCGGCGTCATCACGGGTGAGCTGACGGTCGCCACCCGCCCTCTCGCGGACGGCCGGGCCGTCGTCCTGGTCCAGTACAAGGACGCGGACGAGTGGTACACCCTGACCGGAAGCCCCGTGTCCGTGGCACCGGGCGGCATCGCGCAGCTGCACGCCGCCGTACTCGAGCGCGTCCGCGCGGGCGGCGGGGCCCGCGTAACCGGCGGCGAGACGTCGGCGTAGCCGCCACGCGCTCTGGCCGTCCACGCCCGCGGCAGTGGGCGGGATCCCCTGCCCGCCGCCGCCCGTGCGGTCCCCGTCCGGCGTGCCCCCGGGTTCCCCGGCCCGCGGAGGAACCGGACGCGTTCACGAAGATCGCGGCTCCGTGCACGGTCCTCCCGCCGGGCGGCTGCCGTCACCCGATGCGTGCTCGGATGGGGACCACGCCCACTCGGGCGACTCCAACCGTGTTCTGCGAGGCAGTCAGCAACGAGCGAACCGGGTACGCGACGTCCGCTGCCGCACGACTTCCACCCGCCCGTCCCCGAACTGGTCGTCGGTAGCCAGGACCTGACGGACGGCGGGCCACTGCCGGACGAGCACGTGTACGCGAAGGGCAACTCCTCGCCCCACCTGAGCTGGTCGAAGGGGCCGGCGGGAACCCTTGGCTACGCGGTCACCTGCTACGACCCGGACGCTCCGACCGGCAGCGGGTTCTGGCACTGGACGGTCTTCGACATTCCGGCACACGTCACGGAACTGTCGTCCGGGGCTGGGACCGGGGACTCCGGCCGGCTGCCGAAGGGTGCCCTGACGGCACGGAACGACTACGGCAGCAGGGGCTTCGGCGGGGCGGCGCCGCCGCCGGGCGACGGTCCGCACCGCTATGTCTTCACGGTCTACGCCGTGGACCGGGAGAAGCTCGGACCGGACGCGGACGCGGCGCCGGCCCTCGTCGGCTTCCATCTCCGCTTCCACGCCATCGCCCGCGGTCAGCTGATCGCCGAGTACGAGGACCCCGGAGAATAGGAGGTGCCCGCGGTTCGCGGGCGTCCCTCACGCGCCACGGGGGCGTCCACACGATCTGCGCGGGCCCTTGCACGATCCTCTCTCCCGAGGGCGGGAGCGTGCCGGTCCGTGGTGAGGTGGGGGCATGTCCCTCGACGAGCTGCGCGACCTGCTGGATCGGCATGCGCAAACTGGAGCCGGCCGTCATCGCGGAGCTGATGCTGCGGGCCGGGCCGGGCGACCTGCCGCGGTCGAGTGGGCCGCCCCGGCCGGGGATCACGGTCAGCGAGGCATCGGCCGAGTTGATCGACGCCGTCGTCCGCCTGCTGCGTCTGCTGGACCGGCCGCGCGACCGCCGGGTGCTGGTCCCTTTGCTCAAGCGGGAGATCCTCTGGCTGCTGATGACGGGGGAACAGGGTGAGGCGGTCCGTCAGCTGGGCCTCGCCGACAGCGGCTTGAACCACGTGACCCGGGCGGTCGGCTGGATCAGGGACAACCACACCAAGGCCTTCCGGGTGGAGGACCTGGCGCGTGCCTCCGGGATGAGCGTCTCCGCGTTCCACCGGAACTTCCATGCGGTGACGGCGATGAGCCCGATCCAGTTCCAGAAGCAGATCCGGCTGCAGGCGGCGCGGCTGATGATGGCCAACCGGCCGCACGACGTGACCGGCGTCGGCCACCGGGTGGGGTACGACAGCCCCTCGCAGTTCAGCCGGGAGTACAAGCGCCAGTTCGGTGTCCCGCCCAGTGTCGACGCGGCACGCCTGCGCCGGCGCGTCGATCACGCAGCGGCCGCCTGCCAGGGCTTGTCCGGCCCCCGATCCGGCGTGCTCCGGCCGGGTGGTCGCCGGTCCGATGTCGCCGCCCCCGCCGCCCCCGCTCCGCGTCCGAGACGTGAAGCGCTTCGGGCGGCGCGGTCGGCTTCAGCAGGTCTTACCCGGCTCCACCGGCGTGAGGTCGACGAGGTACGCGTCCACGGCCGTGTCCACGCACGCGCCGGCGCGTCCGTACGCGGTGTGGCCGAGCCCTTCGTAGGTCAGCAGCATGCCGTGCGGGAGCTGCCGGGCGAGGCTCTGCGCCTCGTGATAGGGCGTGGACGGGTCGCCGGTGGTGCCCACGACCAGTACGGGAGGGAGCCCGTCGGCCCGCACTCGGTGGGGGCCGGGGCCGGCCTGCGGCCAGCCCTTGCAGCCGAGCGCGGCGACGACGGCGTCGGAGCCGTGGTCGCCCTCGGCGCGGTGGGCCTCGTCGAGCGCCTCCCAGTACTCCCGCGGGTCCTTCGGGTGGGGGATGTCCACGCAGTTGACGGCGGTCAGGGCGCTGTCGGCGTCGCCGGTGCTGTCGACGGTCTCGTCGTCGGTGGCGGGGCTCTCCTCCTCGGCGTTCTGCTCGTCCTCCGCGGGGGGTTCGCCGGCGGCGATCGCGGCGAGGCGGGACCCGTCGCCGCGGTCGGCCTCGCCGAGGGCGAGGGACAGGGGCTCCCACTGCTCCTCGGGGGTGTACATGGAGGTCGTGACGGCGCTGTGCAGGGTGGCGGTGTCCAGGCCCCACTCGCTGTCCTCGACGGGGAGGGGGCGGTCGGCCGTCGCCTCGTACAGCCGCTTGAGGAGTCCCCGGACGGCCTCGGGGGTGCCGGCGGGGCACGCCTCGCCGACGACGTCGGAGCAGTGCTCCGCGTAGTCGTCCACCGCCTCGCGGAAGCCTCTCGCCTGGCTGAGGGCCCGCTGGGACCAGGTGAGGGACGGGTCGATGGCCCCGTCGAGCACCATGGCGCGGACCTTCCGGGGGAACAGCTCCCCGTAGGCGGTGCCCAGGGAGGTGCCGTAGGACCAGCCCAGGTAGCTGAGCCCGGCGTCGCCGAGCGCGGCGCGGAGTACGTCCATGTCCCGGGCCGCGTCGGTGGTTCCGACGTGCGGCAGGATGGCGCCGCTGTGCTCGCGGCAGGCGGCGGCCGTCTGCTCCGCCGCGGTCAGCGCGGCCGCTCGCTGTCGGGCGGTCGCCGGGTGCAGGGTGTGGGGCCCGCTGTCCGCCTCGTCCGCCTCCCCGGTGGGCTCCGCCTCGTCGTCGGCGCCGCAGTCGATCGCCGGCCGGCTGCCCCCGACACCACGCGGGTCGAAGCCGACGATGTCGAACCGTTCGCGCAGACGTTCGCCGAACGTCTCGATCCCGCCGTCCCTCAGCATCGCGACACCGGATTCACCCGGCCCGCCAGGGTTGAAGACCAGTGAGCCGATCCGCCGGTCCCTGTTCCCGGCGGTGGCGCGGATGAGGGGGAGGGTGAAAGTCCTGCCGTTGCCGGGGGCGGTGTAGTCCATGGGGACGTCGAGCGTGGCGCACTGCTGCTCGCCGCACGGCTCCCACCGGAGTTCCTGTTCGTAGAAGGGGCGCAGGGCCGCGGGGACGGCGTCGTCCCGTTGCCGCCGGTCGCCGGGCCCGCAGCCGGAGAGTGGGATCGAGGCGAGGAGGGCCGCGGTGGCGGCGGCGATGGCGCGGCGGTGCCGCCGGGGGCCGGGGGTGATCAAGGGGGGAAGCTCCGGGTGGGGGAACGGACGGGGCCGCGCGGAGGGGCGGCGCAGTCGAGCGTATGCCGGGGTTCCGCCGAGCCGTGTCCTTCTGAGGGCTGGGCGGACTTCCTCCCGCAGGAGGACAACCGGAGCCGTCCTTTCCTCGTCCCGCGCCCGGGCGCGGGACGGCTGCCGCGCACGTGCGAACCAGATGCGCGCAGGGGTGTGCCGGTACGCTTCGGCCGCGGCGGGAGCCCGCCCGGTACGACCGCGGCGGCGGGAGGCGGGTGACCGGCACCGGCCGGCGGTCGCCCCTCGTCACAGGCCGGGGGCGCCCCACAGCGGGAACCAGCGGCTCGGGTCCGGCTCGATGCGCAGGTCCTCCTGGAGCACGGCCCTGACCTGGAGCTCCAGCGCGTTGTCCCGCCGGTCGCCGGGGAGCGGGGCGAACGGGTAGAAGCCGCCCCGCTTGTAGAGGTAGACCAGCGCGAGCCGGCGCGCCTCGGCGTCGTGGAAGGCCACCAGCGAGCAGAGCAGGTGCGGGCCGAAGCCGCCGTCCTCCAGCGAGGTGTTGACCGCGTGCAGGTCTCCCACCAGGGACGGCAGGTCGTCCGGTGGGCGGCGGGAGAGCAGCCACGAGTAGCCGTAGTCGTCGCGACTGAACTCCACCGGGGCGCCGCCGCGTTCCGCGTCGGCCTCCAGGAGCGCCCGTACCTCCTGCCGGATCCGGGCGAAGGCGCCGCCCTCGATCGCGGCGAAGCACACCGAGCCGGCTCCGGTCGGGGTGAAGCCGGTGGCGGCCTGCAGCGTGATCGCCGCCGAGGGCAGCGCGAACAGCTGGTCCAGGTCGGGCCGGACCGGTCTGCTCCGGCCCAGCAGCGCGTCCCAGAAACCCATCGGCCCGCCTCCTCACGCTCCGCCCGGTCCGCCCGGTCCGGCCGGCCCACCGCCTTCGCCCAGCTCCGCCGAGAGCCTGGCGAGCGCCTCCAGCCGGCGTTCCAGGGAGGGGTGGGTGGAGAACATCCGCGCCACCACCGTGCCGGGCCCGAGCGCCGGCGTGAAGAAGAACGCGTTGAACGCCTGCGCGGTCCGCAGGTCCTGGGTGGGGATGCGGGCGATGTCGCCGCTGACCTTGGTCAGGGCCGACGCCAGGACGGAGGGCTTGGCGGTCAGCAGCGCCGCCGCCCGGTCGGCGGCCAGCTCGCGGTAGCGCGACAGGGCGCGGATCAGCAGGAAGCTGACGGCGTAGACGAGGGCGGAGACCGCCATCACGGCCAGGAGGACGGCCGCGGCGTTCTGGTCCCGCTGGCCGCGCCCGCCGAACAGCTGGGAGTAGAAGGCGAAGCGGACGACCAGCCCGGCGATGACGCCCAGGAACGAGGCGACGGTGATCACCGCCACGTCGCGGTGGGCGACGTGGGACAGCTCGTGCGCGAGGACTGCTTCGAGCTCCTCGGTCTCCAGGCGGCGCATCAGGCCCGTCGTCACGCAGACCACGGCGTGGTCCGCGTCGCGGCCCGTGGCGAACGCGTTCGGCAGGTCCATGTCGGAGACCGCGACCCGCGGCTTGGGCATGTCCGCCGTCGCGCACAGCCGGTCGACGACCCCGTGCAGCAGCGGCTGCTCCTCGGCCGTGACGATCCGCCCGCGCATGGCGTACAGGGCGATCCGGTCGGAGCACCAGTACTGGGCCCCGAGCGCCGCGGCGGCGATGACGATCACCAGGACGAGGGAGTCGAGCAGCGCGATGAGCGCGGCGACGAACCCCACGTACACCAGACCGAGCAGGAACATCGTGACCACCATGCGGGTGGTCAGCTGCCGGTCGGGTTCGAAACGGCTGCGCATCGCCGTCACCCCGGCAGGCCGTGTCGGAATCCGGCGGGCGAACCCCCGCCCGGCAGCGGCCCGGGCACGGGCGACCGGTCCGCCGTCTGCCCCGACGGGGCCCGCGCCGGAGGAACGGCGCACCCGTCCGGCGCGCGCGTGGAGCGGGGGAGCGGCGCCCGGCCGGGCGGGCGCGGCTTCGCGGGTCCACGGCACCGGCACGCGGTCACGGGCACCTCACCGTCCGCCGGGGCGGCCGGAGGCGCGCAACGCGCGCAGCCGCTTCTGGTACTCCTCCTCGTCGATCTCGCCGCGGGCGAACCGCTCGGCGAGCACCTGCTCGGGCCAGGACCCGGCGGGGCCGGGCGGGCGATCGGAGGAGCGGCTGACCGTCCGCAGGGCCAGGACGGCGACGGTGATGATCAGAACCCAGAACGCGATCATGCCGAACGACATGGCGAACCAGCCCCAGCCGCTGACATCGTGGTCGTACCAGAACATCATCGCGATCACGTCCCCGGTGGTCCGGGACGGCTGTGCCCGGCCCCATCCGATCGGCTCCGTCCCTGCCATGGTCCCGGCCCGTCCGGTCACGGGGCAGGGGCCAGTGGTCCCGGGTCCCGGGCCGGTCGGCCCCGGCGGCGACGGCGGCGCCCCGCGCGACCGGCGGGGCGGGCGGGGCGGGCGGGGCCGGCGCCGCGGGGCGGTCCGCGGGCCCCGTGCGGAGCGGGCGACGCGGGCGACGGGGGCGACGGGGGCGGCGCGGGCTCGGGCGCGGGGCGGGGAGCCGCGCGGCGCCGGAGCCCGGCGGGCCGCCGGGACCGCCGCGCCCGGTGGTCCGAACAGGTGCCGGGCCGGGGGCTCCGGCCCGTGGAGGGAGCGCCGGGGGCGCGAGCGGGATACGTTCGGTCATCGGGCGGTCACCGCCCCGCCCGCGGTACGGGAGGTGCAGCTGTGTCGTCGTCGGGCGCGGAGCCGCCCTCCACCCTCGCGATGCTCCCGATCATCACGGGACTCGCCCTCGCCTTCACGATCACGGCCGTCGACCCGCTGGTCCTCAGCCTGAACATGCCGCGGATCAGCCGGGCCCTGGAGGTGCCGCCCGACGCCGTCGGGTTCCTGGGGGGCGCGGCGACGCTGGTGATCGCCGCCGCCGTGCTCGCCGTGGGCAGCCTCGGGGACGCCTTCGGGCTGCGGCGGACCCTGGTCGTGGGGCTGGTCGGCTGCACCCTCGTCAACCTGCTCTCCGCGTTGTCGCCCGGCTATCCGTTCCTGCTGGCGATGCGCCTGCTCGACGGGCTGGCGCTGGCCGCGGTCCTGGGCGTCTCCCTGGCGCTGCTGAAGAGCTCGGTGCCGGCGGCGCAGCGGCCGAAGGCCATCGGCATCTTCATGGCCGTCGAGACGGTGCTGTGCGGGGTGACCCCCTCCGTCGGGGGGTGGCTGGTGGACACCGTCGGCTGGCGCTGGCTGTTCCTGCTCGCGCCGCTGCTGGCGCTGACCTCGCTCGCGCTGACGCTCCGGTACGTCGCCGAGCCGCCCGTGCTGCGGCGCCGGCAGGTGGACGTGGCGGGCGTCAGCCTGGTCGGCCTCGCCCTGCTGACCCTGGTGTACGGCATCGCCGAGGCCGAGAACGGCTTCTCCCGGCCCGGCACCTGGGTGCCGCTCACGGTCAGCGCGGTCGCCGGCGTGCTGTTCGTGGTCCGCGAGCACCGGACGCCGCAACCGGTCCTGGACCCGGCGCTGTTCCGCAGCGCCCCGTTCACGCTGGCCGCGCTCGGCAGTCTCGTCCTCAACTTCATGGTCGCCGGCTTCAGCTTCGCCCTCGGGCAGTTCGGCAGTGTCGTCCTGACGCTGCCGCAGAGCACCATCGGCCTGCTCTACCTGCCGGGCACCCTGGCCATCGCGGGGATCGTCGTCCTCGCCGGGAACCTGATCGGCAGGTACACCCCGAGGCCCGTCCTCATCGCGGGCCTCCTCGGGCTGGTCGCCGGCGCGCTGCTGATGGCGGCCACCGCCTCGCCCACGATGCCCCTGTGGGTCCTCGTCCTGGCCACCTGGACCACCAACCTCGGCTCGCTGGTGGCCTCCGCCGCGGTGGCCGAGACGATCCTCTCCGCCGCCCCACCGGGCAAGTCCGGCGCGGTCTCCTCGGTCCAGCCGGCGTTCGGCATGAGCGGCTACGCCCTCGGCCCGGCCGTCTTCGTCCTCCTGCTCAACCTCTTCTTCCAGCGGCAGTGGCTGGACGACGCGCAGCAGCGCGGATTGTCCGCGGCAGAGGCCGAGGAGGCCGTGGACGCCACCCGCAGCGCGATGGCACGCAGTCCGGGCACGGCCGGGTACGACCCGAACCTGCTCCGGCAGTCCGGGCTCGACCTCGGCTGGGACTTCACGGACGGGCTGCGGCTCACCATGGTGGTCGTGAGCCTCCTGCCGCTCGCCCTCGCCGTGGCGGCGTGGCTGCTCATCCCCCGCCGCACCCGGAGCGGGACGTAGCGGCGCGTGCCCGGCCGGGGCCCACCGCGCCGGGCCCGCGCACACGCCTCCGGCCGGGCGCCCGGGGGCGGCCCGGCGGGGTCAGCCCGGGGCGAAGGTCGTCACCAGGACGTCCCGGTGGGCCGGGCGCGCGGGGTCGACCGGCCGGACCGGCGACACGCCGTGCAGGGTGCGGCGGTCGTCGGACAGGAGCAGGCTCGCCGGCTCGCGCAGCGTGACCGACAGGATCTCCCCGCCCTCGGGGGTGTAGACGGTGCTCTCGCCTCCGGTGGCGTTCCCCCGGCCGACGAGCAGCGACGACACCAGGGTGACGCCGTCGCGGTGCCGGCCCTCCGGAGTCGGCTCCCCTCCGCCGTCCGCCGTGGCGACGACGCGGAAGGGATGGACCTTGACGCTCCACCGTTCGGGGGAGTCCAGGGCGCCCGCGACCCGGCCCAGCAGACCGATGAGCCGCAGCAGCACCGGATCGGCGGCGAAGCCGTCGGTGAGCGGGTCGAAACGCCGGTCCACCGACGTGTAGAGCGGATTGGTGCCGTCGGGCTGGACGAAACCGGTGGGGGGCAGGAGCCGCAGCTCCCCGGTCCCGGTCGCGAGCGAGAAGTGCCCGTAGCGGCGGAGCCGGCGGGTGCCGCGCCGGGCCGCGTACGCGTCCTGCGTCAGGTCCGCCCAGTGCGCCGCGAAACCGGCCCAGGAGGCCGCGTCCGCGCCCAGGCAGGCCAGCGCGCCGCGCGGGGGCATGAGGTGCACGCCCGTCCCGGCCAGCGCGGCACGAGCGGCGCTCTCCGCGCCGGCGGGGGCGCCGTCCGCCGGGGGAGTGGATGCGGTGCCGGTGTCCACTGCTGCCACCGTCCCTCTCGTGAACCGGACAGGGGGGATCCACGGACATCATCGGCCCCCGCCGCGGCGGACGCACGTCCGCGAGACCGGGCTCGCCCCCTGCCGGTCACCCGCCGGGACACTCGTCGGAGTCGCCGCCGCTGCGGCAGCCGGAGAAGCCGCCGGTCGGCGCGGGCACGGGGCGGCCGCGCTCGTCCTCGTGCCGCTGGAGCGCCGTCCCGCCCAGCAGCACCGCCGCGATCAGCACCCCCATGGCGGTCTGGGACACGGCCGTCACCACGGCGCGCGCCCGCGCGGCGAGGACGGCCGCCACCAGGACCAGGCCGCCGAGTACCGCGACCGCCGGGAGGTAGCGCCAGAGGGTGAAGGGCTTGCGCGGCGCCTGCGGGTCCAGTTCGAAGTGGTCGAGGAAGGGCCAGGCCAGAAGGATGACCGCCAGGGCCGTCAGCTCCAGCAGGACCAGCACGCACCCGGCCGCGGCGTCGGGGCCCCGGCGGGCCCGCTCGCGGCGGCGCGGACCGGCGGAGCCGGGGTCGACGGGCGGTGAGGAGGGCAGAGGGCTCATGCCCGCACGGTGCCCGTACGGGCGCTCGGGCGCCTGAGTACGCGTACTCAGGCCGCGCCCGCGGCCGGGGCCGCGCCCGCCGTCCGGGCGGTGGCCTTGGGACGTCCGGACGGTGGCGGCGGGACGTCCGGACGGTGGCGGCGGGGCGGGCGGGCGGTGCCTGCGGGGGCTCAGCCCTCGAACGTCGCCACCGCGTCCGCGCCCGCCTCCCGCAGCGCCCGGCGGACGGCGCGGTGCGCCCCCCGCACGTGCAGGGCGGCCGGGGGGTCGCGGACGGTGGCCGCCCGCAGCAGGGCGAAGGCGCACGGCAGGTCGAGGCGGGTCAGGTCGCGCATCAGCAGCTCCCACACGGTGGCGTCCCGCAGCCGGGGATCGTCGAGCGCCTCCTCCAGCGCGCCCACCCGGTGCGCGTCCAGCTCGCCGGCGAACACCAGGACGGCCCGCCCGTCCCCCGCCGACTCGACCACCAGGGCAGGCGCCCCGTCCGGAGCGCCGGCGCGGGCGGCCGTCACGCGGGACCTCCGCGCCGTGCCCGGTCGTCCTCGTCGACGATCTCGGCGTCGACCACCTCGTCCTCGTCCCGGCCTCCCGCCTCGCCGCCCTCGGGGCCGGCCTGGGCGCCGCCCGCGGCCTGGGCGGCCTGGGCGTCGGCGTACACGGCCTGGCCGAGCTTCTGGGAGACGGCCGCGACCCGCTCCGCGGCCGTGCGGATCTGCGCCGTGTCGTCGCCCTTCAGCTTCTCCTTGAGCTCGGTCACCGCCGTCTCGACCTCGGTCCTGATCTCACCGGGGACCTTGCCCGTGCCGTCGGCGTGGTCGGCGAGGAACTTCTCGGTCTGGTAGACGAGCTGCTCGCCCTGGTTGCGGGCCTCGGCGGCCTCGCGGCGCCTGTGGTCCTCCTCCGCGTGGCGCTCCGCCTCGCGGACCATCCGGTCGATGTCGTCCTTCGGGAGCGAGGAGCCGCCGGTGACGGTCATCTTCTGCTCCTTGCCGGTGCCGAGGTCCTTCGCCGTGACGTGCATGATGCCGTTGGCGTCGATGTCGAAGGACACCTCGATCTGCGGGACGCCGCGCGGCGCCGGGGGCAGACCGGTCAGCTCGAACATGCCGAGCTTCTTGTTGTACGCGGCGATCTCGCGCTCGCCCTGGTAGACCTGGATCTGCACCGACGGCTGGTTGTCCTCCGCCGTCGTGAAGATCTCGGAGCGCTTCGTCGGGATCGTGGTGTTGCGCTCGATCAGCTTGGTCATGATGCCGCCCTTGGTCTCGATGCCGAGGGACAGCGGGGTGACGTCGAGCAGCAGGACGTCCTTGACCTCGCCCTTGAGCACACCGGCCTGGAGCGAGGCGCCGATCGCGACGACCTCGTCCGGGTTCACACCCTTGTGCGGGTCCTTGCCGGTCAGCTCCTTCACCAGGTCCGCCACGGCGGGCATGCGGGTGGAGCCGCCGACGAGGATGACGTGGTCGATCCCGGAGATCTCGATGCCGGCGTCCTTCACGGCGTTCCGGAAGGGGACCTGGCACCGCTCCAGCAGGTCGGAGGTCATCTGCTGGAACTGGGCGCGGGTGAGCTTCTCGTCCAGGTGCAGCGGGCCCTCCGCCGAGGCGCTCAGGTAGGGGAGGTTGACCGAGGTCTCGGTGGCGGCGGACAGCTCGATCTTCGCCTTCTCGGCGGCCTCGCGCAGGCGCTGCGTCGCCATGCGGTCCTTGGTGATGTCGATCCCGTACGCGTTCCTGAAGCGGCCCGCGAGGTGCTCCACGATCCGCTGGTCCCAGTCGTCGCCGCCCAGGTGGGTGTCGCCGTTGGTGGCCTTGACCTCGACGACGCCGTCGCCGATCTCCAGCAGCGACACGTCGAAGGTGCCGCCGCCGAGGTCGAAGACGAGGATCGTCTGGTCGCTCTCCTTGTCGAGGCCGTACGCCAGGGCGGCGGCGGTCGGCTCGTTGACGATGCGCAGGACGTTCAGCCCCGCGATCTCGCCGGCCTCCTTGGTCGCGGTGCGCTCGGCGTCGTTGAAGTACGCCGGGACGGTGATCACGGCGTCCCTGACGTCCTCGCCGAGGTAGCCCTCGGCGTCGCGCTTCAGCTTCTGCAGGATGCGCGCCGAGATCTCCTGCGCGGTGTACCGCCTGCCGTCGATGTCGCCGTTCTCGGGGAAGCGCCAGCCCGTGTCGCCCATGTGCCGCTTCACGGAGCGGACGGTGCGGTCCACGTTGGTGACGGCCTGCCGCTTGGCCACCTCGCCCACCAGCACGTCGCCGTTCTTGGCGAAGCCCACGACGGACGGCGTGGTCCTCGCGCCCTCCGTGTTCGTGACGACCGCGGGCTCACCGCCCTCCAGGACGCTCACCACCGAGTTGGTCGTACCGAGGTCGATACCCACTGCGCGTGCCATCGGGAGACTCCTCAGCTCGGCTCCGCGGGACATAGCGAGGTCTATTTCAGGATATGCCGGGTTCGCGGTTCCGGACTGCCCGTGGCGGACGGTGCGGGGGACGCGTGCGGACGGCGGGGGGCGGTGGGGGAAGCGGCGCGGGCCGGTGGGGGAAGCGGCGCGGGCCGCGCCGGACGGGAGGTCCGGCGCGGCCCGCGCGGGTGGCTCGACGCCGCCGTCGGAGCGGCGACGTCAGGCCAGGGTCCCCAGCGCCTGGTTGAAGGTGCGGGACGGGCGCATGACCGCCGCCGCCTTCTCCGGGTCGGGCTGGTAGTAGCCGCCGATGTCGGCCGGCTCGCCCTGCACCGCGTTCAGCTCCTCGACGATCGCGCCCTCCTGCTCGGTGAGGGTCTTCGCGAGCGGCCCGAACGCCTCGGCGAGCGCGGCGTCGTCCGTCTGCCGCGCCAGCTCCTGCGCCCAGTACAGGGCGAGGTAGAAGTGGCTGCCGCGGTTGTCGATGCCGCCGACGCGGCGGGTCGGCGACTTGTCCTCGTTGAGGAAGGTGGCCGTGGCGCGGTCCAGGGTGTCCGCGAGGACCTTGGCACGGGCGTTGCCCGTGACCTGCGAGAGGTGCTCGAAGCTGACCGCCAGCGCGAGGAACTCGCCGAGGCTGTCCCAGCGCAGGTAGTTCTCCTTGACGAGCTGCTGGACGTGCTTCGGGGCGGAGCCGCCCGCACCCGTCTCGAAGAGGCCGCCGCCGTTCATCAGCGGGACGACCGACAGCATCTTGGCGCTGGTGCCGAGCTCCAGGATCGGGAACAGGTCGGTCAGGTAGTCGCGCAGCACGTTGCCGGTGACGGAGATGGTGTTCTCGCCGCGGCGGATGCGCTCCAGGGAGAACTTCGTCGCCTCGACCGGCGGCATGATCTCGA
This sequence comes from Streptomyces fradiae ATCC 10745 = DSM 40063, assembly GCF_008704425.1. Lineage (NCBI taxonomy): Bacteria > Bacillati > Actinomycetota > Actinomycetes > Kitasatosporales > Streptomycetaceae > Streptomyces > Streptomyces fradiae. The sequence continues at coordinate 6,210,276 of NZ_CP023696.1, forward strand.
TCCGGAGGCCCTCGGTGTCGTGCTCCGGCAGGTACGCCTTGACCTTCTCGATGAGCCGGGCGTCGTGGGCGCGGCCCTCGTCCAGCCAGAAGACGGCCGGGTCGCCGGTGGCGCGGGCGCGGGTGACGGCGAGCTTCACCCAGTCCCTGATCGGGGCGTCCTTCGTCTGGCACATGCGGAAGATGTCGCCGCGGCCGACCGGCTGCTCCAGGACGACCTCGCCGGCCTGGTCGACCACGCGGACGGTGCCGGGTTGCGCGATCTCGAAGGTCTTGTCGTGGCTGCCGTACTCCTCGGCCTTCTGCGCCATGAGGCCGACGTTCGGCACGGAGCCCATGGTCGCCGGGTCGAGGGCGCCGTGGGCGCGGCAGTCCTCGATGACGGCCTGGTACACGCCGGAGTAGCTGCTGTCGGGCAGGACCGCGAGGGTGTCGGCCTCCTTGCCGTCCGGGCCCCACATGTGGCCGGAGGTGCGGATCATGGCCGGCATCGACGCGTCGACGATGACGTCGCTCGGTACGTGCAGGTTGGTGATGCCGCGGTCGGAGTCGACCATGGCCAGGGCCGGGCCCTCGGCCAGCTCGGCGTCGAAGGACGCCTTGATCTCCTCGCCCTGCGGCAGGGAGTCCAGGCCCTTCAGGATGCCGCCGAGGCCGTCGTTCGGGCTCAGGCCGGCGCCGGCCAGCACGTCGCCGTAGGCGGCGAAGGTCTTCGGGAAGAACGCGCGGACCACGTGGCCGAAGATGATCGGGTCCGAGACCTTCATCATCGTCGCCTTCAGGTGGACGGAGAACAGCACGCCCTCGGCCTTGGCGCGGGCGACCTGCTCGGAGAGGAAGGCGCGCAGCGCCTCGGCGCGCATCACCGACGCGTCCACGACCTCGCCCGCCAGCACGGGCACGGACTCGCGCAGCACGGTCGTCGAGCCGTCCTCGCCGGCCAGCTCGATGCGCAGCGAGCCGTCCTCGGCGACGACCGCCGACTTCTCGGTGGACCGGAAGTCGTCGGCGCCCATCGTCGCCACGTTCGTCTTGGAGTCGGCCGTCCAGGCGCCCATGCGGTGCGGGTGCGCCTTGGCGTAGTTCTTGACCGACGCGGGGGCGCGGCGGTCCGAGTTGCCCTCGCGCAGGACCGGGTTGACGGCGCTGCCCTTGACCTTGTCGTAGCGGGCGCGGATCTCGCGCTCCTCGTCCGTCTTCGGGTCGTCCGGGTAGTCCGGCAGCGCGTAGCCCTGCTCCTGCAGCTCCGCGACGGCGGCCTTCAGCTGCGGGATCGACGCCGAGATGTTCGGCAGCTTGATGATGTTGGCGCCGGGCGTCTTCGCCAGCTCGCCCAGCTCGGCGAGGGCGTCGTCGATGCGCTGCCCCTCCTGGAGGTACTCCGGGAAGGAGGCGATGATCCGCCCGGCCAGCGAGATGTCGCGGGTCTCGACGCTGACGCCGGCCGCCGAGGCGTACGCCTGGACCACGGGCAGGAACGAGTACGTCGCCAGGGCCGGGGCCTCGTCAGTGTGGGTGTAGATGATGGTCGAGTCAGTCACCGGGTGCTCCGCTCCACGTCTGTAACATTGCTCGACATCAAGATATCTCGTGAGCGCCCCCCGCTCGACAGACCCCCGCCCCGGATTCCGCCACGGCCTTCCCGGAGCCGCCCCCGAGCCCCGCCGCAGCCGTGCCCCCCGCCCCGCCCAGGCCGCCGCGCGAGTCTGCGGAGGCCCGACCTTCCGCCCCGCCCAGGCCGCCGCGCGGCCCCGCGGAGGCCGTACCCGTCACCCCGAGCAGGCCGCCGCACGGCACCGCGGGAGCCGCGCGACAGGTCTGGACCAGAGTCTTGCCCTGCCGGGTCGGGACCGCGAAGCTCCCCTCATGGAACTGGAGTTGCGGCATCTGAGGACGGTGCGGGCCATCGCCGACGCGGGCAGTCTCACCAAGGCCGCCACCGCGCTCGGCCTGGCCCAGCCCGCGCTGAGCACCCAGCTCAAACGGATCGAGCGGGTCCTGGGCGGGGCCCTGTTCGAGCGGGGGCGGCACGGCGTGCGGGCCACACCGCTGGGCGAGCTCGTCCTGGAGCGGGCCCGGATCGTGCTGCCCGCCGTCAGCGACCTCCAGCGCGACGCCGTGCGGTTCGCGCGGGGCGCCGCCGGCGCCGAGGGCCCCCGCTTCCGCCTCGGCGGCACCCACGGCCCGCTGCTCGGCGCCCTCGTCGACCGGCTCGCCGCCCGCCACCCGTGCGCCGCCGTCACCACCCACACCTCCTGGTCCGAGCGGGAGATCGCCGCCGCCGTCACCGAGGGCCGCCTCGACTACGCCCTCATCGGCACCTGCGGCAGCAGCACCCCGCCCGAGGGCGACCGGCTCGCCTGGCGGGAGATCGCCACCGACCCCGTTTTTGTGATGCTCCCGACCGGCCACCGGCTCGCCTCCCGCGACCGCGTGGACCTCGCCGACCTGGCCGGCGCCGCCTGGGCGGACGTCCCCGGCGACGGCTGCTTCGCCGACTGCTTCCACGCCGCCTGCGCCCGCGCGGGCTTCACCCCGGCGCGCGTCTACGAGACCGACACGGCGTCCTGCGTCCACCTCGTCCAGGTCGGCCGCGCCGTCGGGCTGTGCCGCGCCACGTTCCCCGACACGGCCGGGCTCGTCACCCGCCCGCTCGCCGGGGACCCCCTCGTGTGGCGGCACCTGATCGGCTGGCACCCGGACACGCCCGCCGCGCTCACCGCCCCCTCCGTCCTCGCCCAGGCGCGCGCCGCGCACGCCGAGGCGGCGGCCCGCAGCCGCAGTTACGCCGCCTGGAGGGCTTCCGGGCTCCCATAACGCCGAAGAGAGGGAAAAGCGACATCTTCTGAGGGTCTTTCGGCAACACCTACGGTTTCGGAACCCCCCACTCGACCCCATCCGAAACCGAGGAGAACACCGGATGCTCCACAGACACGCCGGAGCCGCGTTCGCCGCCGCGGCAGCGGTCGGCGCCCTCGTGCTCACCGCGCTCCCCGGCGCGGCGGCCGCCGCGCCGGCCCCGCCCGCCACCACCCCCTCGGCCGCGGTGAGCATGGGCGCCGACAAGACGTCCCCCGAGGTCCTGGCCGCCATGCAGCGGGACCTGGGGCTCAGCGAGCCGCAGGCCCAGCGGCGCCTGGTGAACGAGGCCGAGGCCGGAGCGGTCGCCGGGCGCCTCGGCGGCGTCCTCGGCGCCGACTACGCCGGCGCCTGGGTGCGGGGTGCCGAGTCCGCGACCCTGACGGTCGCCACCACCGACCCCGCCGACGCGCTCGCGATCCGCGCCGCCGGTGCCGAGGCCCGCGTGGTCCGCCACACGCTGGCCCGCCTCGACGCCGCCAAGGCCGCCCTCGACCGGGCCGCCGCCCGCACCGACACCCGCGACGTGCCCGTCTGGTACGTCGACGTCCGCACCAACTCCGTCACCGTCCACGCCGCCAAGCGGGGCGCGGCCGAGGCGTTCCTGAAGGCCGCCGCCGTCAACCGGTCCCTCGTCCGGGTCGAGACGTCCGCCGAGCGGCCCCGCGCCCTGTACGACATCCGGGGCGGCGACGCGTACCACATGGGCGGCGGCGGGCGCTGCTCGGTCGGCTTCGCCGTCACCAAGGGCACCCAGCACGGCTTCGCCACGGCCGGCCACTGCGGCCGCGTCGGCACCTCCACCAGCGGCTACAACCAGGTCGCGCAGGGCACCTTCCAGGGCTCCACCTTCCCCGGCCGCGACATGGCCTGGGTGGCGGCCAACACCAACTGGCGCTCCACCCCGTACGTGAAGGGCGCGGGCGGGCAGAACGTCCAGGTCACCGGTTCCACGCAGGCCGTCGTCGGCGCGTCGGTCTGCCGCTCGGGGTCCACCACCGGCTGGCACTGCGGCACGATCCAGCAGCACAACACGAGCGTCACCTACCCGGAGGGCACGATCAGCGGCGTCACCCGCACGACCGTGTGCGCCGAGCCGGGCGACTCGGGCGGCTCGTACATCTCCGGCAGCCAGGCGCAGGGCGTCACCTCGGGCGGCTCCGGCGACTGCCGGACGGGCGGTACGACGTACCACCAGCCGCTCAACCCGCTCCTCCAGGCGTACGCCCTGACCCTCACCACCACGACCGACCCCGGGCCGGGGCCGGGCGAGCCCCCGGAGGGCGGCACGTGGGCGGCGGGCACCGTCTACAACGCGGGCGCCCAGGTCACCTACGGCGGAGCCACCTACCGGTGCCTCCAGACCCACCAGGCGCAGGCGGGCTGGGAGCCGCCGAACGTGCCGGCGCTCTGGCAGCGCGTGTAGGAGGAACCGTCCGCGCCGTGGAGCCTGCCCAGCAGAAACGTCACGTCTGAGGGCGCGTACGGGTCCCGGTCCGCCGGGCCCGTACGCCCCCGCCTCCTCGGGGACGCCCTCCGCCCGCGTCCCCGCCGTCCGCGCCCCCGCCTCCGCCTCCGCGGGACGCCCCCCGGCCGCCGGACTGCCCCGGAGCCGGGGGCGCGCCGTTCCCCGACCCACCCGGTCGGCCGGTGGGCGTTGCGGGGGCGCACGGGGCGGGGCAGGGTCGAAGCGTGAACCCCTCCGCGCACCGCGTCCGGCTCCGGCGGGTGTACGACCCGCCCGAACCCGCCGACGGGACGCGCGTGCTCGTGGACCGGCTGTGGCCGCGCGGCCTGGCCAAGGCGGACGCGCACATCGACGAGTGGCCCAAGTCCGCCACGCCCTCGACGGAGCTGCGCCGCTGGTTCCACGCGGCGGACGGGGCGCCGGACGAGGTGTTCGAGGAGTTCCGCCGGCGGTACGCGGCCGAGCTCGCCGAGCCGGAGGCGGCCGGGGCCCTCGACCGCGTCCGGGACCTCGCCCGCGAGGGGCCGCTCACGCTCCTGACGGCCGCCAGGGACCCGGAGCGCAGCCACGCCGCCGTGCTGCGCGAGCGGCTGAGCGGCGGCTGAGGGCGGCGCCCTCGGAGCGGCACCGTTCCGTTTCCGGCCACATCGCCGCGTCGCCCCCCCGCAGACCGCACGGCCCGGGGGCGGGTACGCCCCGCGCGGGCGTCGTACGCCCTGCCGGGCCCGCCCGCCGGGCCGGTGCGCCCCGCCGCGCTCTCGCGGGTGTCGTGCGCCCTGCGGGCCCGTGCGCCCCGCCCGGCGCGGTCAGCGTCCCCTCAGGCGGGGTGCCTCCGCCGCCGGGTCCACCGGGCCGCCGTCCCGGTCCAGCCGCTCCGCCAGGCCGCGCGCCCAGGCCGCGAGGGCGGACACCTCGATCCCGTGCGGCCCCGGCCCCGTCCCGTGCGGTCCCGGCCCCGTCCCGTACGGGGTGATCCGGTCCGCGCCGCGCAGGAGCAGCCGCGCGCCGCCCACGGCGTTGCCGCGCGCCGCGTGCGTCAGGCCCACCGCGAGCTGGGCCAGGCCCCGCCACAGCTCGCGCTCCTCGGGGCGCCCCGCCCCGGCGCACCCCTTCCAGGCGTCCTCCAGCACCTCGTGGGCGTGGAACGGCAGCCCCGCGTCCAGCAGCCGCTGCGCCTCCCGCAGGGACCCGCCGGGCGTGCGCTCCACGCCCTCCGGCTGCCGTCGGACGCCCGGCGCCCCGTACGGCAGCGGCCGCCCCAGCCCGTCGCGGGGCCGTGCGCTGCGGGCGCGCCCCTCCGTGTCCCGGTCCCTGCGAGCCTCGTCCATCCGCCCATTGTCCCGCCCGCGCCACCGGCGTGCGCCGCGCACCGGGCGGGCCCCGTCCGGCCCGGTGCCAAGCCCCGTCAGCCCGGGTCCGGAGTCCCGCCCCGCTCCCCGCCGGCCCCCGCCCCCCGGTCCGCCGCCCGGTCCGCCGCCACCCGGTCCGCCGCCGACCGCCCGCGCCGGACCCCGCCGAAGCGGCCCGCACCGCCCGCGCGGCACCGCCGCCCCGCACCCCGCCCCGCGACGGCCCGAATCATCCCCCGCACCCAGCACCCCCCACTAGGCTCTCCTCGAACGTACATGCGAGCAACAGGGGAAAGGGAGAAGAGGATGCTGCCGTCCAGGGCCGAACACCGGCCGCCCGCACCGCTGCTGGAGCGGGAGCCGGAGCTGGCCGCCGCGGCCCACGCCGTCGAGGCGCTCACCGGCCCCGGCGCCACCGGCGGCCTGCTGGTCTTCCGGGGCGAGGCCGGCATCGGCAAGACGACCCTGCTCGCCGAGATCGGCCGCCGCGCCGCGGGCCGCTGCACCGTCCTGTCCGGCAAGGGCGGTGAGACCGTCACCTCCGTGCCGTTCCACGTCCTGCGCCAGCTCCTCGTACCGGCGCTCCTCCCCCTCCCCGAGGCCCGGCTGCGGGAGCTGTTCGGCGACCGCTTCGACCTCACGGCGCCCGCCCTCGGCCTCGCCGCGCCCAGCGCCCCGCTCGCCGACCCCCGGGGCGTGCGCGACGGCCTCGACCGGGTCGTCGCCCGCCTCGCCGAGGAGCGGCGCGCGCAGCCCCTCCTCGTCCTCGTCGACGACGCGCACTGGGCGGACACCGAGTCGCTGCACTGGCTCGCCGAGTTCGCCGACCGCCTGCCCGGCCTGCCGCTGCTCATCGTCCTCGCCCACCGCGCCGACGCCGCCGCCGAGCGCCCCGAACCCGCCCCCGCCCTGCTGCGCCGCCTCGACCGGCAGGCCAGGCTCACCAGCACCCTGCGCGCGCTCACCGAGGACGCCACCGCCGACCTGGCCCGCGCCGCGCTCGGCGACCGCACCGACGGCCCGTTCTGCCGCGAGGTCTGGGCGGTCACCGGCGGCAACCCGTACGAGACGGTCGAACTCCTGGCGACCGTCCGGGACCGCATGCTGGAGCCCGTCGCCCGCTCCGCGGGGCGGCTGCGCGACCTGGGCGCCTCCGCGCGCGGCAGCGGCCTCGTCGCCCGTCTGGAGGGGCTCGGCACGGCCGCCACCCGGTTCGCCTGGGCGGCGGCGGTCCTGGGCACCGACATCCCGCTGAAGCTGGCCGCGTCCCTCGCCGGCCTGCCCGCCGACGAGGCCGCGGTCTGCGCCGCCCGCCTCCGCGAGGCCCGCATCGTCACCGGCTCCGACCCGCTGGAGTTCGCCCACCCGCTGGTCGCCACCGCCGTCTACCGCTCCATCCCGCCCGCCGCCCGCACCGCCCTGCACGGCCGCGCCGCCTGGGCCGTCACCCAGGAGGGCCTCGGCCCGGCCGCCGCCGCCCGCCACCTGCTGGAGGTCCACCCCGACGACGACCCCGAGCTGGTCGGGCAGCTCCGGGAGGCCGCCCGCGAGCACCTCGCCGTCGGCGCCCCCGACGCGGCCCGCCGCTGCCTCGAACGCGCCCTCCAGGAACCGCCGCCGCCCGACGCCTACGCCGAGGTCCTGTACGAACTGGGCTGCGCCGCCCTCCTCACCTCCCCGGCCGCGACCGTCCGCCACCTGCGCTCCGCCCTCGACCTGCCCGGCCTCGCCCCGGACCTGCGCACCGACGCCACGTACCGCCTCGGCCAGGCCCTCGCCCACAGCAACGAACTCGGGGAGGCCTCCGCCACCGTCGCCGCCGAGGCCGCCCGCATCCCGCCCGGCCGCGCCCGCACCCGCCTCGAGGCCGCCCACCTCATGTACGAGTCGTTCCGCGCCACCGAGGACGACCCGCACGGCCGCTCCCGCCGCCTCGCCGCCCGCGCCGACCACCTGGCAGGCGACGGCGACGCCGAACGCGCCCTGCTGTCGCTGCGCGCCTTCGACGCGATGCTGCGCGGCGAGGACGCGGCCCTCGTGCTCGACCTGTGCGACCGCGCCCTCCTCGACGGCCGCCCCGCCCCCGGCGTGAGCTGGACCGACACCGAGTGGGGGTTCGAGACCCCCGCCATGATCGGCATCGCGTACGCCTTCACCGACCGGCCCGACCGGGCGCGCGACCTCTTCGAGGAAGCGGTCCGCGCGTACGAGATATCCGGCTGGAGCGGCGCCCACCTCGCCTTCGCGCACACCCTGCTCGGCCTCGCCCACCGCCGGGCCGGCGACCTGACCCGTGCCGAGGCGTTCCTCCGCGAGGGCCTGCGCCTCGCCGACCGCGCGGGCCGCGGCCTCGCCGTCCAGTGGGACGCCGTCTGCCTCCTGGTGGACACCCTCCTGGCGCGCGGCAGGCCCGGCGAGGCCCGCGAACTGGCCGACGCGTACGCCTTCGGGCCGCCCTGGCCCAGCGCCATGGTGCTCCCCGACGGGCCCTGCGTGCGGGGCCGGCTGCTCCTCGCCGAGGGCAGGACCCGCGAGGCCGCCGACGAGCTGGAGGCGGCGGGGCGGGCGTCCGAGGCGCGCGGCCGGCACAACGGGATCTGGGCGCCCTGGGCCTGCGACCTCGCCCGGGCCCTCGCCCCGGACGATCCCGGCCGGGCCGCCGCCCTCGCGGGCCTGGCTGGCACCCACGCGGAGCGCTTCGGCACCGCCACCGCCCGCGGGGAGGCGCTGCGCTGCGCCGCCCTGTTCGCCGCGCCCGGCGAGGCGGCCGGGCTCCTGGCCGAGGCGGTGCGGCTGCTGGAGTCGTCCCCGTCCGCGTACGAGCACGCCCTCGCCCGGCACGACCACGGCGTCGCCACCGGCTCCCGCGCCGAGCTCTCGCGGGCCGCCGCCCTCGCCGCCGCCTGCGGCGCCGACGCCCTGGCCGCCCGCGCCCACCGGGCGCTTTCGGAGCTGCCCGCCCGGTGAGGTAATGTTCTCTTGCGCGCTCACCCGGCGAGACCGGGACGACGCGCATCGGGACGTGGCGCAGCTTGGTAGCGCACTTGACTGGGGGTCAAGGGGTCGCAGGTTCAAATCCTGTCGTCCCGACTTGTGAAAGTCGCAGGTCGAAGGCTGTTCCGGAGTGATCCGGAGCAGCCTTTCGGCCGTTCTGGCGGTGGTGTGGGTCGCCGGGGCCGCCGGTTTCGCCGGGCCGGGCCTTCCGGGGACGCCGGTGGGACCCCGTGCGGCCGGTGCGGGCGGTGTGGGCGGACGCGGAGCGCCGAAAAGCCGCCCCGGCGGCCGGCCGGCCGAAAAGCCGCCCCGGTCCCGGCGGGCCCCGTGCACGCGCCGCTAGGTTCGGTCCGTGGACGAGAAGGAACTGATCGAGCGCGCCGGCGGCCCCGTCACCCGCGGCCGGCTCGTGCGCGACCTCGAGGCACTCGGCGTCGGCGCCGGCGACACCGTCATGGTGCACACCCGCATGTCGGCGATCGGCTACGTCGTGGGCGGCCCGCAGACCGTGATCGACGCGCTCCGCGACGCCGTCGGCGCCGACGGCACCCTCATGGCCTACTGCGGCTGGAACGACGCCCCGCCCTACGACCTCGCCGAGTGGCCCCCCGCGTGGCGGGAGGCCGCACGCGCCGAGTGGCCCGCCTACGACCCGCTGCTCAGCGAGGCCGACCGGGGCAACGGCCGGGTCCCCGAGGCCCTGCGCCACCAGCCCGGCGCGGTCCGCAGCCGGCACCCCGACGCGAGCTTCGTCGCGGTCGGGCCGGCCGCCCACCCGCTCATGGACGACCACCCCTGGGACGACCCGCACGGACCGGACAGCCCGCTCGCCCGGCTCGCCGGGGCCGGCGGACGGGTACTGCTGCTCGGCGCCCCGCTGGACACCCTGACGCTGCTGCACCACGCGGAGGCACTGGCCGAGGCCCCCGGCAAGCGGTTCGTCGCGTACGAGCAGCCCGTGACCGTCGGCGGGCGACGGGTCTGGCGGCGCTTCCGCGACGTCGACACCGAGACCGAGGCGTTCCCCTACGGGCGGGTGGTGCCCGAGGGGGTCTGGCCGTTCACCGTCATCGCCCAGGACATGCTCGCCGCCGGGATCGGCCGGACCGGCCGGGTCGCCGCCGCCCCCTGCCACCTCTTCGAGGCCGCCGACGTGGTCCGCTTCGGCGTCGAGTGGATCGAGAGCCGGATGGGGGGCGCGGCCGGCGGCGCGTGAGCCACCGGCCCCGGCCGGGCGCGGCCCCGCCCGCCCCGGCCGGGCGGGCCGGGGCGGGGCCGGCCGGGTCCCTCATCGGCCGGGTCCCGCGCGGCTCCGGCGGCCGGGCGCCGGTCCGGCCGCGTACCGGTCCGGCCCCGCGTCCGCCGCGCCCGCTGCCGTCAGGCGGGCGCCGGGCCCGCGCCGGGCCTCGCGCGGATGTCGCGGCGCAGCCGCCCGCCCGCCGCGGCCACCGCCGCCGCCACCGCCTCCTCGCCGGACGGCCCGGCCCCGTACGGCACGACCTCCAGGTCCGCCACGAGCCCGGCCAGCAGTCCCTCGTCCGCCAGCAGCCGCGCGTACCGGTGCACGAGGAACTGCTTGCAGCGCCGGTACGCCCCCGGCGCCGCGGCCACCCGACGGGCGGCGTCCGCCGCGCTCGCCTCCGTCACGACCAGCCACGGGGCCCGCCGAAGCAGCGGCAGGTCGCCGCCGGGCCGTCCGGCGAGCGCCCGCACCACGTCGTCGCGCACGTCCGCGCGGGGCAGCAGCGCCGCACCCAGCACGTCCGCCCAGCCCGGCGGGTCCGCCGCCGTGAACGCGGCCACCGCCGCGCCGGGGAAGCGGGCCGCCACCAGCAGCGCGAGCTGCTGCACCGCGTTGTGCCCGGCGATCCACCCGGCCGGGTCGCCCTCCCGGTCGGCCAGCCGCCGCCACGCCGCGTCGAGCCGCGCCAGCGCGCCCTCCGGACCCTCGGTGGAGGCGGCCAGCACCTCGGCCCGGATGGCGGCGTCCGTGCAGAGCATGCCGACGGCGGTGCCCAGCGGCAGCGTCTCCAGCGTCTCGAACAGCTCGGCGTCGTCGTAGACGAGGCGGTAGCCGACGAGGGCCCGGAACACCTCGGCCCACCCCGGCTCCCGGAACGCCCCCGGCAGGTCGGCGACATCCCCGGCCGGGACGTACGAGAAGTCGTACGAGCCGTCGAAGAGCGTGCGGAACACCCCGAGCGCCAGCCGCATCCCGTCGAGCGTGAACCGCTCGCGCCCGGCCGCCGGGCGGGCCTCCACCCGGAGCGTCCACGTCCCCGCCATCAGCACCCGCTCGCCGCGGAAGACCAGTTCGGGGAACCACGTGCCGCAGCGCTCCAGCAGGACCGACAGTCCGGTGAGCCGTCCGGCGTCCGCCTCCGTGACGTCCGGCGGCTCCGTCCACTCGCCCTCGACCCGGTCGGGGCGGAACATCAGGCTCGCCTTGTGGATGCCCAGCGGTACGTCCAGCTCCACCGCGTCCCGCGTGAAGCGCAGCACCTTGTTGCCGCCCGGCCCGAACCGGTCCGACACGCGCTGGAGCTCCCGCACCCCCGAGGGGGCCCGCTCGGCGGGGTGGCGGGGGGTGCGGGCGAGCAGCCACTGGTGGAGCGCGTTGTGGAGCTGGTGCGGGTTGTCCGGGCCCTCCCCGCCGCCGTCCGGGCCGTCCGTGCCCTCCACCGGCGTGTCCGGGCCGTCCGCGGAGCCCTCCGCCCGCGCTTCCGCGGCCGCCAGCTCCAGCAGCCGGCTCCAGGTCAGCTCCTCCTCCAGGGCGAAGCCGTCCGGCACGGGCTCCTCCCGCCACCGCGCGAGCCACCCGCCGAACCCCTCGACCGAGCGCCGCTCACGCTCCGACAGGCCGAACGCGCCCACCAGGTCCAGCCACTGCTCCAGCAGGTCGAGGTAGGCGCGGTACGGGCCCGGCTCCGGGCGGTCCACCAGCTCCAGCAGCAGCCGCTTCAGGGTGCTGTCGTACGCCTCGACGAGATCGCTCCTCGTCAGGTCGAGCAGCACCGCGTCCCCGGCCGCCTGCCACGCCCCGGCCCCCGCGTAGGCGCGGTACGCGTCGTTCAGGGCACGGCCGCGCCGCGCCGCGTCGCCCGGATCGGCGGCCGACAGGTCGACCCGGCAGCGCTCCACGGCCAGGTACCGCTCGGCGAAGTCGCCGTCGCGCGCGGCGAGGGCGAGCAGCCGGTACGTCTCCGTGGGCGGCGCCGACGAGCGGGCGGCGAACCGGCACAGCGCCTCCGTGCGCGCCGCGTCGTCCAGCGGGAGAGCGGCCACGGTCCGGGCGAGGACCTCCTCGCGCTCCGCGTCCGTGTACACGTCCAGCGCCCGCAGCGCCGACGCCAGCGACGCCACCGCGCCCAGCAGGGCCAGCGCGGCCTCGGTGCCGCCGCCCCCGGCCGCCGCGAGGGCGCGGACGGCCGCGAGCACGGCCGGGAGGGCCCCGCCCGGCACGTCCCCGGCCGCCTCCAGGCGGGCGACCGCGACCGGGACCCGCACGTCGGCGGCGCCCGACGCGCGGGCCGAGGCCACCCCCCGCACGTACGCCCGCGCGGCCTCGGGCACCACGGCCGCGACCCGCTCCGGCGGCATGCCGCCGTCGAGCAGCGCCTCCGCGGCGCGGGCCGCGAACGCGGGCGACGCCACGCGCGACCCGGTCCGGACGTACACCTCGGGGTCCGGCAGGTAGCTGTCCCGCACGATCCGGTCCCTGACCCGCGACGGCAGGTGGGGCACCCGGTCCAGGAGGGCGGCGCCCGGCATCGCCTCCGGTGCGGGCAGCGGCCCGCCGGACCGGACCGCGTCCGCGGCCCGGTCCGCGGACGCGAACAGCAGCCGGCAGCCCTGCGGCACGGCGGCCGTGCGCCGGGTCTCGGTCTCCACCGCGGGCGGCCGGCCGGTGCCGAAGTGGCACTCCCGCCGCCAGGGGTCCGCCAGCGCGTACGACGCCGTCTCCGGGACGTCCTCGGGGCGGCCCCGCAGCACGGCGACGCCCTCCTGGCGGAACATCACCGCCGCGTGCTCGGCCGGGCCGCCCCGCTCCACGAGCACGTGACCGATCCGCTCCCGCTGCCCGGGGTCGAGGCGCAGATAGCGGCTCCACGCGTCCTCCAGCCGCACGGAGGTGAGGAACGACGAGGCGCGCACCCGCGGCGGCGGCACGAGGATGTCGACCGGGGCGGCGGCGCACGCGGCGCGCCAGGCGTCGCGGCAGGCGTCGGTGAGGGTGCCCAGCTCCGGCTCCGGGTCGAACGCGGCGGCCGGGCGGACCTGCACCAGCCGCGTCCGCACGGCGGACACCTCGCGCAGCAGGGCCCCGCGCCACAGCGTCGTGCCGGGGACGCCGGTCAGCCACGCCAGGCTGTTGTCGCCGTCGCCCGGGCGCTGGGCGGACGCGAAGCCGAAGCCCAGCGAGAGCTGCCCGATCAGCCGCCCGTCCGGGGTGAGTTCGGTGAGCCCGGTGACGGAGACGGGCCCCGCCCCGGTCTCCAGGACCCACTCGGAGTCCACGCGGGGCATGCCGAAGGCGCGGTGCGCCCGCGCCAGCAGATCGGCGAGCCGGGCCGTGTCCTCCTCGCCGAGCAGCGGGGTCTCGCCCGCGGCGGCCGGGTCCGCCGCGCCGGCCGCGTCGACGAGGGGCTGGACGAACGCGGCGATGGGGGAGGGGCGGTGGCCCGGGTCGGCCAGCCGCTGCTGGGCGAGGGCGTGCTCGCCGTACCCGCTGAAGACCACCGCCGCGACCGTCGCGTACAGGTCGCCGGGGCGCGGGCACACCAGGCTCTCGTAGCCGCCCGCGTTGACGTCGTCCTCCTGGTCCTCCGCGCCCGAACTGCGGACGATCCAGGGTGCCTCGCCGCACACCTCGCGCACCCGGGCGGCGAGGTCGGGCCGCCTGCGGCGCAGGAACTCCGCGTACCCCGCGACCAGTTCCTCGTGGGCCGGCTCCGCCCGGGGGGCCGGTGCGGTCGTCTCCGCCGGCTCGGCGGCCTCCCCCGGCTCCGGCGCTTCCGGCGTCCCCGGCGTCCCCGGTGTTCCCGAGGTTCCCGGCGGGACCGCGCCGTGCGCCCGCGCGGCGAACCCGCGGGCGTCGGCCGGGTCGAGGGGGTGCACCGGCAGCGCCACCCCGGTGAATTCCGGGTCGCGGTACAGGCGCAGGAGCCGGGCGCATTTCGCACCGTACCTCGCGGTCTCCTCCGCCGATTCCCGGCCGGTCCTTTCTTCGGTGCCGGCAGCGGTTGGACTCTCCATGGAAAGGCGCCTCAATCTCTCGGTTCCTTCTGGGATCCTGAATTCCTGGTCATTCCTGGTCATCCCCGGATTCCTGGTGAATTCCCGCGTGGGGTGCGCGGGGGAGGGCCGGACCCGGAGGCGGTGCGCCCCCGGGTCCGGGGCGGGCTCAGTCGTCCAGCAGCCGCGCCAGCAGGCCGGTGGTCTCCTCGCGGTCGCGCGGGGCCTGGCGCAGTCCGTCCATCACGTTCCAGGCGACCCGGTAGCGGGCCGCGTCGCCGACCGGCTCCCCGCCCGCGTACGGCGCCAGCCGTTCGCACACGCGGGCGAACCGCCGCTCGGCCTCGCCGAGCACGGCCTCGTCGAAGGCGGCCGACACGCCCTGGTTGTCGCCCGCGTAGAAGAGCAGGCCCTCGGCGTTCGCCGCCCCGTAGAGCGCCTCCTCCAGCTCCTCGGTCGCCGGTACGAACTGGAAGAACGTGCCGTCGCCGGCGATCTCGACCGGCAGGGACGCGTCGTCCAGCGCCTTGCGGGCGTGGCGCAGGAAGCGGTCCCCGGCCTCCCGGACCGCCCGCTGCGGCTCCCCGGTGGCGACCCGGGCGAGCGCGGCGTCCGCCGCGGCCAGGATCGTGGGCTCGAAGAACGAGGTGAACGACACCTCCTTCAGCGGCTTCAGCAGCCGGCGGGACCCGCCGACCGCGGAGACCGCGTGCCCGTTGGCCATGCCCTTGGCGACCACCCACACGTCGGGCGCGAGCAGCTCGGCCGTGGACAGGCCCGGTGCGTAGCGCAGTCCCACCTTCACCTCGTCCGCGACCAGCACCACCCCGGCCGCCGAGCACAGCCGGCGCAGCTCGCGGTACCAGCCGGGCGACAGGTGCATGTGGTCGGGCGACACGACGACGGCGGCGACCCGCTCGGGGGCCCGAAGCAGCTCCCGCAGCAGGCCGAGGTCGAAGAAGAAGTCCACCACCCCGTCCGCGTTGGGCTCCAGCGGCGCCTCGGACGGGTACCACATCGGGTCGTAGCCGTGGTAGCCGGCGCTCAGCAGCAGCGGCCGCCCCGTCGCCTCCCGCACGGCCAGCACGGCGGCCCGGACCGCGGCCGTACCCGACCGGAAGAGCCCCACGACCTCGCCGCCGCACAGGGCGTGCAGCCGCTCCAGCACCGCGTCGACCCGCCGGCTCCACCCGGTCGCGGTGCCGTCCGCGCCGGTCGCCGCCCGCGCGACGGCCTCGGCGACCACCGGGTCGCCGTGCCCGAGCAGAATCGACCCCCGCGCATTGTCGAAATCGATCCAGCGGAAACCGGACTCGTCCGTCAGCCAGGCGCCGGACGCGGCGGTGAAAACCCGCGGGCGGTCTTTCTCGTCGCGCGGGCAGGTGGGGAATTCGGCCAGCAGGGAAGAGTTTTTCGTCATTGTTCACCCCAGGGGAAAGTCGGGCATTGAACGGGAATTCGGATCGGGCGCACAGTGGGGGCGGGATCCGGGCGACGAGCACCGGGACCGGTGACTTCCCACCAGGAGGAGCGGACGTGGTGACGACCGGCGTGGCACTGCCAGCCCTGCACCGTGCTTTCGTGGAGACCGTCCGGCGGGACGGCGGCGCGGCCGCCCTGCACGCCTGCGCCTGCTTCGCGGAGCAGTTGCTCGCCGACGCCGCCGCGGCGCACCGGGAGGCCGCGCCCGGACCGGACGAGGACGGGACCGGCGCCCGACTCGCCGCATCCGTGGTCCGGCTGAGGGAGCTGTGCACCGGACTCGCCCGCGAGATGGCCGCTTCCGCCGATGCCGCCGAGCCCGCGTGGAGCGGCCGGGCCGCCGCTGCCGCCGCTCCCGACGGCGCCGAGCGGCGGATCGCCGTCGTGGAGGACGCGCTCGTGCTCGCCACCGCCGTGACGGGCGCGCTGTGGGGATCGGCCGCGGCCCGCCGGGACGAGCGCACCGCCGCCCTGCTGCGCCACGCCGCCGACTGGAAGACCCCGGAGTGCTACGGCTACGACCTGGCCGATCCCGAGCTCTGCTACGGCCAGGCCGCCGAACGCCTCTCCGCCCGGTCCCGGCGGGCGCCCGTGCTCGTCGTGGGCATACGGACGGGCGGCTCGTACCTGGCGCCGTTCTGGCAGGCCGCCGCCGAGGACGCCGGGGTCGCGGCGGGGCCCTGGCACAGCGTCCGCCCCGTACGCGGCGGCGCCGGCATCACCCTGCCGGGCTCCGAGATCGAGGCCCTGCCGCGCCGCCTGCCGCCCGGTGCGGCGCTGGTCCTGGTGGACGACCAGCCGGACACCGGTGCCACCGCCCTCGCCGTGCGCGACCGGGTCGCCCGGCGCTATCCGGGCGTGCGGGACGTCGTCCTGGCCGCGCCGGGTCGGCTCTACGACCTGAGCGGCCCGGCCGTCCGCCCGCTGGCC
Source organism: Streptomyces fradiae ATCC 10745 = DSM 40063 (assembly GCF_008704425.1). Lineage (NCBI taxonomy): Bacteria > Bacillati > Actinomycetota > Actinomycetes > Kitasatosporales > Streptomycetaceae > Streptomyces > Streptomyces fradiae. The sequence continues at coordinate 6,226,592 of NZ_CP023696.1, forward strand.
GAGCGGCCGGTCGTCCGCCCGGCGGCCCGCCTGTGGCAGCTCGCCGGCACGGGCGGCGCCGCCGCGCTCGCGGCCCGCGCACGGGCGGCGGGCGTGCCCCTCGCACCGGGCGCCGCCCACCGCGTGGAGCCGTTCCGGGGCCCCTTCCTCGCGGAGTACGGGCCGGGCACCGCCCCGCGCGGGGGCGCCGCCGGCGCGCGCGGGAGCGGCGCGGCCCGCCGCCTCGATCCCCGCAACCGGCCCTTCTCCCTGGTCGCCGGTGCGACGGGCGCGGGCACGAGCGGCGGTACGGGCGCCCCGGAGACGTACCACTTCCGCTTCATCGGCACCGGACCGCACGGCCTCCACTGCCACCAGGCCCTGCGCGCCCTGGGGGACCTGCTCCCGCCCGGCCACGTCTTCGCCGACGGCTACCTGGTGACCCGCCACGAGCACGGGCTGCGCCCGCTGCGCGCGGTACTGCCGGAGCTGGAGGAGCCGCGGCGGCGCCGCGTACTGCTCGCGGTCGCCGAGTCCTGGGCCGCGCTGCGCCGCGTCGGCGAGCTGGGCCGTCCGGGCGCGGGCGCCGGGTACGAGCCGCGGGCCCGGCTCGACGGGGCGCTGCGGCGACTGCGCGAGCGCATGGGCCGGCCCCTGCCCGTCGACGGCGCCTGGACGGCCCGGCACGTGCCGGAGCGGATGCCCCTCGGGGGCGCCGACGGGGTGCTGCTGCGCACCCCGCTTCCATACGGGCACGGGTACTGGCACTGGCAGCTCGCGGACACCGGCCAGGGGGGCGCGGGTCCCGCGGGCGGCGGCGCCCCGGTTCTGCGGCGGTTCGGGCTGGACTGGATCTGGGGCGGCGGCGGCTGCCTGGAGAGCGAGATCGCCTCCTTCGTCGTCGAGAACCGGCTCGGCGCCCATGACCGGGACCTGCTGCGGGAGGCCGTCGCCGCGGCCTGCGGCGGTACGCGCGCCTTCGACGCCGGGCTGCGGCTGGCGGGCGAGGCGCTGTTCTGGAACGCCAAGACGTGGCTGCGGCGCTGCCCGGTCGTCACGCCGCCCACCGCCGACCGGATCGAGGCGGAGCTGGCCGCCCAGGCCGCGTACGTCGCCGCACTGGCCTGACACACCCCGCCGGCGGCCGGCCCGGCGACCCGGCGGGGCCCCGCCGAGGCGGGCCGCCGGGGCCTGGCCGGGCACGTCCACCGGGGCCCCGCCGGGTCGGCCGCCCGCCGGGTCCCGGCCCGCCGGGTCCCCGCCCGGCCGGATCGCCGTGCCTCCACGAGGCCGGGTCACCGGCGCCGTGCCTCCACGAGGCCGGGTCACCGGGCACCCGCCGGGGCGGGCGTCCACACCCGCTCGGTGTGCGGCGCGCCCCGGCGGCCCGCCGCATGCCCTGCCCCCGCCGTCCCGCCCGTCCACCGGCGCGGCGCGCCGCGCCGGGCGTGCCGCAGCGTCTCGCGCACGCACTCGTCGTCCGTCTGGCTGCCGTACACGTACATGCCGCGCACCTTCTGCTGCACGACACCGGAGATGTCGACGCTCGCGAACGGCACCAGGCCGCGCGCCTCCCGCAGCGTCCGCTCGACGTCCACCGCGTCGCGCTGCCCCGCGTACGGCAGGTCCTCGTAGAACAGGGTCAGCGGGCCGCCGGGGCCCACCGCGCCGCGCACCGCGCCGTGCACCAGGAGGTGGTCGACGTGCCCGCCGACGGCGGCCGGGGCCAGCACCGTGTCGGCGCCCGCGTCGCGTATCGCCTCGGCGACGGCCTCCTCCACCGCGCCGCGCACGCCGTCCGCCTCGGCCGGGGACGACAGCTCGGTCTCGTCGTCGTAGCCGCGCAGCCCCGCGTCGGCGAAGCCGAGCGGCCGGTACTCCGCGAGGCCCCGCAGCCGGCAGTACCGCAGCTCCTCCTCCCTGCGCCGCTCGCTGACCACCCGCGCCCCGGCCCGCCGCAGCCGTCTGGGCAGCGCCCACGCGGACCGGGTGAACACCGTCAGGAGCGTCGCGTGCGCGGGGCGGCCGACCGCGGCCAGCAGCCCGCCGCAGGAGTACGCCACGTCGTCCGGGTGCGGTGAGACCAGCAGCGTCCGGCCCCGCCGCAGCCGCTCCCGCAGCGTCCGGTCGGGGTCCTCCGCCGCCTCCCACGTCGGCTCACCCACCGTGCTCCTCCTCCCGTCCGCCCCGCCCCTCGCCGGCGCCCGCGGGGACCGCCGGACCGGCACCGGCGGCCGGGTGCTCCCGGATGACCTCCGCGTACCGGGCGGCGACGTCCCGCCAGCCCGCCGCCGGGCGGGGACGCGGCGCCACCGCCCCGCCCCCCGCCAGCAGCCGGTCCACCAGGGCGTCGGGCGTCGGCGCGGTCAGCGACGCGAAGCGCGGCAGGTTGCCGCCCTCGCCGAGGGCCGCCACCGGCACACCGAGCTGGACGGCCTCCGCCGCGGCGAAGTTGTAGGTCTCGTGGAACACGGACGGCAGCAGGAACAGCGACGCGCCGCCGAAGACCCGCTCCCAGTCCGTACGGATGTCGTAGGCGTCCAGCACCTCGACGCGCCGCCCCGCCCCCTGGTGCGCGCGCACCAGCTCGCGGGCCTCCCGGCCCCGGCGCGACCACGTGGCGAAGACGACCCGCAGGGCCACCCCGGCCCCGGTGAGCCGGCGCAGGCAGCGCTCCGCGTCCACCGTGTCGATCTTGCCGAGCTGGAGCACCACCGGCCCGGACGGGTCGCACAGGTCCTTCGCCGGCACGTGGTCGGCGGCCCAGGGGATCACCGACCGGCGCGGGAAGCAGCGCGTCCAGGGCCACTCGCCCAGGAACACCTCGCGCATCGGCCCCTCGGGGTGCGCGCCCCGCGCCGGGCAGCCCTCCGCGACCGGAGCCCCCGGCAGCGCGGGTACCCGCGCGTGCACGGGGCAGGGCGGCGGCGCCGACAGGTCGGCCGAGAGCCGGCTGACGTCATGCCAGACGCGGACCGTCCGGGCGTGCAGCGCGGGCAGCCGCCGCCATGCCGCGCCCTCGAACAGGTCGCTCTCCACCAGCGGGAAGACCGCGTCCACCCGGTCCCGCTCCACACGCGCGGCCAGCGCGTCCAGGTCGGCGCCCTCCGAGGACCGGTAGAACTCCGCCTCGGTGCCCGCCTCGCGCAGGGAGCGCGACAGGTGCCACAGGGCGGTCTCCACACCGCCCCACGACGGCGAGTCGAAGCCCTCGTCGTAGATCTCGAACAGGGCCCGCCCGGCAGGCGCCTCAGCCACGGCGCACCTCCGGCGGGCCGCCGGGGGCCGTCACCGCGGCGACCCGCTCCACCAGGTCGCCGACGGCGAAGCGCCGGGCCGGCTCCGACCGCATCCACAGCGTGCAGTCGAAGTAGCCCTCCAGCCGGTTGAGGATGTTGACGAACTCGCGGTCGTCCACGTCCACGCACCCCCGGGCGACGATGTCCCCGGCGTCGTCGCCGGTCTCGTCGCTCAGGCACTTCACGACGAGCATGCGGGTCATGCCGTCCTGGCCAGGTGCGTCTTGCTGTTCGCCACCACCAGGGAAGCGCATCCGTCCTCCGTCCTGTCCACGATGAACACACCGGTGTTGCTGATCTTGAAACGGGTGCGGTGCAGCAGCGCGTCCTCCAGCCCCAGCAGCTCGAAGAGGACGGCCTGCAGCGTCTCGGAGTGCGACACGAGCACCCACCGCGCCCCGTCGGCGCCGACCGGGCAGCGGGAGTCCAGGAACTCCCGGACGCGCCGCCGCTGCGCCGCCCAGCTCTCCACCCCCGCCGGCTCGGCCGCCGGGCGCCGCAGCCGGTCCTCCAGCACGGCGTCCCACTGGCGGACCGTCATGGGCCGGGGGAAGGCGCGCGGCGCCCGGAGCTCCGCCAGCCGGCCGTCCGCCAGGACGGGCACGCCCAGCGCGGCGGCCAGCACCTCGGCGGTGCGGGCGGCCCGCCGCTGCGGGCTGGAGTACACCCGCACGGCAGGGCGGGGCCCCGAGCCCGGACCGGGCCGCGGGGCCGGGGCGGGACCCGGCGGGCCTACCGCCGGGTCGCCGGGCAGGTGCTCGGCGAGCGCCCGCGCCTGCCGCTCGCCGAGCGGCGTCAGCCCGGCATGCGGGTCGAAGCCCGGCATGACGTCGTCGTCGCGCAGCACGTTCAGGCTCGCCTCGGCGTGCCGGACCAGCACGAACCGCTGGGCGGCCGTCATACGAGCGGCAGCGGGATCCGCCCCTGCGGGACGCGCATCCGCTCGCGCGAGTTGTTGAACTCCTGGTTGGCGATGCAGGTCCCGCACGGCCAGTCGTCGAACTCCCGGATCGGGCCGAAGCCGTGCACCAGGTGCTTGGGCACCGAGTAGCAGTCGCACTTGACCATCCGGATCTCGTCGCCGGACACCTGGTAGTTGTAGCCGTTGGTGATCTGGTCGCAGACCGCGTCCCGCCTGCCGGTCTCGAAGATGTGGTTCCAGCGGCGGAAGTACTCCGGCGGCGCCAGGAAGTCCGCCGGGTGCAGGTCCTGGTAGCGCAGGTTCACGGTCAGCGGCCGGCCCTTGAAGGCCAGCAGCGGCATGAAGTGGAGCAGTCCCCGGTAGCCGCGGGACTCCAGCAGGTCGATGTAGGCGTTGACCTCCTCCACCGGCTGGCCCCAGTACACGGTCTGGAGCTCCGCCCCCAGCTCGACGGCGGCGTCGAGGATGCGGTCGATCTGCGGCTGCTTCAGGCCGCGCTTGGCGTTCATGGCCTCGGTGTGCCCGTCGACCGAGAACACCCACAGCAGGTCGGGGCGCCCCTCCAGGGCCCTGGGCAGCTTGGTGCCGTTGCTCAGCACCTCGACGCGGTACCCCTCGGCGGCCCGCTTCTGCAGATGGTCGACGATCTTCGGGTAGAGGGTGATCTCGCCGTCGGACTCCACCCGGAACAGCACCGCGTCCGGCTCGTACTCGGCGAAGATCCGGTCCAGGGAACGGATGGTGGCGGGCTGGTCCACCTTGGTCTTCTTGACCTCGCAGTAGGTGCACCGGATGTTGCAGGCGCCGTCCACGACGATGTTGCGGTAGGCGCGGACCTGCCGCACCGGGGGCGGCCACACGATGTCGGTGGTCATGGCGTGTCTCCTCGTTCGGGACGCTGGGTCGGTCGCGTCGCGTCGCGTCGCGTGCTGGGCGTGGTGCGTGTGCGTGTGTGTGGTGCGTGGCGTGTGGGTGTGGGACGTGGTGCGGGGGTGGTGCGGGGGTGGTGCGTGGTGCGGGCCGCCGCGGCCGTGCGGCGCGGCGGGGCTCAGACGTGCGCGGTGTGCCGGGACACGAGGTCGCCGGCGACCGCCTTGGCGCTGCGCAGCGCGTGCGCCTGGATGGTGAGCGTGGGGTTCAGGCCGCCCGGGTACGGCATGAAGCCGCCGTCGACGACGTACACGTTGGGCGCCGAGTGGACCCGGCCCCAGCCGTCGACCACCGACGTCGCCGGGTCGTCGCCGGCCCGGCACGTGCCGTGCAGGTGGCAGCTCCCCTGGGCGAAGCCGCTCTCCTCGTGCGCGATCCCGGTCGCGCCCGCCTTCCGCAGCAGCCGCTCGCACACGTCCGTCATGTACGCGAGGCGGCGCAGGTCGCGGGGGTCGGGCGTGTAGTCGATGACCACGGCCGGCACGCCGTCCTCGTCGGCGTGCGAGGAGAGCCGCACCCGGTTGTCGAGGTTCGGGTGGTCGGCCAGGATCGTCTCGATGCGCAGTTCCAGCACGTCGTCGCGGATGCGCGAGGGCATGTCGTTCTTCGACTCGTAGATCATCCCGCCGACCCCGGTGGGGCAGTCGGCGTCCAGGTAGTGGTCGAGGAACGCGATCGTGGAGAACGGGCCCGCGTGCGCGCGCCAGTCGGCGAGCGTCGCGGCGGACGGCGCGTCGACCACACCGCTCACGTACTCGCTCAGCTTCATCGTCAGGCCGCGCCCGACCAGGCCGGAGTGGTTCCCCACGCCGTCCGGGGCGCGCCCGCCGCGGGAGCGCAGCAGCAGCGCGGCGCTCTGGATCGCGTTGCACGCGACGACGAACGACCGGGCGCGGACGCGGTGCGTGGTGCGGCCGAGCCGGTCCAGGCAGGTCACCGAACCGACGGCGTCCGGCCGGTCCTGGTTCAGGCGCAGGGCCCGTACACCGGTGCGCAGGGTGAAGTTGGGGTGCGCGGCGAGCGGTGCGAGGAAGACCGCGACCGCGTCGCCCTTGGCGCCCGTCGAGCACTGGTGGCTCACGCACAGCGAGTTGCGCTCGCACGCCGAACGCCCGCCGTGGGCGTGCCGGTTGATGGCCAGCGGGGTGGGGAAGGGCTCGTAGCCGAGTGCGGTGCCCGCCTCGTAGAGCACCTCGGCCGCGGCCGTCGGGGGGTGCGCGGGGCCGCGGCTGCCCTCGCCCTCCTCGCCGCCGCACACCCCCAGCCGGCGTTCCAGCACGTCGTAGTACGGCGCGAGTTCGGCCAGCCCGTACGGCCAGCGGACGTCGAGCCCGCCGGCGTCCACCAGCTCGCTCGGGTCGAAGTCGAACGGCCGGTAGCGCCAGGAGGCGCCGCCGTAGAAGACCGTGCCGCCGCCGAGGTTGGACGTCGTCCACGGCCAGCCCTCGTCGGTCCAGCCGCCCTGGCCGTCACGGGCCAGCGCCGTGCGGCACATGTCGTCCAGCTCGGGGTTGCCGAGGTCGGGGGAGAGCCGGAAGCCCTCCTCGATCATCAGGACGTCCAGGCCCTGCCGGACGAGCCGGTCCGCGGCGACGGAGCCGCTGGCGCCGCTGCCGATCACGACGACGTCCCAGACCCGGTCGTCGTCACGGGTGTCCCAGCCGTCGCGGTGCGCGGGACCCAGCGGCTCCGGGTGCCACGCGTGCCGTGCGTCCGAGGGCAGGGTGCCTCGAAGGCGCTTCATCCTGTGCCTTTCGTCGTCGTGGTCGTCGTGGTCGTCGTGGTCGTTGGGGTCGTAGGTGTCGTAGGTGTCGTAGGGGTCGTAGGGGGAGTGCCCGTGCGGGGCGACGGAGCGCGGGCCCCCGGCGTGCGCCCGGTCCGGAGCGCGGGCCCGGCGCGCCTCGCGGCGTGCGGGGCGCGGGCGTGTCCCGCCCGGCGCGCGGCGGCCCGCGTCACGCCGTCGTGGCGGCCAGCCAGCCCCGGTGCATGCCGGCGAAGCGCCCACCGCCCTCCAGCAGCCGCGTCGGGGGCCCGTCCTCCACCACCGCCCCGTCCTCGATCACCAGGACGCGGTCGGCGACGGCCACCGTGGACAGGCGGTGCGCGATGATCACCGCGGTGCGCCCGGCCAGGACCCGGGTCAGCGCCTCGTGCACGGCCCGCTCCGAGGAGGTGTCCATGCTGGACGTCGCCTCGTCGAGGATCAGCACGCGGGGCGAGGTCAGCATCACCCGTGCCATGGCGATCAGCTGCCGCTGGCCGGCCGACAGGCCCGTGCCGCGCTTGTGCACGTCGGTGTCGTAGCCGTCCGGCAGCGCGCTGACGAACCCGTGCGCGCCCACCGCCTCCGCGGCGGCCCGGATCTCCGCCCGCGACGCGTCCGGCCGGCCCAGGGCGATGTTGTCGGCCACCGACCCGGAGAACAGGAACGCCTCCTGCGTGATCATCGAGACGGCGCCGCGCAGCTCCGCGTCGGCCAGCTCCCGCAGGTCGACCCCGTCCAGCGTGACCCGCCCCGCCGTGGGGTCGTAGAGCCGGGCCACCAGCTTGGCGATGGTGGACTTCCCGGCGCCGGTCGTACCCACGAGGGCGACCGTGCGGCCCGGTTCGAGCGCCAGGTCGACGCCCGAGAGGACCGGCCGGGCCGCCTGGCCGTAGCCGAAGTGGACGCCCTCGAACCGCACGGCGCCCCGGCCGCCCGGCGGGTCGGCCGGCAGCGCCGCCGGGCGCTCCGGCTCGGCCACCGCCGGATGGCGCACGAACAGCGCGCCGATCTTCTCCAGCCCGGCCGAGGCCGCCGAGAACGCGTTGGCGAAGCTCGCCAGCTCGTCGATCGGGTCGTACAGCCGGTGCACGTACAGCAGGAACGCCGTGAGCGTGCCCAGCGCCAGGTGCCCCTGGTCGATGCGGAGCACCCCCAGCGTCAGCAGCCCCACCAGCGACAGGTTGCCGATGAGCTTCACACCGCCGCTGAACACGGCGCTCACCAGCCCGGCGTCGGCCCGCGCCACCGCGTACCGGGCGTCCAGCCCGTCCAGCCGCCGCGCGTTCGCCTCCTCGCGGCGGAAGGCCTGCACGGCCCGGACGCCGTTGTACGCCTCGACGGTGTGCTGCACGACGCCCTCGACGGCCGTCCGGGTGCCCCGGTAGGCCCGGCGCGACCGGTGCCGGAACCACCGCGTCAGCGCGTACAGCGGGACGAACAGCGCGATCACCACCGCCGCCATCGGCTGGTCGAGCCAGAGCATCACGGCGAGGATGCCGACCATCGAGAACAGCGCGGAGAACAGGCCGTCCAGGCCCATCTCCAGCATCTCCTCGACCGACTCCACGTCGCTCGACAGCCGGGCCACGACCCGGCCCGAGGGGTACGCCTCGTGGAAGGCCAGCGGCTGCCCCATCACCTGGGCGAACGCCCGGTGCCGCAGCTCGAACAGCAGGTCCTGCGCGATCCGCCCGGAGTAGCGCAGGAAGCAGTACTTGACGCTCGCCGTGGCCAGCCCGGTGGCCAGCGCCGCGGCGGTGTAGCCGATCAGCGGCGCCCACCGCCCGTCCACCGCCGCGGGCACCCCGCGGTCGATGGCCGCGGCGATCAGCAGCGGCGGCACCAGCCCGCACACGTTCTCCAGCAGCGCCAGCGCCGTGGCCGCCGCCAGCCGCCGCCGCTTCGGCCACAGCAGCATCCGCAGCAGGGCGTCCCGCCGGGCGCGGGACCGCGCGTCCTCCGAGCCGCTCATCCCGGCCGCCCCCTTCCCGCCATGCCGTCCTCCGCCACCGCCCTCTCCGCGGGCACCTGCGCCTCCGCCGGCGCCTCCGCCGGGCCGGGCAACGGCGCCTCCCCGGGGCCGGGCGCCCGCGTCTCCCGCGCCGCGACCGGGAGCGGGGGCCGGACCAGCAGCCGGTACGCCGGCTCGCGCGCCATCAGCTCCTCGTGCGTGCCCGTGGCGGCGACCCGGCCGCCGGAGAGGAACACCACCTGGTCGGCCAGGCGCAGCGTGCCGGGCCGGTGCGCGGCCACGACCGTGGTGACCCGGCCGAGCACCCCGCGCAGGGCGGCCTCCACCTCCCGTTCGGTCCGTACGTCCAGCGCCGACAGCGCGTCGTCCAGCACCAGCACCGACGGTCCGGGCAGGATGGCCCGCGCCAGCGCCAGCCGCTGCCGCTGGCCGCCCGAGAGCCCGAGGCCCTCCTCGCCGATCACGGTGGACAGCCCCTCGGGCAGCGCCGCGACGAACTCGTCCGCCCGCACCGTCCGCAGCGCCTCCCAGACGGCGCCGTCGGGCACCCCGCCGCCCGGCGCCCGCCCGGCCCCCGTCCCGGCCCCGGCGTCCGCCCCCGGCGCCCCGCCGGAGCCCCCGGCCCCGCCGCCGTCCGCCGGCCGGGCCCCCGCGTCCCGCGCGCCGGGCGCCTCCGCGTCCCGCACGCCCAGCGTCACGTTGTCCCGGACCGTGCCCGAGAAGAGCACCGGATCGTCGAACGCGTTGCACACCGCCGACCGCAGGTCGGCCAGGGCCGTCTCGCGCAGGTCCACCCCGTCCAGGGTGATCCGCCCGGACGTCGGGTCGTCCAGCCGCGACAGCAGCGACAGCAGCGTGCTCTTGCCGGACCCGGTCGCCCCGGCCACGGCCACCGTGCTGCCCGCCCGGATCGTCAGGTCGACGCCCCGCAGCGCCGCCGCGCGGCCACCGGGGTAGGCGTAGTGCACGCCCTCCAGGCGGATCTCGCCGCGCACCGGCGACGGCAGGGGGCGCGGCCGGGCCGGGTCCGCCACCGTCACCGGCTCGTCCCGCACCTGCCAGTACCGGTCGGCCGCGGCGGCGGCCGTCGAGGCGTCCGCCGTCAGCCAGCCCAGCGTGTCCGCCGGCCAGCGCAGATGGGTGGCCACCGTCACCGCCGCCATCAGCGTGCCCAGCGACAGCGCCCCGGTGGCGACGCCGTACCCGCCGTACCCGATCATCGCCACGATCGCCAGGTCCGGCAGCGCCGTGATGACCCACCACAGGGCCGCCGTGTACGAGAGCTTGCGCAGCTCCAGGACGCGCAGCCGGCGCGCCTGCCCGGTGAAGCGGCGCACCGTCTCCGGCGCCCGCCCGAACACCTTCAGCACCCGTACGCCGAGCACCGACTCCTCCACCGTGGTGGACAGGTCGCCCCCCACCTCCTGCGCCGCCCGCGCCACCACCCGGAACCGCTGCTCGAAGACGGTGGTCGCGACCACCATCGGCGTGTACGCGAGGAACACGACCAGCGCGAGCGCCGGCGCCAGCCACGCCAGGACGACCAGGCCGACGGCGAGCGCCGCCACGTTCACCACCAGATAGATGGCGGAGAACGCGACGAACCGGCCGATCTCCGTGATGTCGGACACCGTCCTGGACAGCAGCTGGCCGGACTGCCAGCGGGCGTGGAACGACAGCGGGAGGCGCTGGATGTGCGCGGCCACGTCCGCCCGCATCGCCGTCTCCAGGCGGGTCGCCGGACGGATGACGAGCAGCCGCCGGGCCCCCAGCAGCACGGCCTCGGCGACGCCGAGCAGGGCGAAGGCGCCGATGAACCACGGCAGGGCGGAGAAGTCCCGCTCCGCGACCGGCCCGTCGACCAGCCGCTGGAGCACCAGCGGCATGGCCAGGCCCGCGAGCATCGACCCGAAGGCCGCCCCGCACGCCCCCGCCATCAGCGCCCGGTGCGGGCGCAGATACGGCGCACAGCGCCGCAGCGACGTCACGGCGCCCACCCGGCACCCCCTCCGGACGCCCGGCCGACGGCCAGCCGGTAGTGCTCCAGCGCCCGCTCGACGGTGTCCGCGCCGTACCGGCCCAGCAGGTCGGGAACGGCCGCCGCGACCGTCTTGCGGTGCCGTTCGGCGTCCGTGACCGCGTCGCCGGCGGCGCGGGTCAGCGCCGCCACGTCGCCCCGCGGGACGAGCAGGGAGGGCGTGACCGAGCCGACCGTGTCGCGCAGCCCGCCGACCGCGTAGCCCGCGACGGGCGTGCCGCACACCATGGCCTCCAGCGCGCTGCCGCCCAGCTCCTCGTGGGCGGACGGCATGACGAGGACGTCCAGCGCCGTCATCACGGACGGCACGGCGTCATGGGGCAGGAAACCGGTGAACACGAACCGGTCCGCGAGCCCCGCCGCCTCGACCGCCTCCCGCATCCGCTCCCGCTGCGGCCCGTCGCCCACCACGGCGAACACCGCCCCCGGGGCGCCCGACCCGGCGTCCCACCGCTCCGCCATCGCGACGAAGTCCCGCCACCCCTTCTCGTGCGCGACCCGGCCGACCCAGCCCACCACCGGCCGCCCGGCGGGCACGCCGAGCGACCGCACGTACTCCTCGGCCTCCGGCCGCGCCACCGGCCGCACGTCGCCGACCGAGTCGGGCAGCACGTCCACCAGGGCCCGGTCGAGCGGCAGCAGCCGCGCCACCGTGTCCGCGGTGCGCGAGGTCAGCGTCGACACCCGGCGCGCCCGCCGCAGCGCGTACCGCTCGGCCGCCGCCACCAGCCGGTGCTGGAGCCGGTCGAAGCGGGACATCGGCTCGTACGAGGCCAGCCGCGAGCAGTGCAGGGTGAGGCAGTACGGCGCGCCGACCAGACGCGAGACGAGCGGCCCGGCGAGCAGCGCCCAGAGCTGGCCGTCCGCGTGGACGTGCACCAGGTCGGGCCTCCAGGTGCGGCGCAGCGGCGCACAGGCCGTCAGCACCGCGGCGAGCCACGCCTGGTTGAGCCCCACGAGGCCGGTCAGTTCGGAGCGCAGCCGGGGCAGCGGCGCCCGGGTGACCCGGACCCGGAGGCCGGGCCGGTCGACGCGCTCCCTGGGCAGGCCGGGGAACCCGACGGTCATGACGAGCTGCTCCACGCCGCGGTCGGCCAGTTCCCGCGAGAGGCGGAGGATCTGCACCTGCATGCCCCCGACGGCGTCGAACTCCGCGGGCCAGGCGGTGACGCAGTCGTGGTGGAAGAAGGGGGTGAGCCGCAGCACACGCACGGGGGACTCCACGGGGAGAGGACGGCGATGGGCGGGGTGCGGGGCGGTTGCCGGCACGGCCCGGCGCGGGGCCGTGCGGCCGGCGCGCGGGGGCGGGCCGAGGGGCCGTGCGGCCGGCGCGGGGCCGGTGGCGCGGGGCGGGGCGGTTACGGCACGGGTCCGGCCGCCGCGGGCGCGGTCGGGGCGGGTCCGCTCGGCAGGGGGGCCGCCGCCGCGGGTCCGGCCGGCACGGGCCCCGGCGTCGCCGGTACCGCCGCCTCCGGTCCGTCCGGTACGGGGCCCGTGCGCGCCGCCGCCGGCTCGGCGGCCCCGCCCCCGGCCCCGCCGCGGGCGGCCGACTCGTCGACGACCTCCTCCAGCAGCGCCAGGGGCACGGGTACGAGCGGCATGGTGCCGGTGTGCAGCACCTCGCCCGGCGCGGAGAGCAGCACCATCGGGGTGTGGCCGGGCGGGCTGTCGAGGTAGCCGCGCTTGTTGTCGTACGCCAGCCAGTTCTTGACGAGCGCGGTGTCGACGTGGTCCGGCACCGCGGGCTCCACCCCGGCGGCGGCGACCAGTTCGCGGTGGAGGGCGACGAGCCCCGCGTCGGCGTGGCCGAGGCGTCGGGACACCTCCGCTGCGAGGGTCATGCCCACGGCGACTCCCGCGCCGTGGGCGACCGCGCCGCGGGACGCGTGCTCGATGGCGTGTCCCGCGGTGTGCCCGTACTCCAGGACGAGGCCGGAGCGCCGCTCGTGCTTGTCGCCGCTGGTGACGTCGGCCTTGGCGGCCAGGCTCTCGGCGATGATCCAGCGCATGGTCTCGTCGTCGTAGCGGGTGTCGGGCCGCAGCGCGCCGGCCAGCCGGTCGAGCATGGCGGGCCGGATGGCCAGGGCGTTCTTGACGACCTCGCCCATTCCGGACCGTATCTCGCGGGGCGGCAGCGTGCGCAGCGCCGCCGTGTCCGCGAGGACCTCGACGGGCTGGTAGAAGGTCCCGGCCAGGTTCTTGCCGAAGGTGGTGTTGACGGCCTGCTTGAGCGAGAGGACCGAGTCCAGCATGGCGACCACGGTGGTGGGCACGTGGACGAGGCGGATGCCGCGGAAGAGCAGCGAGGCCATCAGTCCGGCGATGTTCCCGGTGACCCCGCCGCCGAGGGCGACGACGACGGAGCGGCGGTCCGCGCCCCGTCCGAGCGCCTGCTCGGCGAGGGCGGAGACGGTGGCGAGGGTCTTGTGGACCTCTCCCACCTCGTGGGTGAGGAGGTGGGACGGCCCGGCCTCCTTGTCGATGTGGGCGGTGAGCGCGGCTCCGTAGAGCTCGGCGACGGTGGTGTCGGCCACCACCAGGTAGCTGCTGGCTTCGAGGGCGGCGAGGCGCGCGACGACGTCCTCGGCGCAGTCGGTGCCCAGTCGGTAGGGGAATGACGCGTCTTCCATCGCGATGCGGGTGGTCTGCATGATGCTTCCCGGTCCTCCGGGGGTTCGCTGGGCTGGGGTCGGGGTGGCGGCCGGGGCACGGCCGGGGCCCGGTGCCGTGCCTGATGACGGTGCGGGTGCGGCTGCGGGTGGGGCTGCGGGCGCGGGGGCCGAGGGCGGGGCCGGGGCGGGGGCGCGGTGCTCCGGGGCGGTCAAGTGGCCAGGTCGGCGCCGTGCCGCAGGACCTTCGCGAAGGCCGCGGCGATGTCGGCCATGTCCTCGGCGTCGCCGAGCAGGGCGGCGTGGTGCAGGGTGACGGTCCGCCGCGCGGTGTCCTCGCACACCGGGAGGGCGAAGCGCTTGGGGTCGATGCGCGCCTCGTGGTCCGGGCCGAGCGTGTAGCGCCTGCGGGTCTGCGGGGCGTACAGCCGGTTCGCCGGGATCGGGGCGTAGCAGGGCTGGACGGGGAAGCCGAGCTCGGCGGTGAGGGCGCCGGTGACGTCGGTGAGCGGGACGTCCTCCAGCGCGCCCTCGGGGAGCCGCGCCGCGTAGGTGTAGTACGTACGGGAGGTGGTGCCCTCGGAGGTCGCCTGGGGGCGCAGGCCCAGCTCGCCGAGGAGGCCGTCGAGGCGGGCGGCGTTGGCGCGGCGGGTGCGGTTCTGCTCGTCGAGCAGGGTGAGCTGCTCGGTGAGGATGGCGGCCTGGAACTCGGACAGGCAGCGGTTGCTGCCCATCAGCTCGCCGGTCTCGACCAGCTCCATGGCGCCCGGCGCGGGCGGGCCGTCGGACAGGCAGCGGCCGTCGGCCCGCAGGTGCTCGACCCGGCGGGCGAGGTCCGCGTCGCGGGTGATGACCGCGCCGCCCTCGCCGCTGGTGAGCACCTTGCTGTGCTGCATGCTGAAGGTGCCGGCGGTGGCCAGCGCACCGACCTTGACGCCCCGGTAGGAGGCCCCGTGGGCCTGGGCGCAGTCCTCGACGAGGGGCAGGCCGTGGCGCTCGGCGACGCGGGTGAGGCCGTCCATGTCCGCGACGGCCGAGTAGAGGTGGACCACCACGACGGCCCTGGTCCGCTCGGTGATCAGCGCTTCGACGGCCTCGGGGGAGACGCACAGCGTGTCCGGGTCGACGTCGCAGAAGACCGGGACGGCGTTGACGCCCAGGACGGTGGAGCCGGAGGCGACCCAGGACAGGCCGGGGACGATCACCTCGTCGCCGGCGCCGACCCCGCACGCCTCCAGGGCCAGCATCAGGCCGGCGGTGCCGCTCGCGGCGGGGACGCAGTACGGCACGCCGTGGTAGTCGGCGAACGCCCGCGCGAAGCGCCGCTCGTGGGAGTCCGTGCCGCGGTACGGGCCGCTGATGGACCACCGGCCCGAGCCGAGCACCTCCGCCACCGCGGCGGGGACTCCGGGGGCGGGCTGCGGCCAGGCGGGCCAGGGGCGGGTGCGTAACGCCTCGCCGCCCTTCACTGCCAACGGGGAGACCATGGGCCTTCCTTTCCTGAGGGCGTGCCGTGGGTGTGCGGATGGGGAACGGAGGTGCCGGACGGGCCGGGTGCGGGCCGCTCAGGCCCGGAGGTTGAAGTAGGAGCGGGTGTTGCCGTCGGCGCGGCGCAGCGCCACGTCCAGGGCCTTGGCGTAGTCGTCGAGCGCGAATTCGTGGCTGAGCAGGGCGTCCACGTCGACGGCGCCGGAGGCCAGGACGTCGACCGCCTCCTCGAAGCGGGTGCCGGGGCCCATGGACGCCCGGACGGTGAGCACCTTGAGCACGATGTGGTGCGGGGCCATCACCGCGGCCTCCTCGATGCGGTAGCCGACCAGGCCGACGCGTCCGCCGGGGCGGACGGCCTCCACCGCCTCCTGCACCGCCGTGGGGTAGCCGGACGCCTCCAGGACGACGTCCGGCACCGCCGCGGGGTCGGAGCGGGTCAGCTCGACCAGCGCGCCCGGATCGCCGCCGACCGCGGCGGGCACGCCCAGGGCGAGGGCGGCGGCGCGGCGCTCGGGCACCGGCTCGGCCACCGCCGTGACGGTGCCGCCCCGCAGCCGCACCGCCTGCACGAGGAGCAGCCCGATGCCGCCGGCGCCCATGACGGCCACCTTCTCGCCGGGGGTGACGCCGAGCCGGTCCACCGCGTTGAGCGCGACCGCCAGCGGCTCGACCTGGCAGGCGGTACGCAGCGGCAGCGTGTCGGGCAGCGGACGCAGGTTGGCGACGGGGACGGTCATGTACTCGGCGCAGGCGCCGTCGCGGGTGAAGCCCAGCTCCCCGAGGTCCTCGCAGAGCGTCGGGGTGCCGGCCGCGCAGTGCGCGCAGGTGCCGCAGGAGCAGGTCAGGTCGCCGACCACGTTGCGGCCGACCAGGTCGGCGCCGCGCGGGCCGTTGACGTCCACCACGGAGCCGCTCCACTCGTGGCCGGGGACGACGGGGTAGGTGAAGCCGTGCCAGACGCCCTTGTAGAAGGAGAGGTCGCTGCCGCAGACGGAGTTGTAGGCGACGCGGACGAGCGCCTCGCCGGGCGCCGGGGCGGGTATGTCGCGGTGGGTGAGGACGGCCCGCTCGGGGGCCTCGAACACCAGAGCCTTCATCGTGCCGAACCTCCGTGGTCAGGGGAGCGCCCGGCGGGGGTCCCCGGGCAGGTTCTGTTCGCTAAAGCGGATGAAGCTGCGCATGATCGTACGCTCACATGCAGTCAACTTGTCAACACTGGTTGATGGTTGTTGGATGTTCGGGTGCGAGTTGTCCGCTCAAGCGGGCGGACGGCGTCCGGAGTGACCGGCAGGGAGGGGAGAGGTGCGCATGGCGGGCAGTGGATCGGCCCCCGAGCCGTCGGAGCGTCCGCTCCTGCGGAGGTTCGACCAGCGGCTCAACGAGCTGATCGCCGCCCTGTATCCGGACGAGCGCAGACGACCGGGGTACGCCCGGCTGGCCAAGGAGATCCGCGAGACCACGGGCGGTGCCATCTCCGGCACCTATCTCTGGGAGCTGGCCACGGGCAAGAAGCGCAACGTCACGCTGGAGCAGCTGGACGTGCTGGCCGAGTTCTTCGGGGTGCCCCCCGAGTACTTCCTCAACGAGGAGACGGCCGCACGCGTCAACTCCCAGCTCAAGCTGGCGACCGCGCTGCGCGACTCGCGCGTGCGCAACCTCGCCCTGCGGGCCGAGGGGCTGTCCCCGGAGAGCCTGGACGCCCTGCTCATCATGGTGCAGGAGGCGCGCAGGGTGCAGAACCTCGCATCGGTCGACGACCAAGACCACACGGACCGCACGGACCACACGGCCGCACCGGACGGCGGCCCGGCCGGAACGTCCGGGAGCACGGCGTAGCCGGGGGGCTGCGGGCGTGAACGGGGGCTCGAACAGCGGGGGTTGTCCATAACGAAGCCGCTGGCGTCGTCGGGGGACGCCACGCATGGGGAGGCTGTCATCTTTCCTTCAACCGTCCACCGACCGGCAGGCGGCCCCACGGGGCCCGCGCACATCTCCTCCCGCACCGTGGGCGCCCCCACGGACCCCTCGCTCCCCGCTCCCGTCCTCCCGGCCTCTTCGGAGACCCCCGGCGCGGGACGCCCGGCGGGGCACCGGCCCGGTGGCTCCGTGCCCGGGTTCGCGAGGTCGGCGGGGCCCGCACGCCCCGGCCGGGCCGCGGGGCCCGCACGCCCCGACCGGCCCGCCGGCAGGTGGGTGCGCGGCCCCGCGGCCCGTCCCGCACGCGGCCCCGCCGGCGCCACCCGTACGCCGTTCCACGGGCCCTCCCGCGGGGGCGGCTCCCACGTCCGTCCCCCGCGCGGGCCGGTGGTGACCCGGCGCCGGCCCCCTCGCGGGTTCTGACTGAGGCCGCCGCCGGCCCCACCGCCCGCACCCCGCCGTCGACCGCGTGACCCCCGCCGAGGGGCCCGCCCCGACCGGCCGTCGCCGCGCCCCGCACGGACGCCGCCCGGAGGGCACCCGCGTACCGGGACCGCCCGTGCGGCCGTCCCGTCGCAGCCCGCCCCGGCCGGCACCGGGGCCGTGCCGCACGGCCGCACCGGCCGTGCCCGCCCACGGGCGGGCCGCCGTGCGGCGCGGTGTCGCGCGAGCCGTCGCGGCACGCCGCCCCGGCGTGCCGGTGCGGCGGAGGACGCCGGCGCGTCCGGCCCTGCCGCGCCCCGCCCACGCCGTACCAGGAAGGCCGAACGGTACAACCGCATGTCGTACAGGATCGCCAGGCTGCGGCGACGCTGCCGCCCCCTGCTGGACCAGCTCGTCCTGCCCCGCCCCTTCTCCCTCGAACCGCTCTGCGCCCAGCTCTCCGCCCGGCGCGGACGCCCCCTCCACCTGCACCCGCTGCCGATCCAGGCCGCCGCGGCGGGGACGTGCGGCCTCTGGCTCGCCACCGACACCGACGACCACATCTTCTACGAGCAGCGCACCGCCCGCCCCCACCAGGAGCACATCGTGCTCCACGAGATCGGCCACATGCTGTTCGACCACCACACCGTCGACGCGGGCCCCGCCGGGCTGCCCGGCCGTCTCTTCGGCGACCTGAGCCCGCGCCTCGTACGCCGCGTCCTGGGCCGCACCGACTACTCCACCCGCCAGGAGCAGGAGGCCGAGATGCTGGCCACCCTGATCCGCACCGGCGACACCGCGCACGGCCGGTGCCTCCCGCCGGACCCCTACGGCAAGCTGCACGAGGCCCTCGGAATGGCCGGCGACCATGACCTCTGACTTACCGGGGAACCTGGGCCGCGTACTCCAGACCGCCGGCGTGCTCCTGCTGTGGGCCGCCGTGCTGCTGCGGGCCCGCCCCGCCGCCCGCCACCCGGGCCAGCGCGGACTGTGGCTCGCCGTGGCCTGCGCGGCCGCCGCGCTCACCCTGCACCTGGAGGCCGTGAGCGCGTACGCCGCCGCCCTCACCGGCTCCCCGCGCGCCGTCGGCCTCGTCAAGAACCAGGCGGGCATCGTGAGCGCCGGCGCCATCCTGCACTTCGCCGTGCACACCACCGGGAGCCGGCGCCGCACCGGCGCGGTCCTCGCCACCACGGCCGCCGTGATGGCCGCCCTCCTGGCGCTCGCCGGCCTCGGATCCCCGCACGCGCCGGGCCACGGCCCGTACCCCACGCTCGCCTGCCCCCGCTGCGCCGCCTACTGGCTCCTCCTCGTCACCGTGCACGTCGCGGCCTGCGCCCTGTGCGCCCGGGTCTGCTGGAGGTACGGCCGCAGCGGCCCCCACCGGAGCGTCAACCTCGGCCTGACGCTGCTGGGCTGGGGCTCGGCCTCGGCCGGGCTGTACTGGCTGGCCCACTACTACCTGATGGCCGTCGAAGGCCGTCCCGGCGGGGTGCTCCGCCTCGTCCTGAGCGCGCACGCCGTGCTGTGTGCCGCCGTGCTCATGGTGCCCACCGCCCTGCAGCTGCGCCGCGCCGCCGGCCACGCCCGCACCGTCTGGCGGATCTGGCCGCTCTGGCGGGACCTGGTGGAGGCGGTGCCGCACGTCGCCCTGGCCGGCACCCGCTGCCGCCCCCTGACCCTGCTGCGGCCCCAGCTCCCCTGGCGGCAGCTCGCCTACCGGAAGGTCATCGAGGTCCGCGACGCCCTCCTCGTCCTGAGCCACTACACCGATCCGGCCGTTTCCCGCGCCGCCCGCGCCCACGTGGCGCGGTGGGGGATTCCGGCCGAACGCGCCGACGCCCATGTGACCGCCTGCGTGCTGCGCGGCGCCCGCGCCGCCAGGCTCGCCGGGGCGGACCCGGACCCGGCCGCCGAGGTCCTCGCCGCCGACCGGGAGGCGTGCGGCCTCGCCGCCGAGACCGCCGTCCTGCTGCGGCTCACGGAGGCGTACCTCTCGCCCTGCGCGCGGGCCTTCGACCCCGCCGGGACCTCCGGCACCGGGCCCGCGGGCGACGCCGGGCGCACCGGGTCCGCCGGCGCCCCCCCACCCCGCACAAGAATGTCCGAAACCCCTACGGGCCCCGACGAAAGGCGCGGAACGGCGTCTCCGCCTCTGCCATGATGCCGCCCATGGACGACAGCACGTTGCGCCGGAAGTACCCGCACCACGAGTGGCACGCAGTGAACGAAGGAGACTCGGGCGCCTTCGTCTACCAGCTCACCGGCGGCCCCGAGCCCCAGCCCGAGCTCTACGCGAAGATCGCCCCCCGCGCCCCCGAGAACTCCGCCTTCGACCTGTCCGGCGAGGCCGACCGGCTGGAGTGGCTCCACCGCCACGGGATCCCCGTCCCCCGCGTCGTCGAGCGCGGTGCCGACGACACCGCCGCGTGGCTCGTCACGGAGGCCGTCCCCGGCGTCGCGGCGGCCGAGGAGTGGCCCGAGCACCAGCGGTTCGCCGTGGTCGAGGCGATGGCGGAGCTGGCCCGCGCCCTCCACGAGCTGCCCGTGGAGGACTGCCCCTTCGACCGGCGCCTCGACGCGGCGGTCGCCGAGGCCCGGCGGAACGTCGCCGAGGGCCTGGTGGACCTCGACGACCTGCAGGAGGAGCGGGCCGGGTGGACCGGCGACCAGCTCCTGGCGGAGCTCGACCGCACCCGTCCCGAGAAGGAGGACCTGGTCGTCTGCCATGGCGACCTGTGCCCCAACAACGTCCTGCTCGACCCCGGGACCTGCCGGGTCACCGGCGTGATCGACGTCGGCCGCCTCGGGGTCGCCGACCGCCACGCCGACATCGCCCTGGCCGCCCGCGAGCTGGAGATCGACGAGGACCCCTGGTTCGGCCCCGCCTACGCCGAGCGGTTCCTGGAGCGGTACGGCGCCCACCGCGTCGACAAGGAGAAGCTGGCCTTCTACCAGCTTCTCGACGAGTTCTTCTGACGAGTTCTTCTAGAGCCGCCCCGCAGGGCGCTCCGCAGGCCGCTTCCGGACCACTCCGGAAGCGGCCTCCGTGCGGTCGGAGGGACCCGGCCGCCCTGGAGACCGGCGCCCGGCCCCCGCTTTCCGCGGCCTGGCCGGGAGCCGTCAGAGGCCGTGGTACGGGTTGGCGGCGAGGTACCGGGTCTCGCACTGGCCGGGGGCTCCGGCCGTTGCGCGGCACAGGGCCATCGTGATGCCGCGGACTCCGCTCGCGTCGGTGGCCGCGATGTCCCTGTGGACCGTGCGGGTGCCGCAGCCGCCGGTGTGGTGCCGCTCGCCCAGCGAGCGGACGGCGCCGGAGCCGGTGTGGAGGGTGAGCGTGGCGTAGAAGGACCGGCCGTCGCAGGTCCGGTCGGTGACGGCGAGGCTCCCGCCCTCGAAGGAGGTGCGGTCCACCCAGGTCACCCGGAGGCGGGCCCGGTCACCCCATCCGGCGGCGACGTCGCCGGTCGACGTGGTCGCCCAGCTCTGGCCGGCGGCTCCGAGGGTGAGCGCGGTGGCGACGGCGACGAGACCTGCGCGGCGCATGGGCATCTCTCCTGTCCGGGGTCCGGTGCCCGGTTGCGGTGCCTGGTTCCGGGGTGCAGCAGTACCCGCGCCGCGGCCGGCCGTACACGCGGTGCGCGCCCGTTCACCCGGCCGCCCCATCCGCGAGGCCGTCGCCTACGTGGGTGCGTCGCCGAGCGGCCCCCTGGTGGGCCTCCCGTCCCGCACCGCGCCGGAGGTCACGCTGCGGGACGCCCTCCGGCGCGGCGGTGGCGGGCTGACGGCCGCCACCGCCCGTGCGGGGGAGGGGCCGGTCAGGACGCGGTGGGCCGCCAGCCGCCCAGCCGGTCGCCGGCCTCCTGCCCGGCGGCCCGTTCGGGGTCCGGGTGCGGGCGGTTCGCACCCGCCGGGCCCGCTCCCGGGCCGCTGTCGCGGTACTCGGCGAAGCGGGCGCCCTTCCAGGGGACGTCGCCCACGTCGGTCCACGGCGCCGCCTTGACCGCCTCGCCGAGCGTCGTGTCCCGGACGGTGACCCGCGGGTTCGGCGACGCGTCGCCGCCCACGGTCCAGGGCCGGCCCCGGTGCGGGGCGAGCGCCTGACGGCCCTTGACGGGCCTTGGCCGGGTGGCCGGGCGCCTGACGGTCGCCGCCGCGCACGGAGAGGGTGCCGTGGACGCCCGGGGCGGAGCCGGGACCGGACTCAGCGCGGCCGCCGCGGGTTCGGCAGGTCGCCGGGCAGCGGCTCCAGCGGGTCGTCCGGGCCCGCCGCGACCCAGGCCACGCCCCCCGCCACGATCGACGGCGCCGCGTGGTGCGGGCGGCGGCGGGTCAGCCGCACGCTCACGTACGCGTCGGCGTCCGGCACGGGCAGGCGCAGCGCCCCGGCCAGCTCCCTGCCCCGCCGGTTGCCGCCCACGACCAGCACGCCCTCCTCCCGGAGCACGGCCGCCGCCTCCCGTACCGTGCGGGCGTTGTCGCGACGCCTGGTCACGGCCCGCAGCGCCGCCTCGGGCACCGGCCGCTCCCGCACCCGCCGGAACAGCTCCGCCGTGCGGTCGGCCCCGGACGCGGGGGCCAGGATCGCCACGCGGTCCCGCTCGGGCAGGCGCAGCAGCAGGTTCTCCCGCAGCGGCGCGGAGCGGTGCAGCCACAGCACCGCCTCGCGGGCCTCCGTGGTCAGCGGCGACGGCGCGTCCCGGTTCACGGGCGCCACCGTCATGCCGGGCCGGGTCCGCAGCAGCCCCACCGACCAGCGGGCGTGCTCCTCGTCGGCCCGGACGAGCAGACAGATGCCGCTGTCCCAGATCTGGGGGAACGCCCAGTCGTGCCCCGACAGGAACAGCCGCAGCCGGAAACCCGGCAGCCCGGGGAACGACGCGCGCAGCTCCTGCTCCAGGAGAGCGCTGATCAGCGACTTCTCCCGCTCGTCCAGGTCGTTCGGGTCGTAGCGGCCGGTGCGCTCGGGGTCGAGCACCGAGTCGATCGACTTCCGCAGCGCGGCGGCCATGAGCCGCCCGTCCGGGTCGGCGTCTGCGAAGAGCCGCGCCGCCATCAGCAGTTCGGCGTCGTACGCCGACAGGTCGAGGCGCGGGGTGAGGACGAAGCACACGGCCCGGCCGCCCTCGGACACCTCGTGCACCCTGAACCCGGCGACCGGCCCGGCCCCGCCCGTTCTCCCGGCCTCATCGCGCTCCGCGCCCCCGTCGCGGCGCCGGGCCCGGTCGCCGCCCGGACCGCCGTCCCGCCTCCCGCCTCCCGCGCCGTCCCCGCCGAGCAGGGCGAACGCCTCGGGGGAGAGGCACACGGTCGAGTGGAACGGATAGTTCTCGGACAGCGACCGGAACTCCGCCGACCGCGTCATGGCCACCGCGAGCCGGACGTTCAGCCCGGACGCGTCGATCCGCCCGCCGCGTTCCTCGACGGTCCCCGTGTGCACCGCGAGGCGCGCGGCGGGGCTGGCCCCGGCCGCCTCCAGCTCGTCGGGCAGCCACCGCGCCAGCCCCGTGACCAGCTCCCCGACCGGCGCTCCGGACGGCAGCACCGCCAGGCAGTGGGCCTCCTCGACCACCATCCGGTGGTCGGCCGGACCGATGGCACCCTCCCCCCGCGACATGGCGAGCGCGAGCGACAGGGCCCGCCCCGCCGCGATGTGGTCGCCGCCCGTGTCCAGGGCGACGATGGTGCGGGCCCCGTGCGTCCCCGCGTCCCCGCCGCCCGCCTCGGCCAGCAGCCGCCGGGCCTCCTCCCGGTCACCCTCCAGATCCGCGGCGCCTGCCAGGTGACCGAGCGCCGTCCGCGCCGCCTCGCGGGCCTCGCCCAGGCGGCCCAGCCTGATCAGCGTCCGCGCCGTCCGGGTGAGGAGCAGCCCCTCGGCCCGCCGGTCGCCGCCCTCCGTCGCGTACTGGGCGCGCAGCGCCTCCTGCGCGGACAGCAGCTCCCCGTACCGCCCGGCCGTGGCCAGTGCCTCCTCCAGGGCCAGGAGGCCCCCGCGCATCAGCGGGTGGGGGACCGAGTCCGGGTAGCCGCCGAACGCCTCCAGCACCGCCCGCAACACCTCGCCGGTCCGGCCGAGCCGGGTGAGCGCGGCGGCCAGGTCGAGGGAGGCCGCCGCCACGCCGGCCCGGTCACCGTCCGTCCGGTACGCGTCGAGCGCCCTCCCCAGCAGGCCCTCGGCCTCCTCCAGAGCCCCCCGCGCCAGCGCCAGCCGACCGGCCAGCCGGTTGACGGGCCCGCGCAGCACGGCGTCCCGGTCCCACGAGCCCGCGGGCACCTCGCCGAGCGTCGAGGCCGCCTCGCCGTGCGCCCCGGCGGCGTACTGCGCCAGGGCCAGCGCGGCGGCGGCGCGGACCGCCGACCGCTCCGCCCCGGTGGGGCCCGCCTCGATCAGCGCCCGCGCGGCCTGCTCGAACCGGGAGCGGTACGGGGTCGACGCGCCGCGCGGGTGGAGGAGCAGCAGCAGGTCGGCGAGGTCCTCGGCCGGCGGTGTCCCGTCCCGGCCGGCGGTCGCCGCCACCGCCAGCGCGTTGCCGAGCCACACCGGCAGGGTGTGGTCGACGGCCGTCCCGGCGGCACGCACCCGCAGCTGGTCCGCCAGAGCGGAGTCCGGCCGGTCCTCCTCGTACAGCGCGGCGGCGGCGCTCAGGTGGTGGCGCGCGAGCCGGGTGGCGGCGCCGGAGGTCCGCGCCCCGGACGGGCCCCCGCCGGTGACGGCGCGGCGCACCCCCTCCGGCATCCG
The DNA here is from genome assembly GCF_008704425.1 of Streptomyces fradiae ATCC 10745 = DSM 40063. NCBI lineage: Bacteria > Bacillati > Actinomycetota > Actinomycetes > Kitasatosporales > Streptomycetaceae > Streptomyces > Streptomyces fradiae. The sequence continues at coordinate 6,250,676 of NZ_CP023696.1, forward strand.
GTACACCCCGGCGCCCCGGGGCTCGAGCAGGCCGGCCGCCTCCAGCCGGGCGGGCATCTCGCGCCCCGCCTCGCCGTCGCCGAGCAGCGCCCAGCCTTCCGTGCGGGTCAGCTCGCCGGTGGGGACGAGCGCGAAGAGGCGCAGCGCCTCCCGTTCGGCGGCCGGCAGGTGGCGCACCCGCAGCAGGAGCGTGTCGGCCTCGTCGTCCGCGGGGGCGGGCAGGTCGCGGACCATGCGGACCAGCTGGGGCAGCGGCGGCGCGGAGCCCGACGCGATCCAGGAGCCGAGGACCCGCAGCGTACGGGCCGACCACACGCGACCGGCCGTCATCTCCCGCAGGGCGGCGCGGTCCTCGCCGCCGCCGAGGCCGGCCCACGCGGCGATCACGTCCACCGCCTCCCCGGCCGTCAGATGCCCGAGCCGGTACCGGGGGGCCACGTCCGGTTCGCGGGTCGTGGCGAGCACGGACAGCCCCGGCACCGCCGGCAGCAGGGCGGTCAGCCCGTCGGGGTCGGCCACGTCGTCCAGCACCAGCAGGACCCTTCGGTCGCCGACCGCTTCCCACAGCCCGGCGGCCAGCTCCCGAGCCGTGTGCGGTCCGGCGCCCGGCGGCGCCCCCAGCTCCGTCAGCAGCCGGTGCAGCGCCGCCTCGACCGGTACGGGATGGGCGCCGTAGCCGCGCAGGTCCGCGAAGTACCGCTCACCGGGGAAGCGGTGGGCCACGTGCAGCGCCAGCGCCGAGCGGCCCACGGCCGCCGTCGCGCCGGCGGCGGTCAGCCACACGACGCGGCCCGCCGGGTGGATGAGCCGGGAACGCACCGAATCGACGATGTCCGCCCGTCCGGCGAAGACCTCGGGAGGCGGCGGGAAGCCGCCCTCGACGCCGTCCGTCCCGGCCCGTGCCCCGTCCGGCGACCCGGCCTCGCCGCCGCCCTCGGACGCGGTGCTCCCCGCCTCCACCGGCCCACGGCTCGCGCCGTCCGCCGCCGGGTCCCGCGCGCCTCGCGCCGCGTCCGGCGCGTCCACGCCCGGCGCGTCCACGCGTGGCGCGGCGTCCATGCTCGACGCGTTCACGCGCAGCGCACCCGAGTCCCGGGCGCCCACGTCCCGCGCCTCCGCGCCGCCGTCACCGGGCGCGCCCCGGCCGGCTCCGACGGGAGCCCCGCCGCCCGGTTCCGCGAGGCCCAGCAGCTCCAGCGTCTGCCGGGACGCGCGGGCGAACGCCGCCCGCTCGGCGGCCAGTTCCCGCGGGCCGGCGGTGTCGTACGCGACCGAGCGCAGCCCCGGCCGGCCGCCGCTCCGGGACGCGACATGGCGGTCGAGGGCCTGGTGCACCCGCCACGCCTCGTGCGCGGGCAGCCGTTCCCGCAGCACCGCCCTCACCTCCTCGGACAGCACCAGCTCCAGCGAGCCGTCGGCCCCGGCGGGCGGCACCAGCTCGAACAGGCCGCTCGTCACGGCCTCCGCCACGTCCGCGGTGGTCGCGTCGGGCACCAGCTCACGGCGGATCACGTGCAGCAGCCGCAGACTCAGCCGGTCGAACGGCGCGCACAGCACCCCGAGCCGCACCGCGCGGGGGGAGGCCGTGCGGAGGAAGCCCCGCGCCGCCGCGGCGGACGACGGCGCCGCCGTACGCGGCCGGGGGCGGCCGGACAGCCGGCCGCCGGGCGGGACCAGCACGGCCGTGCACCCCTCGGGGGCGCCGCGCATCGCCGCCCGCGACCACCGGTCCAGCGAGTGCGGCGACAGCGACAGCACCGGAACGGGCAGCCACCCGTCGCCGTCCCCGGCCCCGTCCCTCACCCCGGACCCCGGCCCCGTCCCGGCCCCGGCTCCCGTACCGGCCGGCCCGACGGCGGCGCCCCCGCGCGCTCCGTCGGACGGGGAGCCGGGGCCGCCGGGGGCCGCGAGACCGAGGGCGGGCGGCGCCTCGTGCGGGACGCGGCTGCGGTGGGCACCGGGCGCCGCCGGGGTGAACCGGACCGTGGGGAGGTCCAGCCCGCCCCGCCGCCACAGCTTCGTCGGGAGCGGGTTCAGCAGCGCCGTCGGCGTGGTCGCCGCCCATTCCCGCAGCAGCATCCACACGGCGGCGCCCCGCCACGGCCCGGCCGCGCAGTCGGACACGACGACGACCAGCCGCCGGCCGTCCGCCTGCCGCAGCTGGCCCAGCGGCCGCGGGGCCCCGGCGTCGTCGAACAGCAGGTCCCGCACCTGAAGCGTGCGGAAGGCGCCCAGCCGGTCGAGGACGCCGGTGAAGTCGTCCAGGGTCTCCTCCCACACCCGCATGCCGGGGGAGCGGTCGACGACCAGCGTCAGGTCGAACCACCGCTCGGGGGCCGCCGAGAACACGGGGAGCAGCTCACCGCTGCGCGCGTAGCCGTCCACGGTCGCGTCGATGTCCAGCGTGCCGCGCCGGCCCTCCGGCCACGGACGCTTCCACGGCCGCAGTGCCCGCGTCACCTCCAGCGCGCGCGGCAACCCCGTCGCGCGCGGCGCGGCGACCGCGTGGCCGCGCACCCGCGTGCCCGCCCCCGCCAGCCGCTCGTGCAGCTCCCGCGCCCCGGCACGGGGCGCGGCGGTCGCACCCGGCACCACCGGAGCCGGCGTCCGGGTCCCCGGCCCGCCACGGGGCGCCGTGTCCCCCGCGGCGGGCGGCGGGGCCGCGTCCCCCGGCTCCTCGGGCGGCACCGGCCCGGCCGCCGGCGCGGGGCCGGACGGCCGGTCCCCCGCCATGGCGGCGGCCAGCCACAGGGCCTCCGCCAGCCCCGTCCCGTCCAGCGCGCCGCCCGCGCCCGGCCCGCCCGCCGGGTCCGCACCCGGAACGGCCGCGCGGAGCGCGGACAGCACCCGGCCCAGGGCGTCAGACACGGGACAGCTCCCGCAGCAGCAGGTCGACGACGGCCTGCCGCCGCTCACCCTCGGGCGCCCCGTCACCGGTCAGCAGGTGCACGGCGTTGAGAAGCTGGTCCACGGCGAGGCTCTCCCCGCCGGCCAGCCGCTCCACGAACGCGCCCACCAGCTCCCCGGCCGCCTCCGAACCCGCCGCGTCGGCGCCCAGATGCGCGGCGACGACCCGCAGCAGCGTCTCCGGCGTCGGCATCGGCATCGTGAAGCGGATGCAGCGGCGCAGGAACGCCGCCGGGAAGTCCCGCTCGCCGTTGCTGGTCATCACGATGAACGGGAACTCGGTGCACTGCACCCGGCCCCGTGTCACCTCGTGGCGCGCGTCGCCGCCCCACTCCCGCACGGCCACCACGTCCCTGCCGTACCGGGCCAGCTCCGGGATCTCGAACTCGCCCCGCTCCAGCACGTCCAGCAGATCGCTCGGCAGGTCCAGATCGCTCTTGTCGATCTCGTCGACGAGCAGCGCACGCGGCCGGGGCGACGGCAGCAGCGCCGTCCCCAGGGGGCCCATCCGCAGGAACGGCGCGATGTCGTCGCCGCCTCCCGCCCCCTCCAGCCGCTGCGCGTGGATCCGGCCCAGGGCGTCGTACCGGTACAGGGCCTCCGACAGACCGCTGCGGGACGTGATGTGCCAGCGCAGCACCGGCCCCAGCTCCAGCTCCGCCGCGACCTGCTCGATCACCGTCGACTTGCCGGACCCGGCCGGACCGGTCAGCAGCAGCGGTCTGCGCAGCAGCAGCGCCGCGTTCACCGCCTCCACCAGACCGGGAGGCGGCACGAACCGCTCGTGCAGGGACGGGCGCGGGAACACCCGCCACGGCGGCGGCGGGGCCAGCTCCACCCGCTCGCGCGGCGCGCCGCCGGTACCCGAGTAGAACGGCTGCCAGGTCATGCGGGACTCTCCCCATCCGTCGCGTACTGTTCGAACCACCTGCAGAACTCCAGCCACTCCGCGTCGTCCCACACGGTGCGCAGCCGGGCCAGGTGCCCCCGTCCCGGCCTCCCGGCGGACCGGTCCGCCGGACCGCCCCACCCGTCCCGGTAGGCCCGGCAGAACTCGCCCGGCAGCAGGTGCCAGTGGGCGTCCAGATAGCGGCGTGCCTCGTCCGGGACGCGGTGCGCCTCGTCGTCCGGCCACAGCACGATCGGCGAGGACGCCAGCAGCGTCTCCAGCATGTCGCGCAGGTGCGCCGGCCGGTGCTCCAGTGCCACCGCGCGCGTGCGCGGGCCGCCGAGCAGCCGCTCGCGGAGCTCGCGCACCTGCCGGGTGTCGGACTCGCCGAGCCATTCCAGCCGGGTGCCCCCGGGGCCGGACTCCAGGGCGCTCAGCGTCCTGCGCGCGTGGTCGTTGATCCACCACAGGTGCTCGGGGGGCCGGATGCGGTCGCTCCACCGCAGCACGACATCGTGCTCGGCACCCAGCCGCATCCCGAAGTCGGTCTCCTCGGGCCGCCACTGCACCAGCAGGGGCGCCGGGGCCGCGACCTCCACCCGGCGCAGCGGCACGTCCATCCGGGCCGCGAGCCGCGAAGCCCACCGCAGCGCCGCGCCCAGCTGCCGCTCCACACCGGCCCGGTCCGGGCTGCACGCGAACTCCTCGCGGTCCCGCACCTCCCCGTCGTCCAGCAGCCACGCCTCAAGCGACTCGGGCCATTCGTCGCCGACCGCCGCGTGCAGGCTCACCACGAGCCGCAGCCGCATGTCCCGCCTCCGGTCGGCCAGCCGGTCGAACGCGTCGTTCAGGTCGATCAGCGCGCCTATCCCGGCCGCCCAGCCGCGCAGCTCGGGCGTCTGCGGGCCCACGCCCGTCTCGTGCGCCAGCAGCGCCACGAAGTCGACCAGCGGCGCGACCCGCCGCCGGCCCGCCAGCGGCGCCCGCAGCAGCAGGTACTCGACGGCGTCGCGCAGCAGGTCGGTGCCGGACGACGCCGGCGGGGACTCCACGGGCCCCGGGCAGGCCGCGGTGAACGTCCGCCGCAGCACGCTCGACGTGAGCGGCGTCCCCGGCCAGGAGCCGAGCAGCCCGACCGTCCGCGCCCCGGTGTCCAGCGCGTCCACCACGTCCAGCGCCCACTGCCGCGCCGGCGACCACGGGGCCGCCGCGAGGCCGTCCCGCACCTTCGCGACGTCCGGCGCCGACGTCACCGAGGCGGGGAGCAGCGACTCGTCCACCGCCCGCACGGCCCGTGCCAGCTCCTGCGCCCCCACCGGTCCGAGCAGCGAGCCGGCGGCGGCCGGGTGCCGCGCGTTGCGGGCCAGCCACAGAGGGCCGGGGGCGAACCGCGAACCGTCGAACTCGGCCCGCAGGATCGTCTGCCCCACCGTGCCGCCGTCGCCGCGCACCGCCTCCACCACGGCCTCCGGCGCCAGGGTCCCGCCCGCCGACGGCAGCCCCTCCCGGAGGACCTTCACCAGCGTCCGGCTGAAGCGCAGTCCGTACGCCTCCTCCGCCGCGCCCGAACCCATCAGCAGGGACAGGCGCGTGTCGCCCTGGCGGATGCCGTTGGCGACGGACTTCAGATCCGGCACCGCGTTCCCCGCGTGGCAGGTGTCCACGATGGCGATGACCCCGGCCAGGCCCTGCGTGTCCAGCGCCTGTGCCAGCAGGGCCCCCACGTCGACCGCCGTCAGCGGGGACTCCGCCCGTGAGTCGCCCGCCATGAAGTGCAGCCCCGTCCCCGAGGCCATGCCGTGCCCGAGCAGCGCCACCACCAGCACCGCGCCCGCGTCGCCGGCGGCGAGCGCCGCCGCCCGGACCGCCGCCTCCACGTCCGCCCGGGTCACCCTCCCGCCGCACAGCAGCGACGCCCTGCCCGGCGGGTCCTTCTCGCAGCCGCCCGCCCACGGCGCGGTCAGCGTGTCGTGCAGCGCACCGGCCGCCTCCTCCAGTCCGTCCAGCAGCCCCAGGTCGGGACACTGCGCCCCGATCACCAGGGCGTGCCGGGGGCCGGTCATGATCCGGGGGCGGCGGTCAGGGCCTCGACGAGCGGACCCGCCACGGCGGCCTGCGCCAGGTACTTGGCGGCCGGGTGCACCCACGCGCCGTCCGAGTCGACCCGGCTGCTCACCGGCCGGACCGATGACGCGTTGGGCCGTACGAACTCCTCCAGCCGGGGCCGGGCGGCCACCAGGTCGTCGCGGTCCCAGAAGTTGAGCCACCGGCCCACGCACGCCGGGGCGCTCACCGGCTGCGGACGCACCCGCGGCAGCACCGCCGTGCGCGTGCCCAGCGGAGACCCGAGCGTGATCAGCAGGGGCACCTCGCCCCGGTGGGCGTGGAGGGTCTCCAGCGCGACGACCGTGCCCAGCGAGTGCGCCACCACCACCGTCGGCCCGTCGCCGTCGAGGCAGCCGGCGACCCTGCCGCGGATCCGCGCGTCGAGGGGCACCCCGTCGCCGCAGGGCTCCGCCCGGTTGAGGTAGCGGGCGACCTGGCCGAGCATGCCCGCCGTGACCCGGGCGCTCAGCCAGCCGCCGACCGACCGCAGTCCGGGCAGCGACAGCAGGGTCGTCAGCGCGTTCGCCACGTGCCGTCCCGGCGCTCCCACACCCTGCGCGCCGCCGGGCGGGACGAGCTGCGCGCGGGCGTGCCGCAGCACCCTGGCCTCGCCCTCGTCGAGAGCCGGGTCGGCCAGCCTCTCGTCGATCGCTTCCACGAGCAGTCCCGCGACCAGTTCCTCGTCGTCCCGGACCCCAGCCACCGGCGCCGCGGCGCCCGTGCCCTGTGCGCCGGCCGTGTGGAACAGGTCGCCGTAGTAGGCGAACCGCGCGTCGGCGGCCCAGCCGCCGGTCAGGCCCGACAGGCTGCGCGAGTGGCCGGCCGCGCGGGCGCCGTGCGCCACCGCCTCTAACCACTCCCGCAGTTCGGCCTCGGCGTCCCGGGGACCGCCGATGCCGTGGACGAACACCAGACGCGGCTTCATCGTTCCCCCCTTTCCTCGTCGTCGAGTTCGGAGAACGATCTTTTCGTGTCCGCACGGAGCCCGGCAACCCCTGTGGACAACGCCCTGTGGACAACCCGCCCACCGCGTGCGGCCGTTCCGGACGGAGGACCGCGACGGCACCGCCAGGAGACCGCGGAGAAGACGCACGCACGGCGCCGCACCGAGCGGGCGACCGTACGGCGCCCGCGCGGCAGACCGTATGGCGCACCGCGCGGACGACCGTATGGCGCACCGCGCGGCGGACCGCGAGGACCGCTCGATGGGCCGCCCGGCGGCTCGCGCGGGGCCGGGCCGCGCGCCCTACCTCCCCGCCGCGCCGCGCAGTTCCGCGTACAGCTCGGCCCCCGGCCACCGGCGGGCCCGCCCCGCACCGGCCGCCTCCGCCTCCCGTACGAGCTCCACCAGACGCGCGTTCACCGGCGCCGCGAGCCCGTGCCGGGCGGCGAGCGCCACGACCTCCCCCTGCAGCGAGCCGACCTCCGTCGGCCGGCCGCGCTCCAGGTCCTCCCACATGGACGACCGGGCCCGCCCGTCCACCCGCAGCGACGCCGCCGCCACCCGCCGGAACACCGCGTCCGGCAGCCGCAGCAGCCGGGGCGTCAGCGACACGGGCACGGGACCCAGCCGAGCCGGAACCACCCCCGCCGCCCGGAAGGCCGCCAGCGCCTCCTCCTGGCACAGGGCCAGGCAGCGCCGGTACGCCCGCGCCCCCAACTGGTCGCGCAGCGGCAGCCCCGACAGGGCGTTGACCGCGTTGTTCAGGTTCATCAGCAGCTTCGCGTACTGCACGGGCCCCATGTCAGCGCGCGGCTGCGCCTCCAGCCCGGCCCGCCGCAGCGCCGCCACCAGGGCGCCCGCGTCCGGCGTGTCGTCCACCATCAGCGCGCCCGCCGTGCCCTGGTGGAAGGCGGCGGACCCGGTCCGCACCACGTTGTACGGGACCATGCCCGTCAGGACCACCGCGCCCGGCGGCAGAGCGGCCCGCAGCACCTCCGGGTTGCGCAGCCCGTTCTGGAAGCTCACCACCACGGCGTCCGTGCCCAGGTGCGGGCCGATCGCCGCCGCGGCCTCGCGCGTCGCGCCCGACTTGACCGTGACCAGCACGTAGTCGGCGCCCGCCACGGCCGACGGCTCGCTCGACGCGCGCAGCAGCGCCGGGGCGATGCGCGTGTCGGCCCGGCCGCCGCCCGTCAGCCGCAGCCCCCGCTCCCGTACGGCCTCCATCGCCTGCGGGCGGCCTATGAGCGTCACCTCGCACACGGCGGCGAGCAGGCCGCCCAGGTGGCAGCCGACGCTCCCCGCGCCGAACACGGCGATCCTCAGTGGCATGGGGCCAGTGTGGCGGCCCCGCGCGCGGCCGTCGAGATGCCCCCTCCGGGCCCGTCACACCCCGTCCGCCTCCGGGGCGGGCCTGCGGTGGACCGGCGTCGCGCTCCGCGTGTGGATGAACAGCTCCTGCCGTCCCGGAGGGGCCGCCCGGTGCTCGGGCACCGGCAGCTCGTACCGCACCGGCCGCCGGTGGTCGGCGAGCTGCCGGTCCGCGTTGTACACCCGGCCGAACTTCCACAGCATGCGCGCGAAGTTGGTCTGCCCCCGCAGCAGGTTCCGGCCCAGCACCCCCATGGCGCCCACCGCGTTGCGCAGCCCCAGGTGCTTGCGGTTCAGGACGGCCTGGGTGCGCACCAGCTCCCGGTAGAAGACCTCCAGCGGCAGCTTCGTCGGGACGACCGCGTGCTGGATGTCGAACAGCCGGTAGTCCCGCGTCGTCAGCTGCCGCGCCTCCGTGTGCCAGATCTCCGTGCCCGGATACGGCGTCATCACCGTCAGGTGCACGATCTCGGGCACGGACAGCGCGAACTCCCGCACGACGCGGAACCGCTCCTCGTCCCACGCCGGGTCCACGATCAGGTTGATCGCCACCATGATGCCCATCCGCCGGGCCGCCTCCAGCGCCCGGAAGTTGTCGTCCGGGCTGACCCGCTTCCGGTACAGGTCCAGGCCCTCCGCGTCGATCGCCTCCATGCCGAGGAACATGTACCGCAGCCCCAGGCGCGTCCAGCGCTCGAACACCTCCGGATTGCGCAGCAGCACGTCGCTGCGGGTCTCCAGGTAGTACTGCTTGCGGATCCGGCGCCGCTCCAGGGCGGCCGCGATGCCGTCGCCGTGCTCCGGCCGGATGAACGCCACGTCGTCCACGATGAAGACGTTCGGCTCCCGGATCGACGCCATCTCCTCCGCCGCCGCCTCCGCGGACACCTTGCGGTAGCTGCGCCCGTAGAACGTCCAAGCGGAGCAGAAGGAGCAGTCCCACGGACAGCCGCGGGTGAACTCGATGGACGCGCACGGGTCCAGCTCCCCGATGAAGTAGCGGTTGCGCCGGCGCATCAGGTCCCGTGCCGGCCGGGGGCTGTCCAGACTGTCCAGCAGGCGCGGCGCCGGCCCCCGCCCCTCCGCCGTCACCACGCCCGGCACGGTGTCCAGCCCGCCGTCCCTGGCCGCCTCCAGCAGCGGCGCCACGGCGGGCTCGCCCTCGCCGCGCACGACGGCGTCCACCGCACCCTCGGCCTGCCGCAGCACGTGCTCCGCGATGAACGACACGCTGTGCCCGCCGAAGAAGACGAAGCAGCCGGGGGACGCCTCCTTCGCCTGCCGGGCGATCTCGATGGCCTCCGGGATGTTCGCCAGGTAGTTGAGGGAGACGCACAGCGCCTCGGGGGCGAACGACCGCAGCTCCGCGTCCAGCACGGAGCGCGGCAGCACCTGGAGGTCCACCACGCGCACCTGGTGCCCGGCGTCGCGCGCGGCGGCGGCCACCCGCTCCAGGCCCAGCGGTTCGAGGCGCAGGAAGATCTCGGAGTACATCAGGGCACTGGGGTGGACGAGCAGCAGGCGCATGGGAATCTCCAGCCGGAAGGCGACGACGGTAGACGACGGTCGATGGGGGTCGGTTGTCTGCGGCACCGCGGCGCGCGCCCGGCAGCGGCGGCGTCGCGCGGGCCGTCGGCGCGGCTCAGCCGCGCCTCCACACCAGGTGCACCGCGAAGTTCACCTCCGTCGTGCCCCTCGCGACGACGATGCCGCCCTCGCCGCCCACCTTCAGGCCGAAGTCGACCGCCGCCTCCTCCGGCCCCAGACGGCGCAGCGTGTCGAAGACCTTGCCGAGGGCCGGGCCCAGCTCGTCGAGCGCGTCCTGCAGCGACACGCGCGCGCGGGCGGCGACGGACCCGCCGGGGAAGCCCTCCAGCTCCGCCGCCAGGGCGTCGTCCACCTCGAAGACGGCTGTGCCCTCCCCGCCGTCACCCACCTCGACCGTGATCAGTTGCGCCACGCTGCCAGCCTCGCGCAGCCGCGCCGCACCCGCACGCCGGGCGGTCCGGAGGGACCACCCGCACCGCCCCCGCCCCTCGCCCGGCCGCCCCTTCGGGCCTCCTCGCCCGGTCCTCCGCACCGTCCCTCGCCGGCCCCTCCGCCGCGCCCTCCGCGCGACCGGCGGGCGGACCCGCCCTCCACGCGACCGTCGGGCAGACCGGCGCGCCGCCGCCCCGGCCCTCCGCCGCGGGCGTACGCCACCCGCGTGAGCGGCCGTCCCCGGCGCCGCGGACCGCAGCCGACCGGGCGTCCGGTGAGCGTTCCCGGGAAACTTCCGCGGAAAGTGTTGTCGCCGCAGCCGCGCCCGATCTCCTGTTCGCCGGACCACAGCCGGCGTCCGTGCAGGAGAGCAGAGAGCGGAGTTCCCGTGCAGCACCACCCCCACGACCCCCAGGACCACCCCGGCCGCCCGCGCAGGGACGGCAGCGGACAGACCGAGACCGCCCGCCACGGCAGGCGCCGCAGGGCCAAGGGCCGCGGCGCCGCCACCGCGTCGCAGCGCCGTCACGCGCGGCGGCGCTGGACCTACCAGGGCATAGGCACCGTCGTCGCCGGCACGGTGGCCGTCGCCGCCGTGGCGGCCGGTACGTACCTCCTCGGCGGCCCCGAGGACGAGAACGGCTCCCTCGCCACCCGCACGGTCGCCCCCGTGCCCGTCCCCCTCCCCGGTGACGCCGCCACGAACCCCACCACCACGGCCCCCACTCCGACGGGCACGCCCACCCCCCGGCCCTCCGCGTCCCCGTCGCCCTCGGCGAGCACCGGCGCGGCGCCCTCCGGCTCCCCGGCCCCCGCGCCCTCCAGGCCCGCCACCGCGTCGCCCGCGAGGAGCGCCACGGCGCCCGGCAAGCGGCCGACGGCCGGCCAGGACGCCCCCGCCACGCGCGAGGGCTCCACGGAGTCGTACCGCGGCGGCACCTCCGGGACCGGGGGCACCGGCGGCGGCGCCTCCGGTGACGTCCAGCGCGTCGTCGAACTCGCCAACGCGGAGCGCGCCAAGGCGGGCTGTCCCGCCCTGCGGATCGACGGCCTCCTGCAGAAGGCCGCTCAGGGCCACGCCGACGACATGGCCGCCCGCGACTACTACGACCACACCACCCCCGAGGGGCGCAGCCCCGGTGACCGCATCGACGCGGTCGGCTACCGCTGGAGCACGTGGGCCGAGAACATCCACCGCGGCCCCGCCGACCCGGCGACGGCCGTGCGCGACTGGATGAAGTCCCCCGGCCACCGGGCCAACATCCTCAACTGCGCGTTCCGCGACATCGGCGTCGGGGTGAACACGCGCTCCAACGGCCCCTGGTGGGTGCAGAAGTTCGGCGCCTCCGCCTGACGCGCGTACGGCGGCTCACGCCGGGCCGGCCAGGGTCTGCACCCACACGGTGCCCTCCGGTCCCGGCACCGCCGCCACGCCCGTGTCCCGGTAGTGGCAGCCGAGCATGTTCTCCTGGTGGATCGAGCCGTCCATCCAGTCGCCCACCACCACCGCCGGGTCGCGGGGCCCCCGGTGCAGGTTCTCCGCCCACGCGCCCGCCCGGTACCCGGCCTCGGCCATCCGCGCGTCCGCGTTGCGGCCCTCCGGGTCGGCGTGGTCGAAGTAGCCCCGCGCCGCCATGTCGCGCGCGTGGGCACGGGCCGCCGCGGTCAGCCGGGCGTCGAGGCGCAGCGGGGCGCAGCCCGCCTCCGCTCGCCGGGCGTTCACCAGCTCCGTCAGCCGCTGCGCCGTGCTCGGCGCGGCCGTCCGCGTCGCCGTCGGGGACGGCGCCGCGGGCATGGAGGGGGACGGGGACGGCGGCGGTGCGGTGGGCGACGGGGAGGGCGAGGGCGTACGGGACGGGGACGGCGGCGCCGCCGGCGACACGGGCGCCGCGTGTCCCCGGGCCGGCGGCCCGTCCGGTACGGGCGCGGGCGCCTCGGGCGCCGCCGGCCACAGGGCGGCCAGCAGCGCCCCGCCGACGACGGCGCCCCCGACCGCCGCGGGCACCCGCCACCGCGCCGCCCCTCCGGCGCCGTGCGCACCGGCCCCCGATGCCCCGGACGCGGCGGGCCCGGAGACCCCCGATGCCCCGGACGTGCCGGTACCTGCGGCCCCCGCGCCCGATGCCCCGGGCGTACCGGCTCCAGAGGCCCCGGGCCCCACGGCCCCGGGCATACCGGTCCCGGAGGACCCCGCCCCGGCCGGCACCGAGCCCGCCGCGGCCGGCACCGAGTCCGCCCCGGCCTGCACCGAGTCCGCCGCGTCCGCCACACCGGCGTCCGCCCCCGTACCGGCGGCCCCGGCACCGTCCGCCCCGGACGCCCCGTCCGGCACCCCCGCGGCCGTCGCGGCCACCGCCATCCCGCCGCCGGCCGCGCCGGCTCCGCCGGGCACCCGCGGGAAGCCCGCCAGCGGGACGACCAGCGCCAGACCGGCCAGCAGACCCTCGGCCGGTATCAGGTCCGCCCAGTGCCCGCCGCAGGCCCGGCAGCCCCGCGCGTGGCGCGCCACCCGCTTGCGCCACACCGGGGCCGGGCGCCCGTCCCAGTCCTCCGTCAGCCGGGCCAGCGCACCGCACCGGGGCGTCGCGGACAGGGCGCGCACCACCCCACGGCCCGTCTCCAGCTGGGCCTTCATCCGCTGCACCCGCACCGCCGCGTGCCGCGCGGGCACGCCCAGCGCCTCGGCCAGCTCCGCGCGCGTGAGCCGGCCCGACGCCTCCTGCCACCACAGCGACAGCAGTGCCCGGTCGTCCTCGTCCAGCCACCGGGTCGCCTCCGCCACCTCCCGCCGCTGCCCGGACAGTCCCAGCCGCAGGATCGTCAGGTCCACGAAGTCACCCGCCGGGTCGGGCCGCTCCACCACCCGCTCCAGCGGGGCGGTGGGCGCCTGCTGGCGGTCGTTCCAGCGGCGGCGTATCTGGTTCATCGCGATGGCGACCAGCCACGACCGGAACCTGGACGGCTCGCGTAGCCCGCCCAGCCCGTCCAGCGCGCGGAACATCGTGTCCTGCACCACGTCGTCGACGTCCGCGTGCCCGTCCAGCGCCCGCCCCACCACGTTGTAGACCAGCGGCAGGTAGTCCTCCACGAGCCGCTCGCGCGCCCGGCCGTCACCCGCCCGCGCCGCGGTCACCAGCTCCGGAGTGTGCTCGCTGTCCCTGTGCATGCCTGCCTCGCCCGTCGTTGCGTGGGTCCTGTCGTCAGGGAGATCCGGCGGCGCGGCCCCGACAACAGAAATCAGCGGGACAGTACGCACTCCGGCCCGTTCGCCGAAACTTTCGAACCGCGGCGGGCCGCACCGGCCCTTGCCGAGCCCGGAGGGCGGAACCTACGTTCCACGTGAAACCGTCCAGGTCCGGGCCAAGGCCCCCGGCTTCCGGAGCGCGCATGCCCCTGAACGTCCCCGCCGGTTCGCATCTGCTCTTCCAGGGCGACTCCCTCACCGACAGCGGCCGCGACCGGGGCCGGGACCCCGGCGGCGGCCCGGAGCGCGCCGACGCCAACGCGTCCCTCGGCCACGGCTACGTGTACCTGGTCGCCGCCCGCGCCGCCGCCAGGGCGCCCGGCCACCGCTGGCGGTTCACCAACCGGGGCGTGAGCGGCGACGGGATCGCCGACCTCGCCGCCCGCTGGCGGACGGACACCCTGGAGCAGACCCCCGACGTCCTGTCGGTCCTCGTCGGCGTCAACGACGCCCGCCGCGTGGTGGAGGGCGACTGCTGGGACATCGACGCCGACCGCTTCCGCGAGGCCTACGACGAGCTGCTCGCCCGCACGCGCCGGGCCCTGCCCGCCACGCGCCTCCTGCTCTGCGAGCCCTTCTGCCTCCCGGCCGGCCGGGACCCCGACTTCGACGCCGCCCTCGCCGCGCAGGTGCAGACGCGCCAGAAGGCGGTCGCCGACCTCGCCGCCGCCCACCGCGCGGAGCTCGTACGCCTCCAGCCGGTCTTCGACGAGGCGCTGCGGCGCGCCCCCGCCGCCCACTGGAGCCATGACGGCGTGCACCCCACCCCCGCCGGGCACCAGCTGCTCGCCGACGCGTGGGTCAGCGCCGTTGCAGCCGGGCCGCACGCGCGCTGATGTCGGGCAGCTTGGCGTACAGCGCCGCGCCGGGGCAGCGGGTGGGGTAGCCGTCCATGTGGCCGCTGACGACGGGCAGCACGGCCGTCGTGCCCTCCTCGAAGCGCGACTCGTCGCTGGTGGAGACGAGCGTCACCGTGCCGCGTGGATCGGCACCCTCGGGGTCCAGCTTCCAGGCGACCAGCCGGGCGATCGCGTCGAGCATCGGCTCGGGCACCTCGGCGCCCTCGGCGAACGTGCCGATCGCGGCGATCCCGACGGTGCCCTCGTTCAGCCCCTTGGTGTGGGCGCCGACGACCGCCCGGTCGACGCCGCCCGCCCGGCCCTCGTAGATGGTGCCGCAGGCGTCGACCAGGAAGTTGTAGCCGATGTCGTCCCAGTCCCGGCCGTGGGCGTGGCCCGCGTACACGTCGCGCAGCGTCGCGGGGACGCTCGCGCACGCGTAGCCGTTGGGGGTGCTCGTGTGGTGGATGACGGCGGCCCGCACGGCGGGGGCGTACCGGGCGGCGGGCGCGGTCGACACGGCTTCCGCGTGCCAGGCCGCACGGGGCACGATGGCCGGCCGCGGCCCCTGGTGGCGGGCCGAGCGGGGTGGCGGCGCGCCGCGCGGCGCGTCCTCCCGCGAGCCGGGCGGGCCGACGACGAGGCTCGTCGCGACGAGCGTGCCGAGCACGGACAGCGACGCGACGGCGCGGGCCCTGCGGGTCTGCGGCAGCCGCATGCTCCCCGCCTCCTCCGCGTCGAACCGCCGCGCGGCCGTGGTCCTTCACCTCGTCGCCCCATCGTCACCGCCCGCGCCGCCCGCCGCCCGCCGGAGTGCTCCGAACGGGGCGGCGGCCACCCCGGCGGCGCACGGCGCCCGAGCGGGCGCACGCGGTCGGTGCGGACGGGCGGGCGGCGGTCGTCAGCCCGGAGCGCGGTCGCGGCGCGGTCGCCGCCGGCGGCCCCGGGGCTCCTGCGGACACCCGGTCCGGGGCGCGATGTCAGTGCGGCGTCCTACGGTTTTCCCAGTGGGACCGGCGGGACAGGCCGCGGGTCCGCCCTGGGGAGGGGTCTGTCAGCCATGTCCGCAGCCGTGTCCACCGAGACGACGTACCTGGAGCTGTCGCAGGACGGAGGGGGCGCCCACAAGTTCTACGAGGTGACCGTCGACGGCCAGGTGGTGACGGTGCGGTACGGACGGATCGGCGCCGCCGGCCAGACCCAGACCTCGACGTTCGCGACGGTCGAGAAGGCCCGCGCCGCCGCCGCCCGGAAGGTGGGGGAGAAGGTGCGCAAGGGCTACGCCCCGGCCGTCCCCGGACAGCGCGCCCCCCGCGCGGTGACCCGCCGCCAGGTGGCGTCCGCCCCGTCGACGGCCCGCGCGGTCGCGCCGGTGCTGTGGCGGTTCCGCACCGGGTCGGCGGCGTTCGGCATCCACGTGGACGACGACCGCTGCTGGGTCGGCAACCAGGCGGGCGACGTCTACACCCTGGACCACGACGGCGCCGTCCTCGCCCGCTTCAACCTCCCGGACGGGGTGAAGTGCCTGGTCGCGGACGACTTCTGGATCTACGCGGGCTGTGACGACGGCCGGGTGTACGACCTGTCGTCGAAGCTGCCCTTCGCGGCGTACGACATCTCGGCGGACGTCGACATCTTCTGGCTCGACATCCACGAGGGCGTGCTGAACGTGTCGGACCGCGCCGGCCGGCTCACCGTCATCGACCACGAGGACGAGCACCAGTGGGCCCGCCGCAGCCAGGGCGAGCACGCCTGGATGGTCCGTGCCGACGACCGCGCCGTCTACCACGGCCACCATCGGGGCGTGACGGCGTACGCGCCCGAAGGCGGCGGCGAACTGTGGCACACGCAGACGCGGGGCGCCGTCCTCTTCGGCTGGCAGGAGGACACGGCCGTGTACGCGGGCACGGCCCACCGCGTCGTGCAGCGGCTCTCCAAGGACGACGGCCGGATCGAGGCGACGTACGCCTGCGACAGCCCGGTCTACTCGTGCGCCACGTCGCCCGGCGGGCGGTTCGTCTTCGCCGGCGACTCCGCGTCGTCCGTGTACTGCTTCGACCGGAACGGCACGCGGCTGTGGAAGCTCGGCACGGGCGGCGGCTCGGCCCTGTCGATGCAGTACCGCGACGAGCGGCTCTACCTGGTGACGACGGACGGCTCGCTGGTCTGCGTGGACGCGAGCGAGGCGGCGATCGAGGCCGCCCAGCGCGGCTCGGTCCCGGTGGCGCGGGACGTCAAGCTCGCCGCGGCCCTGCCCACGTACGCGCCGGCGACCGCAGCCGCCTCCGTCGCGACGGTCGTGGACGTCCCGGCCGGCTCCGTCGTCGTGGAATGCGTCCGGGAGTCCGGCCGGCTGCGGGTCCACGTCGTGTCGGAGGGGTACGAGCCGTCGTGGAACGTGCAGTTCCCGCGCGCGATACGGGAGCCCGGCGCGCGGTACGTGGTGGACGCGCTGCACGCCGCCGCGGGCGGCTTCTACCGGGTGCGCGGCGACATCAGGCGCCTGCGGTGAGCGGGGCGGGCGCCGTGTTCGAACCCGCGACGGGGGACGGGCCACCCGGCCCCGACCCCGTGGCGGACCCGGCGGCGGCCGAGCGGCGCGCGGCCGAGGTGCGGGTGGCGTACGAGGGGCTGCTCCAGATCCGGCGGCTCACCACCGCCGGGGGCGGCGACCCGGCGGCCGCGCCGGCCGCGTGGGAGCGCGGACAGCCCGTCAGGGCGGTCGCCCTGGCATTGGAGGCCGCCGGCGTCCCGCCGTCCGCGCTCGGCGCCGACGGAGGGCGGGCCGCCACCGGGTACCGCGTCAGTCCCGGTGAGCGCCCCGGTCAGGTGCGGGTCGAGTGGCTGGGCCCGCCCGGCGGCGGCGCCGCGCAGGACGAGGAGGCGGCCCTGTCCCGGTGCGCGCGGGTGCTGGAGCGCCTGGGCTGGGAGGCCCTGCTGTACCGGGGCCCGCGACGCCGCCGGTTCCTGGAGGTCGAGCCGATACCCGCCCCGACGACCTGACCCGCGACCCGCCGGGTGCCGGGTGGTGCCCGCCTGGTGTCCGGCTCCGAGTCCGCGGGCGCCGCCGCCGCGCCGTCGCCGTGCCGTTTCGGCGCACGGGACGCCCCTGCGGTTCCGCTCGGCCCGTGGGCCCCGGCGGCACCGGCGGCGGAGAGGGAGGACTCAGGCGATGGACGCCGACACGATCGCGGACACCGCGATGTTGCAGGAGGCGGTCACCCACACCGCAGGGTGCGGTTCCGGATGGACCAGCAGCGCTCCCAGGCGGCCCGGCGTGAGCCAGTCCACCACCACGAACGCCACCGCCATCATCACCAGCCCCAGCAGCCCGAAGACGGCGGTCGACACCAGGCCCTTGCCGAAGTCGTCGTACGTCGACCAGATGGAGGTGAAGACGATCCCGCCGATGCCCAGCAGCGCCGAGCTCAGCAGCAGGGCGCCGTTGCGGTTGCGCTCCTCCCATATGAGGCGCCGGAGGCTGCCGGGTGTCAGCACGTCCATCAGCACGATGCCGAGGATCAGCAGGACCAGTCCGAGGCCGCCGTAAGAGGCGGCACGGCCGAGTCCGTTGACAATGTCGATCATGGTGAGCCGGCTCTCCGTCGCAGAAGGGGGTGATGAGTGATCACGGTCAAGGCGACGCAAAATGTAGCGCACGGGCCCGAGCCCCCGGCCGGCCCCGCCCCCGCTCCCCGCCCCGATCCCCGGCCCGTTCCACGCCCCGTTCCCCGTCCCGTCCCCCGCCCCCGGCCACTTCGCGCCCCCGTCCGCCCGTCCCGCAGGGGGACCGTCCTTGCCCCGTATGGCCCTCCGGCCGGGCGCGCCACGACACCGGCCGCGCACAGTGGAACGGGCGCCGCCCCACCGCGCCCGTTCCCCCGCGCCCGGCCCCGGCGCCGCTGTACGCGGCGGCCGGTCCCGGACGGGCGCCGCACCACGGCGCCGGACCGCCGGCCCGCGGCCGGGAAGCGCGACCAGGAGGAGAGGCCCGCACGCCATGAGCAGCACGAACGACCGCCGGCCGACGTCGTTCCTCGTCATGACCGGCTCCCGGCGGGCCGACTCGTACAACACGAAGCTGGCCCGGCTGGCCGTGGAGGCGGTCGACGCCAACGGGGCGTCCTCCGCCCTCGCCTCCGTCCGGGACTTCGAGGTGCCGGACTACGACGGTGACACCGAGCGGACCGACGGCGTCCCGCCCGGCGCCCGGCGGTTCCGGGACCGGCTCCGCGCCGTGGACGCCCTCGTCATCGCCTCGCCCGAGTACAACGCCTCCGTGCCCGGGGTCCTGAAGAACCTGATCGACTGGACGTCCCGCCTGCGCCCGCAGCCCTTCAACGAGCTGCAGGCGCTGCTGCTGTCCGCGTCGCCGTCCATGGTCGGCGGCAACCGCGGCCTGTGGGCCCTGCGCGTCCCGCTGGAGCACCTGGGCGCCCGCGTCTACCCGGACATGTTCTCCCTGGCGGCCGCCCACTCCCAGCTCGACGCGGACGGCCGCATCGCGGACGAGACCCTCCGGAGGCGCTTCGAGACGAACATCGTCAACTTCATGAACCTCGTCGAGGCCACCACGCACTACCCGTGCGTCAAGAAGGCCTGGGTCGAGTACCTCGGGGAGCGCCCCGACCCCGCCTTCGACCGCACCCAGGCCGAGACGGGCTGACCCCTCAGCCGTCACCCGTGCCCGAGCCCCTTCCGGAGCCCCTTCCGGCGCCCGGTCCCGAGCCCGCTCCCAAGGGCCCGCCCCGGCCGGTGCCCGGGCCCTCGCCCGAGCCGCGGCCCCCGCCGTCCGGGCCGCCGTGCGGCGGCTCCTCCAGCAGCAGCCGTACGGCCCGGTGGGCATCCACCAGCAGCGAGCCGTACAGGCCCATCCACTCCGGGTCGGCGGTGCCGCGGTCCGCGAGCAGCCGGTGCAGGTCCCCGTGCGCGGCCTCGGCGTCCGCGACCGCCCGCCGCAGCCGGGACCGCGCGGGCCCGGAGTCCTCCTCGACGACCCGGCGGTACGCCTCCAGGGCCGCCGCGGCCCGCTCCAGCAGCGCGCCGTACCGCACCGCCACGTCGTCCTCCGGACGCGGCCTGACCGCGCCGTCGTCGGCGGCCTCCATCAGGGTGTGGGTCAGGTCGCGCGTGTAACGGGCCACCTCCTCCAGGACGTACAGGGCGTGGGCGTACGGGCCGCCGTGCCGCAGCAGATGCGCCCGGCCCGGCGCGGCCGGGTTGAGACGGGTGCTCTCCTCGGTCCTGGCGAGCGCGCTGCGCGCCCCACCCACCAGTTCGACGGCCCGCCTCGCCTGCTCGTCCCACTCGCGGGCGTCGCCGTGGTCCCAGGACCCGCCGCCCAGCCCGCGGGCGACGGAGGAGAGGCACGCGGAGACGGCGCCTGAGGCGGTACGCAGGGCGTTGCGGCTGTCCCGCAGGTAGACCGGGGGCCGGACCAGCAGGTTGACGGCGACACCGACGGCCGCGCCCAGCCCGGTCTCCAGCAGCCGCGCGACCCCCTGCTCGACGCCGGAGTCACCGGTGGTGAGGGTGAACAGGGCGGCGGTGGCCCCGTAGACGCCCTGATCGCCGAGTCGCCGCCAGTTGCCGAGGAGCAGGACGACCGGCAGCACCAGCGCCATCGCGAGTGTCGGGTCGCCGAGCGCCGTCCCCGCGGCGGTCGCCAGGGTGGTGCCCAGGGCGATGGCGGCGAGCTGCTCCAGGCTCTCCGTGAGCGACCGGTACACCGTGGACCGTACGAGGGCGACCGCCGCCCACGGGGCGATGAACGCCATCGGGGCGTGCAGCACCCGGCTCGCGACGATCCACGCGACCAGGGCGGCCAGCGCGGCCTTCAGCGACTGGGCGGCCAGGTCGCGCTCGCGGCCCGGTCCGGCGCAGGCACGCCGTACCGCGCCCGCCACCGACCGGGCCTCGGCGCGCAGCGCCTCGAGGGGATGCGGGGTCTTGGCCATCCCGTGCGCGTGCCACGAGGACCGCGCCCGCACACCTCCCGCTTCCCGCGCATCACGTCCGCAGCGCGACCCGGGGCCCGGACGCCGGGCGCGACTCGGACCCGGGCCGCCCCGGGGTTCGTGCCGGGCTGCGCTCCTCACCGCCGCCCGGCAGGCTGGAGGGATGGACGCCAGGCTGGTCACGTTCGGGCACGGCACCGCGCCGCGGGAGCGCATCGTGGAGCTGCTGCGGGGCGCGGACGTGCGCACGCTGGTCGACGTGCGCACCGCGCCGGGCAGCCGCCGCGACCCGGAGGTCGCCCGGGGCCGGCTCTCCGAGTGGCTGCCGCAGAGCGGGGTGGCCTACCGGTGGGAGCCGGACCTCGGCGGGTTCCGCAAGCCGCCCGCCGGCAGTCCGGACGTCGTCTGGCGCAACACCTCCTTCCGGGGCTACGCGGCCCACACGCGCACGCCCGCCTTCGTCGCGGCCATGGACCGGCTGCTCGGCGAGGCGGAGGCGGAGGCGGAGGACGGGGACGGGGACGGGGACGGGGATGGGGGCGCGGGCGGGGCCGGGGCCGGGCGTACGGCGGTGATGTGCGGCGAGACGGTGTGGTGGCGCTGCCACCGGCGGCTCATCGCCGACTTCGCGGTCCTGGCCAGGGGCGTGCCCACCGCGCACCTGATGCACGACGGGCGGCTGACGCCGCACACTCCGACGCCCGGCGTACGGCTGCGGGACGACGGGCTGCTCGTCTACGACGACATCGCCGCGGCCGACCGGAAAGCGGCCACGCGAACGGCGCCCACCCGGAAGGGGCCCACGCGGTAGGGCCGTGCCCGCGGTGGGCGCGCACGGAGGACGCCCACCCGGAAGGCACCCACCCGGCCCCGGGAGGAGCGAGTCCACCCGGGAACGCCCGGCCCGGCCGCCCGGCCCCCCGCCCGGCCCGGCCGCCCGGCCCCCGCCCGGCCCGGCCGCCTGGCCCCCCGCTCAGCCCGGCCGCCCGGCCCCGCACCCCCGGCCCCGACCGGGGCGGCCTCTCCGCGACGCGCCGTCAGCCGGCGCCGTCCAGGGTGATGACGACCTTCACGTCGTCCTCCCGCGCGTCTAAGGCCTCCCGGTACCCCTCCAGCGGCACCCGCCGGGTGATCAGGCGCTCCAGCCACGCCCCGTCGGCCCGCGCCAGCACGGCGGCGGCCTGCCGGTAGTGGTCGACGTTGGCGTTCACGGAGCCGACGACCACGTCGTTCTCCAGGACCAGACCCCGGTTGGCGGCGCCCGCGTCCACGGTGATGTGCCGCCCCGCCGGCGACACACCGGTCAGGCAGACCACCCCGTACGGCCGGGTCCCCGAGACGGCGGCGAACACCACCCGCGCCGCCCCGGTCGCCTCGATCACCACGTCGGGCCGCACGGCGTCCAGCACGTCCTCGGCGTCGCCGCTGTGGTACTCCGCGCCGAGCGCCCGGACGAGCGCCGGCTTCGGGCCCCGCTCGACACGGTCCAGCACGTGGGTCTCCAAGCCCCGCTCCACGCCGATCAGCGCGGCGAGCAGCCCGATCGGCCCGGCTCCGGTCACGACGACGCGGCGCGGCTCGAACCAGGAACGCGCCCCCACCAGGTCCACCTGCTGCCACGCCTTGGCGACCACGGAGGCCGGCTCCAGCAGCGTGCCCACCGGTTCGAGGCGCGGGTCGAGCGCCACGGCGTAGTCGTGCTCCACGGTCCAGTACCCGGCGCCGTAGCCGTCCAGTTCCTTGATGCCCCGCTCGCGGTAGCGGCCGTTGCGGCACATGTCGAAAAGGCCGCGCGCGCACGCCCCGCACGGCTCGGGGTCCGGCCGGCGGACCACGCCGACGACGAGGTCGCCGGGGGAGAAGCCGCTGCCGGGCGGCGCCTCCTCCACCCGCCCCAGCGACTCGTGCCCGGCGACCATCCAGTCGCGCCCCGCGGGCGGGGTGCCGTAGTGGCCCCCGGCGATCTCCCGGTCGGTACCGCACACCCCGAGCGCCACCCCTCTGACCAGCAGCTCCGCATCGGCGGGTACGGGTGTGCCGAGCTCCCGCACCTCCGTCGAGGGCTCCGGGCCGGGCCGGACCGTCAGCGCGCGCATGGGCCATCACTCCGTTCTCCTCCGCGCGGGGCACCCCGTCCGGTGCCACCGCTCCAGCCGAACCGCGTACGGGCCGCGGACCACGGGCCGAACCCGCGACCCCGCGCACCGCCCCGCCCGCACCGCACACCACCCCGCAGCCCGCCCCCCACAGGAGGCCGACCGCGTCCCGGACCGGCGCGGCCCGGAACCCCCCGAACCGACGCGACCCGCACCGAACCGCGCCGCGCCCGGTCCTCCCACCGCGCCCCGGAGCGCCGCCCCGCCCCCGTCCGACGCGACCGCCCCGCCCTCGTCCGACGCGACCGCCCCGGCCCGGGCCCCGCACCACGGTCCGGAACCCCGGTAGCGGGAACCGCACGGATCGCGCCCCGGCCACGGCCCTCGACACACCCGCCTACCGCACCCGCCTACCGCACCCACGGCCGCGCCCCGGGGGCGGACCCGGACCGCGACGGCGTCAGCCCGAAAGTGATCAGGTGCCGTAGCGCGATCACGGCGGCGGCCGTGAGGACGCCGTTCCACGAGAGGTCCCCGGAGAGCCGGACCAGCCCGGCGGCCGTCAGGAAGTCGAGCAGCACCGCCAGGGCGCGGCGGGCGTCGCCCACCATCCGGTACGCGGCCGGCGCGGCGACCAGCCCGGCGGCGGTGACCAGCAGCGCGGCGCCCTGCGCCCAGGGGATCACGTCGGCATCCCCTCCGCGGGGCGCCGCCCCTCCGGTGCCTCGCCGCGCGCGAGCTCGGCCCGCTCCTGCGCGATCTCCCGGCCCAGGAAGTAGTTGAGCGCGGTACGGATGGCGGCGATGGCCGCGAGTTGCCCGATCTCGGTGAAGCTGGGCGCGACCGCCGTGCGCAGCACGTCCCCCGCGAGCTGGAACTCCAGGCCGAGCACGAGGAAGCGCCCGAGGCTGAGCCGGATCCGGTTGAAGCCGGCCACCCGGCCGCGACCCTTCAGCCCGGCCTTGGCGAACTGGACGAACGCCCAGGCCGCGCCCAGGAAGATGACCAGCGCCCCGGCGAACTCGACGAGCCGGACCATCAGCCCGATGACGTCGCTCAGGGTCGACTCGGGCAGCAGCTCCACCGACATGATCATGGCACCCGGGTACCCCCCGACGTCCGGGCCGATGCCCGGATGCGGCCACCCGGCCCACGCCCCCCGACCCGGCACGCCGTACCCCCTCCGGACGCCGCCCGCGGCCCGGATACCCGCCCGCGGCCCGGCCGCCGCCCCCACCCGGACGGCTCGCTCCGAGCTCCGGACGCCTCACTCCGGAGCCTCGGGCCCCGGCCCGCGCCCCTCTCCCGCCGCTCCCGGCGAGTGGCGCTGGCGCACCGCGCGGAGCGCCAGCGCCACCGTCTCCTCGGGCGTGCCCTCGACGGAGACGGCGGCGCCGTGCTCGTCAGGCGCCAGTGGCTCCAGGGCGGCGACCTGCGAGCGCAACAGGGCGGGCGGCATGAAGTGGCCCCGCCGGGCGGCCATGCGGCCGGCGATCAGCTCGACCGGGCCGTGCAGGTGGACGAAGAAGACGCGGGGCGACACGGCGGCGAGCCGGTCCCGGTACCGCCGCTTCAGCCCCGAGCAGGCGACCACGCCGCCACCGCCGTCCTGGAGCCGCCCGCCGAGCCAGGCGGCGACCCGGTCCAGCCAGGGCTCCCGGTCCCGGTCCGTCAGAGGCGCCCCGGCTTCCATCTTCGCGATGTTCTCCGGAGGATGGAGGTCGTCGCCCTCCTCGTACGGCACACCCAGCCGGCCCGCCAGGGCCCGGCCGACCGTGGACTTGCCCGATCCGGAGACCCCCGTGACGACCACCAGCGGCCTTGCGCGGTCCGGCATGCTCCCCTCCCGTTCGATGTCGGCGCCCGGCCCGTGCCGGGTACCCGTCCGGAGCGGCCGCCACCCCTGGCACCGGTACGGTCGCCGAAGCCGTGGCCGGTGCGACCGGCTCGGCCGGTCCGGAACGGCGCCCCGCCGTGGCCGCACGCCCCCGGCACACCCGGCACGGTGACGCCCCGCCTCCGCCGCCCTGATTCACGCACGTGTGCCCGGGCAGGGTTCCCCTGTGGTCATTCCCGTTCATGATGTGAACCCCTCGCGGCGGACCCCCTGGGTGACGTACGTGCTGATCGCGGTCAACGTCGCCGTCTTCCTGCGCACTCCGGGCATGGCCGGGTCCCTCGCGGGCGAGGGCGGGCTGGCGCAGTGGTGCCGGCTGGAGTCGTTCCTGGACCAGTGGGCGGCCGTGCCGCGCGAGCTGATCCAAGGCCGCCTCCCCGAGCTGGTGCCGACCGGCCAGACCGGGGTGGGACCCGCCGGGCCGGGCTGTGTGGTGGCACCGCCCGACTACGAGAAGTCGCCGCCGCTGTCCGCCCTCACGGCGATGTTCCTGCACGGCGGCTGGCTCCACCTGCTCGGCAACATGCTCTTCCTCTGGGTGTTCGGCGACAACGTCGAGGACCGTCTCGGCAAGGTGCGCTACCTGCTGTTCTACGTCCTGTGCGGCTACGCGGCCACGTACGGCTTCGCCCTGGTGGACCCCGACTCGGCCACGCCCCTCATCGGCGCGTCGGGCGCCGTGGCCGGGGTGCTCGGGGCGTATCTGGTGCTCTACCCCAAGGTGCGGGTGTGGGTGCTGGTGCCGTTCCTGATCATGCTGCCGCTGCGCCTGCCCGCCTGGTCGGTGCTGGGGCTGTGGTTCGTGCTCCAGGCCGTGTACTCGTACGGGGCGGGCGTCTCGCAGGCGGGCAGCGTGGCGTACCTGGCCCATGTCGTCGGCTTCGCGGTCGGCATGCTCTGCGCCTGGCCGCTGCGCCGGGGCACCCCGCCGCCCCCGGAGCCGGGCGGAGCGCTGTGGGGCCGCGACGCGCGGCCCGGACCGGTCTGGCCGGGATACCCACCGGACCGCCGCCCCGGCCCAGGGCGGTGACCCCCGTCCCGCCGGTGCGGCGCCCCGCCCCCGCCCGGCGGGCCCCGGCAACGGAACGGCGGGGCGGCAGCGCGCCCCGGGTCCCCCGGTGCAGAGCAGTGCCCGCGGCGCCGGACACCACGGTGCGCCCCGCCGTACGGGGCCGGCCGTGCGGCGGCCCGCGCCCGCCCGGTCGGCGGTGCCCCGGTAGCGGCGGCTAACGTGGCGCCGACGCCCCGACCCGGCGGGGCCGGCCCGGCGGCACCGGGCCGTACCCCCGTATCCCCGTACCCCTGCACCACCGCACCACCGCCGGCGCCGCGCCCCGCACACGGCCTGGCACCGATCCCGCACGGGTCCCGGTGCCGTACCCCGCCCCGACCGCCCCGACCGCCCCGTCCGACAGCCCCCTAGACCGCCCCACCGCCCCGTCCGACCGCCCCGCCCGGTCACCGTCCAGCAGCACAGAGAGAACCGCCGTGACCCGCACGACCACCGCCGCCGCGGGGATATCGCCCCGTCCCGAGGTGCAGCGCCGCATCCTCACCGTCCTGGTCGCCGGCCAGATCCTCAGCGGCGCGGGTCTCGCCGCCGGCGTCACCGTCGGCGCCCTGCTCGCGCAGGACATGCTCGGCTCCACCAGCCTCGCCGGACTGCCGAGCGCCCTGTTCACCGCCGGCTCGGCGCTCGCCGCCGTGGCCGTCGGCCGCGTCTCCCAGGCCCGCGGGCGCCGTCCCGGCCTCGCCGCCGGATACCTCACCGGCGCCGTAGGCTCGGCCGGCGTCCTCGCCGCCGCCGTCCTCGGCCGGCCGGTCCTGCTGTTCGTCGCCCTCTTCGTCTACGGGGCGGGCACCGCCACCAACCTCCAGGCGCGCTACGCCGGAGCCGACCTCGCCGCCCCCGCCCACCGCGGCCGAGCCGTCTCCACCGTCCTGGTCGCCACCACTGTCGGCGGTGTCGCGGGACCCAACCTCGCCGCCCCCACCGGCCACCTCGCCGAGGCCCTCGGCATCCCGCATCTCGCCGGGCCGTTCATCCTGGCCGGCCTCGCCTACGCGCTGGCCGCGCTCGTCCTCGCGGTGTGGCTGCGGCCCGACCCGCTGCTCCTGGCCCGCACCCTCGCCGAGGAGGAGGAGGCCGCCGCTGCCGCCGGCGCGGCCGCCGCCGACCCCGCGGACCTCCCGGAAGGCCGCGGCGGGGTGGCCCTGGGCGGTCTCGTCATGGTGCTCAGCCAGCTCGTCATGGTCGCGATCATGACGATGACCCCCGTGCACATGCACGGCCACGGCCATGGCACCGCCGCCTCCGGTCTGGTCATCGCCGTCCACATCGGCGCCATGTACCTGCCCTCGCCGCTGACCGGCCGGCTCGTCGACCGCCACGGCCGGTTGAAGGTCGCCGCGGCCTCCGGCCTGACGCTCCTCGCCTCGGGGACCGTCGCCGCCCTGGCGCCGGGCGACTCCGTCCCCCTCCTCGCCCTCGCCCTGGCCCTGCTGGGACTGGGCTGGAACTTCGGCCTGGTGGCCGGCACCGCGATCATCACCGACAACGTCCCGCTCGCCACCCGCGCCAGGACGCAGGGGCTCGTCGACGTCGCGGTCGCCGTCGCCGGTGCCACCGGCGGTATGGCCTCCGGGATCGTGGTCGCCGCCACCGGCTACCCCGTCCTGGCCCTCGCGGGCGGCGTCCTCTCCCTCGCCCTCCTGCCCGTGGTCGCCGCCGCCCGCCGCCGGCCGTGAAGCCGGCCGCGGAGCGGGGGAACCCCCCGGCGGGTCAGGGGGTGTCCTCGTCGCGCGGGGCGGGTCGGGGCGCGGTGGCGGGCGGGGTGGTGCCCGACGTGCCGCCCTGCCCGGCGGGCTCGGCCGGCCGGCCGTCGCCGCCGGGGGGAGCGCCGCGGGTGGCGAGGAGGGACCAGACGATGGAGACGGTGATGGTGACGGCGATGAAGCCCAGCGTGAGGGGGATGGGGAGCTTGCCGACGGGGGTCTCCGACAGGATGAGCTTGACGCCGGCGAAGGCGAGGAGGACCGCCAGGCCGTAGTGGAGGTAGGCGAAGCGGCGCAGGAGCCCGGCCAGGCAGAAGTACAGGCTGCGCAGGCCGAGGACGGCGAAGGCGTTGGCGGTCCACACCAGGAAGGTGTTGGTGGTGATCGCCAGGACGGCGGCGACGGAGTCGACGGCGAACACCAGGTCGGTGGCCTCGATCGCGACCAGCGCCACGAACAGCAGGGTCGCCACCCGCCGGCCGTCGACGCGGATGAAGAACCGGTCGCCGTGGTAGGCCGAGTCGGTCGGGATGATCCTCCTGACGACGCGGACGACCGGATTGCGGTCGGGGTGGACCTCCGCGTCCTTGGAGACGGCCATCTTCCATCCCGTGTAGATCAGGAACGCGCCGAACACGTAGGCGGTCCAGAAGAAGACCTCCAGCAGTTCGACGCCGACGAAGATGAACACCAGCCGTGCGCCGAGCGCTCCGATGACGCCCCAGAAGAGGACCTTGTGCTGGTAGGCGTCGGGGACGGCGAAGAAGGAGAAGACCAGCGCGAAGACGAAGACGTTGTCGATCGACAGGGCCTTCTCGATCAGATAGCCGGCGTAGTAGGTGGAGGCGGTCTCGCCGCCCTGCCACACCAGCAGGATCAGGCCGAAGCCGAGGCCGATGGCGATCCACAGGGCGCTCCACCAGGCGGCCTCCCGGAAGCCGATGACATGGCTGTCGCGGTGGGCGATCAGATCGACGGCGAGCATCACGGCGATGCCCGCGGTCACCGCGCCCCACACCCAGAGCGGGACGGCGAACGACACGGAATCCATGGTGGACCGGCTTTCTCGTGGAGGGGGAGGAGAAGGGGGAGGGGGTGAGCGGGTGCGGGGAGGGGCCGGGCGCGCCGGTGGCGGGCCAGGCCCGGCGGGTCACCCGGCCTTCACCCCACCGGCCGTACTTCCGTCCGGTCACCCGGCGGGCGCGAGCCGCAGCGGCGGCGGAACCCATCCGGCGGGCGTGACGGCGTGGACGAACGGCGCGCCGCGCAGGGCCGCGGCCTCCGCCAGGGTCCGGGCGTCCAGCCGGGGCGGGCCGCCGGTGGCGGCCACGACCACCGGGGACCGGTGGCGGGCGACCACGTCCAGCACCCCGCCCGCCGCCCGCAGCCGGGTGCCGCCGCCCGTGCCGCGGTGGGTGACGGGGAGGTACGCCAGGCCGGAGCGCCGGACCCGTGGCAGCACCCGGGCCATCACCAGGCGGGCGGCGTACTCGTCCGCCTCGGGCGTGGGCGGCGGGTGGGGGTGCTGGGGCAGGGCGACCACGATCAGCAGGGGCGCCCGGCGCGGCCCGGCCAGCCGCACCGCGGTGTCGATCACGGCGACGTCCCGCACGGAGTCCGCCAGCAGGGCGGTGACCGGCGGTGCCACGACCGGGGCGGGCGCCGCCGCGGCGATGGCGGCGGGGTCGGGGAGGGCGGCCGTCAGGGGCATCGGGGGCGACGGCGGTACCGGGGACGACATGACGGTGCTCCTCTCGGAGAGGCCGGACCTTGATGCCCGGTTATCGGAGGAATGTCTTCAGCGTCCGCGATGGCGCGAAACCCGTCAAGGGATACGCGAAAAGTTATTCGTCCGTCCCGTTTCGGGTAAGGATGGGGGAGCGGTAAGAATGGACGTGCCCATCGCCGACGAACGACGGGAGCGTGACGAGCGTGCCTCCCACCCGTGGTGACCAGTGGACGTTCCTGACCAACCACGCCCGCGTCCTGCTGCACATCGCCCGCGACCCGGACGTGCGCCTCCGGGACGTCGCCGCGTCCGTCGGCATCACCGAGCGGGCCGTGCAGCTCATCGTCGGCGACCTGGAAGCGGCCGGGTACCTGACCCGCACCCGCGTCGGCCGCCGCAACCGGTACACCATCGACCCGACCGTGGCCCTGCGCCACCCCGCCGAGGCCGACCACCCCGTCGGGGACCTCCTCGGCGCCTTCCTGCACCGCGAGGACGCCCCGGCCCCGTAGCCCGCCGGCCCCGGCGCCCCGCGCGCACGGGCACCCCCGCGTCCTCGCGGTGCCGGGCCCCGAAGCCGCGTGCACGGCCGCGTACGCGGTACCACCGGGCGGGGCGCCGAGCCGGCCGAGGCGCGGGGCCGGCGTGCCGAGGCGCGGAGCCGCGTGCCGGGTGGCCGGAGCCGCTTCACGGCGCGGACACGCGGACCGCGGTCACCTTGTACTCGGGGCACGAGGTGACCGTGTCCGCGTGGTGCGAGGTGAGGCGGTTGACGCCGCTCGCCGGGAAGTGGAAGGCGCAGAAGACCTGGCCGGGCGCCGTCTCCTCGCCGATCCGGGCGACGAGCCGCGCCCTTCCGTGCCGGCTCTCCACGACCACCGGCGCGCCGTCCCGCAGACCGTACCGGTCGGCGTCCTCGGGGTGGACGTCGAGGAAGTCGGCCGGGCCGAGCGCGAGGCCGTCGCCGCGCCGCGTCATGCTGCCCGAGTTGTAGTGGGCCCAGCGCCGGCCGGTGACCAGGACCAGCGGGTAGCCGTCGTCGGGGGCCTCCCCGGGCGGCAGGTAGGGCGCCGCGGCCAGGTGGGCCCGCCCGTCCGGCGTGGCGAACCCCCTCCCGTACAGCTTCGCCTCGCCCGGAGCGCCGGGGTCCGGGCACGGCCAGGGGACGGCGCCCTCGCGGTCGATGCGCGCGTGGGAGAGCCCCCCGAAGAGGGGCGCGGCGAGGCGCGCGCACTCGGCGAGGGCGTCCGCGGGGGTGGCGCACCCCAGGTCGGCCCCCATCACCCGGGCGAGGGACCGCACGATGTCGAAGTCGCTGCGCGCCTCTCCCGGCGGGGGCACCGCCCGCCGCACCCGCTGGAACCTGCGGTCGAAGTTGACGAAGGTCCCCTCCTTCTCCAGCCAGGCCGCCGCCGGCAGGACGACGTCGGCGTGCCGGGCGGTCTCGGACGGGAACAGCTCGCTGCAGACGACGAACGGGCAGGCGTCCAGGGCCCGCGCCACCCGGTTCGCGTCGGGGTCGGTGGCGCGGACGTCCTCCCCGATGACCCACAGGGCCTTCAGCGTCCCGGCCCGCGCCGCCGCGAACATGCCGGGCAGCCGCAGGCCGGGCCGGGGCGGCACCGGCGCGCCCCACACCGCCTCGGCCACGGCCCGCGCCGACGGGTCGGACACCTTCGCGTAGCCGGGCAGGACGTCGGGGAGGGCTCCCATGTCGGAGGCGCCCTGGACGTTGTTCTGGCCGCGCAGCGGGTTCACCCCGTAGCCCCGGTCCGTGCCCACGGCGCCCCGCAGGATCGCCAGGTTGGCGAGGGTGCGGACCCCGTCCGTCCCGTGCCGGTGCTCGGTGACGCCGAGGCCGTAGACGATCGCGGGCCGCTCGGCCCGTCCGTACAGCCGGGCGGCGGCGACGACGTCCCCGGCCGGGACGCCGGTGATGTCCTGGACGCGCTCCGGCGGATACCCGGCCAGCAGCTCGGTGAGCTCCGGCAGCCCCGTGGCGCGTGCGCGCAGGAACGCGGTGTCGGCCAGGCCCTCGGTGAGCAGGACGTGCGCGATGCCGTGGAACAGCGCCACGTTGGTGCCCGGCCGCGGCCGCAGGTGAAGGTCGGCGTGGACGGCGAGGCCGACGGCGCGCGGGTCGGCGACGACCAGCGCGGCCCCCTCCAGGGCCCGCCGCAGCAGGCGCGCCCCCACCACCGGATGGGCCTCGACCGGGTTCGCGCCCACCACGAACAGGCAGTCCGCCCGCTCCACCCCGTCGAAGGAGTCGGTGCCCCCCGGCAGCCCGAAGGAGGCGGTGAGTCCCGCGGCCGAGGGGGAGTGGCACAGGCGGGAGCAGTTGTCCACGTTGTTGGTGCCGACGACCACCCGCATGAACTTCTGGACGAGGTAGTTCTCCTCGTTGGTGGCGCGGGCCGACGACACGGCCGCCACGGCGTCCGGGCCGCCCGCCGCGACGGCCGCGCGCAGCCCGCGGGCGACGCGCTCCAGCGCCTCGTCCCACCCGGCGGGCTCCAGCCGGCCGCCGCGCCGGACGAGCGGCCGGGTGAGCCGCTCGGGGGAGGTGAGGAAGCCGTGGGCGAAGCGCCCCTTCACGCAGGCGTGCCCGTCGTTGACGGGGCCGTCCCGTGCCGGCAGCACCGCGGTGACCCGCCCGCCGTCGGCGACGACGTCCAGGGCGCAGCCGACCCCGCAGTACCCGCACGTCGTACGCGTCGCGGTGGGGGGCGCGTACGCGGAGGTGAGCCCGGCCGCCGGCCCCGGCTGGGTGATCGCGCCGGTGGGGCAGGTGTCGACGCAGCCGCCGCACGCCACGCAGTCCGACTCGGCCCAGGGGCCGCCGGTGCCGGGGGCGACCTGCGTGTCGGCGCCCCGGCCGACGAGGGTGAGCGCGAAGGTGCCCTGCACCTCGGCGCACATCCGGACGCAGCGGCCGCAGGCGATGCACAGGTCCCGGTCGAGGTGGACGTACGGGTGGGAGTCGTCGCGGCCCCGGCCCCCGGTGCCCCGCGCGGCGTCGGGGCCTACCCCGAGCGACCGGCAGACGCGCGCCAGTTCGCTGGGGTTGTCCCCGGCCAGCGCGCGGGGCGGCAGGACCGAGGCGATGACCTCCACCGCCTCGCGGCGCAGCCGCACGAGGTCCGCGGCGGCGGTGTCCACCCGCGCGCCGGACACGGCGGGGGTCACGCAGGCGGCGGCGATCCGTCCGCCGGCGCGCACCAGGCACGTACGGCAGGAGCCGGCGGGGCCGAACCGGTCGTCCGAGCAGAGCGCCGGCAGTTCGGCCCCGGCGGCCCGCACGGCCGCGAGCAGCGAGGCGCCCGCCGGCACGGCGACGGCCGCTCCGTCGACCTCGACGTGGAGGCGGCCGCCGGGGGCGTCGGGGGCGTCGGCCGGAGTTCCCGCCGGGGGACCCGCGCTGTCGCCGTCCGGCGAGTCTCCGGGTGCGTCTGCCGGGGTGCCGTCCGGGGTGCCGGGTGCGTCTGCCGGGGTGCCGTCCGGGGCGCCGCCCGCGTCGCCGGTCATCGCGACCACCCCGCCAGCGGCTCCCCGTAAGCGCGGGCCAGGCTCCGCACGGCGGCCGGCACGCGCCGCCCGAAGGCGCACAGGCTCGCCTCGGCCAGCACGCGCGACAGCCGCTCCCACGCCCCGTCCGGCGGGGCGCCCGCCAGGGCCCACTCCAGGCCCGTGCGGGAGCCCACCCGGCACGGCGAGCAGGCGCCGCAGCTCTCCGCCGCGGCGAACTCCCACACGTGCCGCATGGCGTCGGCGGGCGCGACGGACCGGTCGAAGGCGACCAGCCCGCCGTGCCCGAGGGCGGCACCGTGCGCGTCGAGGGCGGCGGCCGTCAGCGGCACGTCGAGGTCGTCCGGGCCGAGGAAGCCGCCCAGCGGCCCGCCGACCTGGACGACGGCCGCCTCGGCACCGCCCTTGAGCCCGCCGCCCAGCTCCTCCACGATCCGGCGCACCGGCGTGCCGAGCTCGACCTCGTACGCCCCCGGCCGGGCGAACCGCTCCGACAGGCACACCAGCTTCGTACCGGTCTCACCGGGCACCCCGCGCGCCGCGTAGGCCGCGCCGCCGCGGGAGACGATCCACGGGACGGCCGCCAGGGTCTCGACGTTGTTCACCACCGTCGGCGCGTCCCACAGCCCGCGCCGGGCCGGATACGGCGGCCGGGGCCGTGCGCACCCCCGGCCGCCCTCCAGACGGGCGATCAGCGCGGTCTCCTCACCGGCCACGTAGGACCCGGCGCCCTCCACCACCCGCACCTCCAGGTCCGTGCCCGTGCCGTGCACGGACCGGCCGAAGTGCCCGTCTGCGTAGGCGCGTTCCACCGCGTCGCGCATCCGGGCCAGGGCCCGCGGGTACTCGGAGCGCACCAGCACCACGCCCCGGCGCGCCCCGCAGGCGAAGCAGGCGAGCGCGAGACCCTCCAGCACCCGCCCGGCGGCCGACTCCATGAGCAGCCGGTCGGCGTACGAACCGGGGTCCCCCTCGTCGCCGTTGGCCACCACCACCGTTCCGGGCGCCCCGCCGGCCGCCTCCCACTTCGCCGCGACCGGGTAGCCGGCGCCGCCCCGCCCCCGCAGCCCGGACACCGCCACCTCGCGCCGCACGTCCTCGGGGGCGCCCGCCGCCACCGCCGCGGGCCAGACCCGCCAGGCGGGTTCGCCGGCCACCGGGCCGCTCAGCAGGACGGGATCACCGGTTCCGTCGGCCGCGGGCACGTCCGGCGCGCGCGGCGGCTCCCGCCCGGACAGCTGGGCGGCCAGGGTCGGGCCGGTGCGGGCGGCGTCGCCGTCGAGCGCCGCCGGGCCCGCGTAGCAGTACCCGAGGCACCGCACCCCCTGCGCCGACGTCCCGCCGTCCGCCGACACGGAGTCCACCACGACGCCCAGCGCCTCCTCGACATCGGACGGCGGCCGTCCGCCGCGGGCGCAGAAGCAGGCCGCCGCCGTGCACACCCGGACGTGGCGCCGGCCGCGCGGGGCGGCGAGGTCCGCGTAGTACCCGGCGGGCCCGAGCCCGGAGGCGGCGGGCAGGCCCAGGCCCCGCGCCACCTCGGGGGCCCAGGCCCCGGGCCGGTCGGGGGTGTGCGACCGGGCCCCGGCGAGCGCCTCGATCAGCCGGTCCCCGGGACGTCCGCGCCGGCCCGCGAGGGCGCGGAAGGCGTCGCGGGGGCCCGGGTGGTCCACGGGAGCCCTGCGTCCATGGTGGCGGCGGCGCGACGGACCCGCATCCCGGCCGCGGCAGGAGCGCCGGCCGCACCGCCCACGAGGCCGCACCGGCCGCATCGCCCCCGGGCCGTACCGGCCGCCTGACGCCCGGGCCGTACCGGCCGCAAAGCGTGTCCCCGGCGTGCCCGGCAGGGTCGTACCGGCCGCATCGCCCCCGGGCCGTACCGGCCGCCTGACGCCCGGGCCGTACCGGCCGCACGGCGTGTCCCCGGCGTGCCCAGCAGGCCGTACCGGCCGCATCGCCCGCGAGGCCCCCGGCAGCGGGGGGGGCGTGCCCCCACGGGGCCGTACCGGCCGGGGCGCGCGGCCCACCGGACCGGACCGCCGCCGGGTGCCTCTCGTACGGGCCGGTGCGGCGCCCGGCGGGGACCGGGCGGCCCGCTCCGGGGGCCGACCGGCCCAGGCGGCCTCCGCCCGGTGGAGCGACGCTGGTAAGGAGACAGCGAGCCATGCGAAAGGACGTCGTCATGAAGGCTCTGGTCTTCGAAGGCCCCGGACGGACCTCCTGGCAGGACGTCCCCGATCCGGGCATCAAGGACGCCGCGGACGCGGTGGTGCGCGTGGACGCCGTGACGATCTGCGGCACCGACCTGCACATCGTCAAGGGCGACGTGCCCGAGGTGGCCCCCGGCACGGTCCTCGGTCACGAGGCGGTGGGGGAGGTCGTGGAGGTCGGCGGCGACGTGCGGACGGTGCGGCCCGGCGACCGCGTGCTGGTCTCCTGCATCGCGGCGTGCGGCCGCTGCCGCTTCTGCCGGGAGAACCGGTACGGCCAGTGCCGCGGCGGGGGCGGCTGGACGCTCGGTCACCTGATCGACGGAACGCAGGCCGAGTATGTGCGCGTGCCCTTCGCGGACCTGTCGGTGCACCCGCTGCCCGCGGGCGTGACCAGCGAGGACGCCGTGCTCCTGGCGGACATCTTCCCGACCGCGTACGAGGTGGGCGTCCTCAACGGGCGGGTCGGCCCCGGGGACACCGTGGTCGTCGTGGGCGCCGGGCCCATCGGCCTGGCGGTCGTCGCGACCGCCAAGCTGTACTCCCCGGGCCGGATCATCGCCGTCGACCTGGCGGAGTCCCGGCTGGAGGCGGCGCGGAACGTGGGCGCCGACGCCACCGTCAGCGCCGCCGAGGACCCGGAGGCCCTGGTGGCGGACCTCACCGACGGGATCGGCGCCGACGTCGTCGTCGAGGCGGTCGGCGTCCCGGAGGCGTTCGAGCAGTGCACGCGCATGGTCCGTCCGGGCGGCCGCGTCGCGAACGTCGGCGTCCACGGCAGACCGGCCACCCTCCACCTCGAGGACCTGTGGAGCAAGGACGTCACGATCACCACCGGTCTCGTCGACACCCACTCGACCCCCCTGCTGCTGCGGATGATGGCGGCCGGGCGCCTGCCGGCCGCGTCGGCGATGGTCACCCACCGCTTCGAGCTGGGCCAGATGGAGGAGGCGTACGACGTCTTCTCGCGCGCCGCGGTGACCGGAGCGCTCAAGGTGGTGCTGGGCGGCCCCCGGCACGACGAGATCACCACGGCGGGATAGCCCCGCACCGCGCGGCGCGGCCCCCGAACCGACCCGCGCCGGGCCGTACCGGGCCGAGCCCCGCTGAGTGGTACCGGGCCCCGCCGACTCGTGCCGTGCCGTGCCGTGCCGGCGGCACCGCGCCGTGCCGGCCGTGCCGAGCCGGGCGAGGCGGGGGGCGCGGCGGCGCGGACGCACCCTCGGCTCCGGGACGGACCTGCCCCGGCGCACCGGCCGCGGCGCACCGGCCGCGGCGCACCGGCCGGGGGTACGCGGACGTGCGGACCGCCCCGCGGGCCGCTGCTCGGACCGTCCGCGGCAGCGCCCCCGGGACCGCCCCGCGGACCGCACCCCCGGGTCGGCCCTCCGGCCGGGGGCACCCGCCCGAAGGCGTGGGAAGGGGCCCGCCGGACCGCCTCCGCGGGCGGCCTCCCCGGTAGGTCGCCCCCCGGCCCGGCGCGACCTACGGTGGAGACGACGAGCGGTAGCGTCGCAGCCGTCCGGAGGCGC
The DNA here is from genome assembly GCF_008704425.1 of Streptomyces fradiae ATCC 10745 = DSM 40063. Classification (NCBI taxonomy): domain Bacteria; kingdom Bacillati; phylum Actinomycetota; class Actinomycetes; order Kitasatosporales; family Streptomycetaceae; genus Streptomyces; species Streptomyces fradiae. The sequence continues at coordinate 6,286,679 of NZ_CP023696.1, forward strand.
CATGAACCCCGGTGAGTCGCCGGCCATCCAGCAGCTGTCCCAGCTGCGCCTGGACGAGCTGCTGGACGAGCTGAGGGCGCGCATCGACGCCGTCCAGGGCACCCGGGACCGTCTCCACGGCCTGCTGGAGGCCGTGCTGTCCGTCGGCACCGAGCTCGACCTGCCCTCCGTGCTGCGCCGGATCGTGGAGGCGGCCACCGGCCTGGTGGACGCCGAGTACGGCGCGCTCGGCGTGATCGGGGAGGACCACATGCTCTCCGAGTTCATCCCGGTCGGCGTCGGCGAGGAGCAGTGGGCCGCCATCGGCGCGCTCCCCAGCGGGCACGGCCTCCTGGGGGAGCTGATCCGGCACCCCGAGCCCCTGCGCCTCGCCGACCTGGGCGAACACCCCGCGTCCTCCGGCTTCCCACCGCACCACCCGGCGATGCGCTCGTTCCTGGGCGTGCCGATCAGGGTGCGGGAGAAGGTCTTCGGCAATCTGTACCTCACCGAGAAGCGGGGCGGGGCGGAGTTCGACGCCGACGACGAGGTCGTGCTCTCCACGCTGGCGGTCGCCGCCGGGGTCGCCATCGAGAACGCCCGGCTGTACGAGCAGGCCCGCCGGCGGGAGCGGTGGCTGGCGGCCAGCGCCGAGGTGACCCGGCGCCTGCTGTCCGGCCGCCCCCGCGCGGAGGTGCTGGAGCTGATCCTGCGCCGGGCCCGCGGGAACGTCCAGGCGGACCTCGGCTTCGTGGCGGTGCCCGTCACGGGCACGCGGCGCCTGCGCGTCGCCCTGGCCGCCGGGGAGGAGGCCGACCGCCACCACGGCACCCTCCTGCCCGAGCACGACGTCTACGTGCGGTCCGCCCTCGCCGCCTCCCACCCCGTCACCAGCACCGACATCGAGAGCGACGAGCGCACGCGCGAGGACGTGGCGCGCTGGTCGGGGCTGGGCCCCGCGGTGGCGGTGCCGCTCGGCTCGGGCGACACCCACCGCGGCGCGCTGGTCCTCGTGCGCGCCAAGGGGAGGCCGCCCTTCGGCGACGAGGAGACGGGCCCTCTCATGGGCTTCGCGGGCCAGGCGGCGCTCGCCATGGAGCTGGCGGAGCGTCGCCGCGACGCGGAGCAGATCGCCCTGCTGGAGGACCGCGACCGGATCGCCCGGGACCTGCACGACCTGGCCATCCAGCGGTTGTTCGCCACGGGCATGACGCTGCAGAGCGCCCAGCGCTTCGTCGACCACCCGCTGGCGGCGGACCGGCTGCGGCGGGCCGTCGACGACCTGGACGCCACCATCGCGATCATCCGCTCCTCGATCTTCGGGCTGAGCCACCACCCGTCCGGCCCCGACGGCCCTCAGACGCTCCGGGGACGCGTCACCGAGACCGTGCGGGCCTCGGCGTCGTCGCTGGGCTTCGCGCCCGCCCTCCGCCTGGAGGGGCTCCTGGACACCCATGTCGACGGGATGCCGGGCGACCACCTGATCGCGGTGCTCGTCGAAGCGCTGAGCAACGTGGCGCGGCACGCCCGGGCGCACGCGGTCGACGTGCACGTCGCCGTGACCTCCGACCGGCTCTCCCTGGCGGTGACCGACGACGGCGTCGGCATCCCGCCCGGCGCGGTGCGCAGCGGGCTGCGGAACATCGACGAGCGGGCCCGCGCTCTGGGCGGCACGGCGGAGGCGCGGCGGCGCGGCGAGGGCGGTACACGGCTCGTGTGGACCGTGCCGCTCACGGCCGGCGCCGACGCCCCCTCCGGCGCCGACGCCCCCTCCGGCCCCGAAGCGCCCCCCGGCCCCGACGCCCCCTCCGGCGCCGTAGCGCCCCGCGGCTCCGGCGTCGACGGAGAGGCCGGCGAGGACGGCGGCGGTTAGGCCCGAAGGGGCGGCGGCGGGGCGGCGGGGCGGGGGGCCCGAGGGACGGCGTAGGGGACGGCGGCGGTGAGGGCCGGCGCCCGGCGTCCCCGGCCCTCACCGCAGCCGGCGGAGGTACGGGTCGACCGCGCGTCCCGGTTCGACGCGGACCCGCACGTCCAGGACCGTGGCCCCGCCGGGGCGGGCCAGCACCGGGTTGAGATCGGCCTCCGCCAGCTCCGGCAGGTCCACGGCCATCCGGGACAGGCGCAGGAGCACCTGCTCGACGGCCGGCACGTCGGCCGGCTCCGTCCGGTGGCCGAAGAGGAGCGGCGCGCAGCGGGCCGCTCCGACCAGCTCCGTCACGTCCACGTCGGTCAGCGGGGCGAGCCGGGCCGTGTGGTCGCCCAGCACGTCGGTGGCGGTCCCGCCCGTACCGAACAGGACGAGCGGCCCGAAGACGGCGTCCTGCACCACCCCGGCCAGCAGCTCCGTGCCCCGCCCGGCCAGAGGCTGGACGACGACGCCGGTGAGGCGCCCCCCTGAGCGGCGGGCCATGGAGGCGTACGCCGCCCGCACCTCCTCGGGTCCGCGCAGGCCCAGCGCGACCGCCCCGGCCTCGCTCTTGTGCACGAGCCCCGGCCAGTGCGCCTTCAGCACCACGCGCCCGTCCTCCCCGGCGAGCCGTTCCGCGGCGGTGGCCGCGTCCGTGTCCCGCTCGGCCCACGCCCACGGGCTCAGGGGAAGCGCGTACGACTCCATCAGCCGCATGGCCGCCGGGGGGTCGAGCCAGCCGCCCCGCGGATGCGCCGCCAGGAAGCGGCCGACCAGCGCCCGCGCGCCCGGTGCGTCGATGCCGGCCGGCTCCGGCACCGTGCCGGCGGGCCTGGCGAGCCACCGCGCGCGGGCGGCGGCGTGCGCCAGGGCGCGCGCGGCGTCCTGGGCGTCGCCGTAGGCCGGCAGGTGTCCCCCTCCCCGGACCGGCAGCAGCACCGTCCGCGCGCCCTGCGAGGGAACCACCGCGACCAGCGGCTTGGCGAGGGCACGCGAAGGCGCGGTGAGCGCGCGCACCAGGTCCTCGCCGAGGGCCGCCGCGACGGCGGTGGGCACCAGCACGGCGAGGACGGCGTCCACCTCGGGCGACCGGTCGAGCGCCGCCACGCAGCGCCGCAGCCCCTCCTCGCCGACGGCCGCCGTCGCGTCCACCGGGTTGGCGACGACGGCGCCGCCGGGCAGCGCCTCCGACAGCTGGGCGGCCGACTCGCCGGTCAGGGCCGGTACGGTCAGCCCCGCTTCGGCGCAGGCGTCCGCGGCGAGGACCCCGGCGCCCCCGGCGTTGCTCACCACCGCCACGCGGGAGCCGCGGGGGAGGGGCTGGCCGTGCAGCAGGGCGGCCGTGTCGAGCAGTTCGCCGAGACCGCGGGCGGCGGTGATCCCGGCCTGGGCGAAGAGGGCCTGGCGGGCCACCGTCGGGGTGGCCGCGGCCGCCGTGTGGGAGGCGGCGGCCCGGCGGCCGGCCTCGGAGCGCCCCGCGTCCACGGTGAGGATCGGCACGGCGCGCGCCACCCGCCGCGCCGTGCGGGAGAAGGCACGGGGATTGCCGAACGACTCCAGGTGCAGGACCGCCAGTTCGGTCCGGCCGTCGGCCTCCCACCACCGCAGCAGGTCGTTGCCGCTGACGTCGTACTTGTCGCCCAGCGAGACGAAGGTCGACACACCGATCCCCAGCCGGGTCAGGCCGTCCAGCAGGGCCACGCCGACCCCGCCCGACTGCACGGCGACGCCCGCCGTGCCGGGCAGCGCGGGACGCGCGGCGAAGGTCGCGTTCAGGCGCACCCCGGGCGCGGTGTTCGCCAGGCCCAGGCAGTTCGGGCCGACCAGGCGCATGCCGTGGCGGCGGCAGTGGCCGAGCAGCGCCGCCCCCTGCTCGCGGGTGAGGCCGGACGTGAGCACCAGCAGCGCCCGGACGCCCGCCCTGCCGCACTCCTCCGCCACGTCCGGCACCGCGGCGGCGGGCACCGCCAGCACCGCCAGCTCCGGTACGAAGGGGAGGGCGGAGACCGACGGGTGGCTGCCCACCTGCTCGATGGTGTCGGCGTGCGGGTTGACGGCGCGCAGCGGTCCGGTGAAACCGCCCCGGTGCGCGTTGCGCAGGACGGCGCGCCCGACCGAGCCGGGGGTGCGCCCCGCGCCGACGACGGCGGCGGAGCGCGGCGCCAGCAGCGGCCGGAGGCTGGCGACGTCGGCGAGGCGGCCCCGGGCGTCGACGGCGTCGGCGTAGGCGTCCGTACCGGCCAGGTCGATGACGCAGTGCACCTCCGGCCCCTCGAAGCTCCGCGTCACGCGCAGCCCCAGGTCGGAGAAGACCCGCAGCATCTCGCGGTTGGCGGCGAGCGCGTCGGCCGTGAAGCGGGTGATCCCCGCCTCGCGCGCGGCGTCGGCCAGGTGCTCCAGGAGGAGGGTGCCCAGCCCCCGGTGGTGCTGGTCGTCCGCCACGGCCACGGCGATGTCGGCCTCGGTCGTGCCGGGTGCGCGCGTGAAGTCGGCGATGCCGAGGATCCGGCCCGCCGCCTCGGCCACCAGGACCCGGTGTCCGCCGGGCGCCTCTGCCACGCGGGCGGCGGCCAGCTCGGCGGAGCGGTGGCCGGTCGCGAGGAACCGCAGGCGCGCGGTCCGCTCGGACAGGTCCTCGTAGAACCGCAGGACGCGCGGCGCGTCCTCCGGGACGGCGGGGCGGACGCACACCGTCGATCCGTCCGCCAGCAGCGCGTGCGTGGACCGCTGTGGTCCGGGCATCCCATCCTCCCGGTTCCTCTCCGGCTGCCCCGGCTTCCGGGCTGCCCCGGCTTCCGGGCTCCCCGGCCTTTGCGGTTCCCCGCCTTCGGGGTGTCCCGCCTCCGGCTCGCCTCGCCTTCCAGCGTGCCCCCTCCGAAGCGGGCGGCGGCGGGTCGCTCGGGCACCCGCGGGGCCCGTTCGGCCCTTCGCCGCCCGCCTCCCGCGTGGGACGGTGGAAGCGGATGCGTACGGCCCGTGCGGAAGGGCGGTGAGGGCGATGGTGTCGCCTCTCGTGGTGGGCGTGGACGGCTCGGACCACAGCCTTCGGGCGCTCGACTGGGCGTGCGACGAGGCGCTCCGCCACGGGGTGCCGCTCCGTGTGGTGTACGCCTCGCTGTGGCAGCGGTACGAGGGCGCCGTCCCCGCCGCCGGACCGGACCGCGCCGCGGAGCGCGTCATGGCCGAGAACATCGCGGGGACCGCGGCGGAGCGGGTCCGGCGCCGTGCGCCCCGCCTCCGTGTGGTCGCCGAGGTCCTGCCCGAGGACGCGGCGGGGGCCCTGCTGCGGGAGAGCCGCAGCGCCTTCGCGGTGGTCGTCGGCCACCGGGGGCGCGGCGGGCTCGCCGGGCTCCTCCTGGGGTCGGTGGGCCTGTCCGTCGCGGCCGGCGCCTCCTGCCCCGCCGTCGTGGTCCGGGGCGACGAGGCCGGTGTGGCGGGGACGCACGGGCGCGTGCTGCTGGGCGTCGGGGACGAGGCACCGGGCTCGGAGGCGGTGCGGTTCGCCTTCCGGGAGGCGCGGGCGCGGGGCGCCACTCTCGACGTGGTGCGCGCCTGGCGGTGCCCGGCGCACGAGCCGAGGGGCCATCCCCTGCTGGGCGGCAGTCCAGCCCGCTACCACGAGGACCTCGCCTCCGTCGTGCTCGACCGGACCCTGGAGGGCGTCGCGCCGCACCACCCGGACGTGGCCGTGCGCCGGGCGACGGCCGAGGGGCCGGCGCGCAAGGTGCTCGTCGCCCGCTCCGCCGCCGCCGACCTGCTCGTCGTCGGGGCGCGACACCGGCACGGCGGCCCCGGCATGCAGCTCGGCAGGGTCGCGCACACCGTGCTGCACCACGCGCTCTGCCCCGTCGCCGTGGTCCCGGAGCCGGAGCCCTACCCCGAGCCGTGACCCGGTCCCGCACCAGACGACCCGGTCTCCCTCCCGTACCCGATCCGGTTCGTTCGCATCCGGTCCGGTCCCGTACGCGATCCGTCGCCGTACTCGAGCCGTAGCCGTGGCCGTAGTTGGTCGTAGTCGTGCCCGAGGACGTGGCCGTGGCCGTGGCCGTGGGCAGGCCGGCCTGCCCACGGCCACGGCCACGGCCGTCGGGACGGCCACGGCACCGCCGGGCTGGGCGGCAGGGCCCGGCCCGGCGACACGCGGGTCGGGGGACCGGCCCGGCTCAGGATGCGCCCGGGCCCCGCACACCGCCCGGAACGCCCACCTCCCGCGCGATCCGGTCGGCCCAGGCGTCGATCTCCGCCCAGTTCCGGAAGTCCCCGTAGCGGCAGAACAGCAGCCGGAAGATCACCCGGCCCTTCCGGCCGAGGTGTTCCGGCCGGATGACCCCGGAGAAGCGGTGGTGCGCCCGGGGGCGCAGCAGTTCCACCAGGCGGGAGATGCGCGGCTGCTCGGACCGCGCGGCGAGGGAGCGCAGCGGCTTCGGCAGAGCGGCGGTCAGCCCCACGCTGAACATCCAGACCGGCTGGGCGCCGAGGGCCGCGACCTCCCTCCTGACGAAAGCCTCGGCCGGCGGCAGCCACGCGCCGCCGTACACGGCGCTGCCCAGCACCACCGCCGCGGAGCCCGGCTCCAGCCGGGGGGAGACCTTGATGTCCCCCACCTCGGTGCGGTGCCCGTGGGCGGCCAGCCGCGCGGCGATCCGGCGGGCGATGTCCTCGGTGGACCCGTGCTCCGACGCGTACAGAACGCGTACCAGACTCATGGCGGTCTCCTCTCCTCTTCACCGTGCGCCGATGCGGCGCGCCCGACCCCGGCCTTGCCCCGGCCCCGGCCTTGCCCCGGCCCCGGCCTTGCCCCGGTCCGGTCGGCGTCGCCCCTCGGACGGGGCCGGCGATTCACTTCTCCGCGGCCGCTTCCCTGACCGGTTCCTCACCGCCCTGGTCGAGGCGGAAGGGCGGGTACGCGTCCGTCATGAGCGCCGCGTAGGCGGCCACCCGCAGGACCCACCGGTTCAGCCCCACGACGAGCGCGTGCAGGTCGCGCGGGTACGCGCCGGTGAAGGCGAGCGCGACCGCGGCGATCAGGGCGAGCAGGGCGATCAGCCCGCCCGACCACGGGCCGGCGTGCGCGCCGCCGCCCAGGAAGAAGCCCAGCACGAGGTAGTGCGGGATGGCGAGCAGCCACCACTTGACCAGGACCAGGCTGCGGGACAGCCGCTCCGGGTACGCGATCTCCAGCGTCGCCGGGTAGCCGGGCTCCACGCCGAGGGAGAAGGGCGGGTAGCGGTCGGTGGCCAGCGCACCGTACGCGTAGTAGGACACCCGCCACGTCCAGCGCAGGACGCCCGCGTTGAAGTCGAACAGCGGGCGGGGGTAGCGCTCGGTGAACAGCACGGCGAAGAAGGCCACCACGCAGACCAGGAAGAAGGCGATCCACAGGAAGACCAGCACGATGTAGTGCGGCAGCGCGAGGATCCACTTCACCAGCCACAGCCAGCGCGACAGCGGGTGGTCGAGGACGCCTCTGACCCGTACGGGCCAGTAGACCGTGGGGGACGTCGTCATGGCCGTCAGCTCCCTCGCCCCGGAAGCGGAGCCCGGCCAGGGGCTCCAGATCGCCCGGCGGGCGGCCGAGCACGGCGGCGAAGTCCGCCGCGTCGGACGGGGTCACGTGGAAGTCCGCGAGGTAGTCGAGCGCCGCTTCCAGACCGGCGCTCACCAGGAAGCCCCGCTCCGGCGGCAGGGCGCGGGCGAAGAGGCTGAACGTCGCGGGCGCCTCCATCCCCTCCCTGCGGTACGACAAGGCCATCGTCACTTCGTACAGGTCCGTGGTGGTGACATCCGACATCGCGCTCACCGGGTCTCTCGCCGCGCGGGAGCACGCGAAGGGCGCACCTCCCTTGCCTCCAGCATCGAGAGCACCTGAGGAGCGGAAAAGGGCCGAAAGGTGCAAAAGGTGATGAACGGATGGATGGGGGCCGGGACCTTCGTCCCTGCCGGGTGCCTGGGCGGCCCTCCCGGCGCGGGTGCACCGCGTGGCAGCGTGAAGCCGTACACCTCGGCAGACGCCGGAGGAGGAGCCATGCGCCACGACAGCGCCCAGGCCGCGGGCCACGACAGCGCCGGACAGGCCGCGGGCGGACAGGCCGCGGACCACGGCACAGCGGGAGGAGCGGCACCGGGACGGCAGCCGGCGCCGGTGCGCGAGCGGGGGGAGGGGCGGGGCCGCGGACCGGTCGTCGCCGGAGTCGACGGGTCGGAGCACGCGCGCTCGGCCGCCCTCTGGGCCGCCGGAGAGGCGGAGATGCGGGGAGTCCCGCTCCGCCTGGTGTACGCCGTCGACCTGGACCGCATGACGCGCCTCGCGTCTCCCGAGGTGATCGACGGGATCTACGCCGACGGCCACGAGCTGCTGGTGGGGACCGCCGCGGCGGTGCGCGACCGCTTCCCGGACCTCACCGTCCGCACGGAGCTCAGCCGCAAGGAGCCCGTGGCGGCCCTGCGCGCGGCCGGCGGCCCCGGCGACCTCGTCGTCGTCGGCAACCGCGGCCTGGGCGGCTTCGGCACGCTGATGCTCGGCTCCGTCGGCCTCGGGGTGGCCACCCGCGCCCAGGGACCCGTGGCGGTGGTGCGGGAGGACGCCGACGCCCGGCGCGGGGTCGTCGTCGCGGCGGTGCGCGGCGCGAAGGACCACGACTGGCTGGACCTGGCGGCCGGGGAGGCGGAGATGCGGGGCGCCGAGCTCCGGCTGCTCAGCGCCTGGTCCCCGCTGTCCCACGTCGGCACGGCGGTCTCCTTCCTCGACGACCTGGGGAAGATGGCCGAGGAGCACGCCCGGAAAGTCGAGGCGGTGGCCGGGGACCTGCGGTGGGCGCACCCCGGCCTCACGGTCACCTCGGAGGTCACGGTGGGCGGGTCCGCCGCCGCTGCCCTCGTCGAGGGGTCCGGGTCGGCCGACCTGGTCGTCGTCGGCGGACGGCGCCGCCCCCTGCGCCTGGGGCCGGGCCTCGGCAAGGTGGCGCACGCCCTGGTGCACCACGCGCACTGCCCGGTTATGGTGGCGCCCCGCGCGCAGGCACCGGACCGGGAGGAGCGGTGACCGGGCCCGCGGCGCACGGCGACGAGCCGGCCGAGGCGGCGGGCGGGACGCAGGACGCCGGCGTACCGGAGGCACCGGGCGACGTCCTGGTGGGCGTCGACCCCCAGGACTTCCCCGTGCCCGCGCTCGCCTGGGCCGCCGACGAGGCGGCCCGCAGGCGGGCCCGGCTGCGCCTGGTCCTCGCCCTGCCGCCGCACGACAGCCGGTACGCGGACTCCGACCACCGCCGCTCGACGGCGCGCTGGGCCGGGGAGACCGCTCTGGTGGCGGCGGCCGAGACGGTGCGCTCCCTGCGGCCCCGGCTCCCCGTGGTCACCGCGCTGCTCGACGGCCGGCCCGCGGAGGTGCTGTGCCGCCTGTCGGAGGGGGCCGGTCTCGTCGTCGTCGGCTCCCGGCGGCTCAGCCGGGCCGAGGAGTTCCTCAGCGCCGGCTCGGTGGTCGTCCCGGTCAGCGCCCGCGCCGACTGCCCGGTCGCGGTGGTCGGCAGGCCCGGCCACGCGGCGGGCGGTCCCCGGCCCCTGGTCGTCGGGATCGACGGCAGCACGCACTCCGTGGCCGCCGCCGCGTTCGCGTTCCGGGAGGCCGCCCTGCGGGGCACCTCCGTGCGGGCCCTGTGGATCTGGCGGTGGCCGGCCGTGCCGCCCGCCGAGGAGGGGGACGCCGTACGGGAGCGGCGGCGCCTCCTCGCGGGCGCCCTCGCGCCCCTGCGGAGCGCGCACCCGGACATCGGGGTGGCGCAGGAGGTGCTGCGCGGGCACCCGGTGGAGGAACTGGCCCGCGCCTCCGCCGACGCCGCGGCCGTCGTCGTCGGGCGGCGCGGACGCGGCGGCTACACCGGGATGCGGCTGGGGTCCGTCGTGCACGGGCTGCTGCACCGCGCGGAGTGCCCGGTGATCACCGTACCCTCGAAGCAGCGGGAGTGACCGCGGCGGCCGGGCGGCCGGGACCCCTGGTGCCCGGCAGCGCCCGGAAGGGCCGGAAGGCCCCGGCGCACCCGGCTCGGGGACCGGACCCCGACGCGGACCGAGAGGGTGAGGACGATGACCCGACCGACGGTGGGCGGACCGGATCCCGCGGGCACGGAACCGGCGGACGCCGATCCCCCCACGGACGCGGGCGCCGGTCCCGGCGGCGCTCCCGCCACGGGCCGGAGCATGCGCGCGCGGGTCGGTGACCGGATCATGGTGCAGGGCCCCGGCGTGGGCAAGGTGCGGCGCGACGGCGAGGTGGTGGGGGTGCGCCACGACGACGGCAGCCCTCCCTTCGACGTCCGCTGGTCCGACAACGGGCGCGTGACGCTCTACTTCCCGGGCCCCGACGCCCACATCCACCACTACGAGCACCCCCGCCACGACGACTGAACCCCGCCGCGGCGGCCCGGCACCCCGCCCGCCGACTCGCCGGGCGGAACGGCGCGTCCCCCGCCCACCGGCGCGGGCGTCCCGGCCCCGTGACGAAGAAGCGATCCGGCCAGGCCGGAGCGATCCGAGGGAACGGCGGACCGCGTACGCCGCCGCGGCGCCGCACGGACGAGGAGCACCCACGGCGGGGCCTTCCCGCACGGACCCTCCGCGGTACCGGCGTGCGCGCGCCCGTCCGCGGTACTGGCGCGCGCGACACGCCCCGCAGCCGCTGATCCGCACGAGCGGGGCCCCGCCGGTACGCCCCCGGCACGGCCCGTTCCCGCGCCCCGATCGCGCCCCGGTCGCGCCCCGCCGTGCCGGGAACCCCCGGCACGGCCGCGTCCCCGCCGCCGCGTCACGCGGCCGGGCGGGGACGCGACCGGCGGGGCCGTCAGGCCACGACCGGGTTGTGCAGGTCGAGCCGGATGTCGACGACGCCCTCGACGGCCCGCACCGCGCGGGCGAGCAGCGGGATGATGGTGGAGTCCGGCAGCTCGCCGGAGAGGTTGACCACGCCCTCCTCGACCTTGACACGCATCCCCCTGGTGCCCCGGATGTCGGGCAGGATCGACTCCCTGATCTCCGCCGCGATCTCCGCGTCGGAGCGCAGGAACACCTTGAGCAGGTCGCTGCGGCTCACCACCCCCTCCAGGAGTCCCTGGGCGTCGACGACCGGCAGCCGCTTGACCTTCCTGCGGGCCATGACGCGCGCGGCCTCCGCGATGGTCGCGTCGGCGTGGATGGTCACCGCGGGGGTGGACATCAGGTCCTCCGCCAGCACGGCCCCCGCCTTGGCGGCGTCCGGCGCGCCGCCGCTCGCGAACGCCGGTTCGGCGCCCGAGCGGTACCCCTCCTTGGGCAGGAGGTCCGCCTCCGACACCACCCCGATCACGCGTCCCTCGCCCGCGAGCACGGGCAGGGCGCTGACCCTCCACTGCTGCATCACCTCGACGATCTCCTTGTAGGAAGCCCGGCTCCCGACCGCTACGGCGGTGTGGGACATGACGTCGCTCACGGTGTACGGTGACGCCCTCATGGCGGTGCCCTCCTCGTCTGTCGGTGCACGCCGCCGCGTCAGACGGTCCGGCGCGCCGTGGTCGTTTCCCCCGGTGCCGCGGTCATCCCCCCTGGTGCGGCCGTCGGCTCCATTCCGGTTCCACCGCGTCCCACTCCCGCTCCCAGGCCCTGTCGCGGCGGTGTTCGCACAGGCAGTGGACGCCCGCCACGGCCGCCACCCCCGCCACCGCCGCCGTCGCGGCGCCCAGCACGCCGACCGCGAGGGAGCCGGCCCACACGCCCGTGTCGTTGAGGGGCGCCGTGGCGACGCGGCCCTGGCGGTCGACCCATATGTGCGTACGGTCGCCGGGATCGGCGTCCGGCGGCACCGGCGCGACCCCGGTGGCGGGGCGCCCGTCCGGCGCCGTCCACCGGACCTGCGCGGTCCCCGCCTTCCCGTCGCCCGCCAGGTCGCCGCGGGACATGCCCGGCGTCACCTCCGACACCACGACGGCCGCCGTGCGGCGCCACTGGTCGCGCTGCGCCTCGGCGACGGCGCGGTCGTGCTCGTACGCGGCCCCGCCCGCGGCGGCGCCGGCGAGCGGAACCCCGAGCACGGCCACCGTCACGATGCCGATGCGGACCCGGCGCTCCAGGACGTCCACCGGCCTGCTCAGCGGATGGTTGCGCCGGCCGTCCGGCCGCGACGACACGCTCATGGGTCACACCCCCTCGGGGGGCGCCTTCAGTTCGTCCGCCACCTCGTGCGCCCAACGCTCGATGCGCGCCGTGTCCCGGAAGTCGCCGCCGCGGCCCTCTTCGAGGATCGACCTGGCCAGGTGCCCCTTGGCGCCCTCCTCCAGGCTGCCGCCGAACGTCGCGTGCCCGCGCGCGTGGGTGCGGCGTTCGGCTCGCCGCGCGGTGGGCACCGCCGGGATGTCCCGCTCCGAGGCCGACGCGTCGAGCGGGCCGCTGCTGAACAGCCAGACCGGCTTCTCCCGCAGGGCGCGCGCGTGCCGGCGGGAGAAGCGGCGGGCGTCCTTGTGCCAGCGGTTCATGTAGAGGGCCCCGCCCAGGACGACCGCGTCGTACGGGGCGACGTCCGCCACCTCGTCCGGAGGCAGTACCTCCGTCTCCAGCCCGTCCTCCCGCAGGGTGTCCGCGATGCGCTGGGCGATCCCGGCGGTGGAGCCGCTCCGCGTTCCATAGGTGACCAGTACACGTTGCACTGTGCTCACCTCCTTCACCCGCCTTCGAGCCTGCCGCGCGAGGAGGGCCGGCGGAAGGGCCGACCGGCCCCGCCCGCCGGTCCCGACCGGCTCTCAGGCGGGCCGCCGGCGGGTGCGACGGTGGTCGGTGGGAGGGGTGTGACCGGAGCCCCGAGCGCAAGGACGCGCCGATGAGCCAGCCGTCCGCGCACACGCTGCCGACCCGCCCGGACCCGACGGAGCCGCTGCGGGAGCTCAGCGCCGACCTGGCCACCGGCCCGGACGGCCTGTCGCAGCGGGAGGCCGCCCGGCGGCTCGCCGTGTACGGCCCCAACGAGGTCCGGGCCCGGTCCCGCACCTCCCTGGGCGCGGAGCTGGCCCGGCAGGTCACCCACCCGCTGGCGCTGCTGCTGTGGACCGCCATGGCCCTCGCGTTTGTCGCGGGCATCCCCGTCCTGGCGGGCGCCATCGGCGCGGTGATCGTGGTGAACGCCGCCTTCGCGATCCTCCAGGAGAGGGAGGCCGAGCGCGCCGTCGAAGCCCTCGCCCGCTACCTGCCGGAGCAGGCCCGCGTCATCCGGGACGGGGAGCCGCGGGTCGTCGAGGCCCGCGTCCTCGTGCCCGGCGACGTCATCGGCCTGGAGGAGGGCGACAAGGTCCCCGCCGACGCGCGCCTGACGCGCGGCGCCATCGAGGTGGACCTGTCCATGCTCACCGGGGAGTCCGTCCCCGCCGAGCGGGAGGCCAGCCCGGCCCTGCCCGGCGTGCCGCTGCTGCAGGAGCCCGACATGGTCTTCAGCGGCACCACCTGCACCGCGGGGGAGGCCCGCGCCGTCGTCTTCGCCACGGGCAGCCGTACGGAACTGGGCCGCGTCGCCGCCCTGAGCCAGCGCGACCGCCCGGAGCGCAGCCCCCTCGAACAGCAGGTGAAGCGGGTCGCCTGGCTCATCGCCGCCGTGGCCACCGCCATGGGCGCGGTCTTCCTGGTGGCCGGCGTCGCCGTGGGACTGCCGCTCACCGACGCGCTGGTCTTCGCCATCGGCCTGCTGGTCGCCAACGTCCCCGAGGGGCTGCTGCCCATCATCACGCTCGCCCTGGCCGCGGGCGTCCGCTCCCTCGCCCGGCAGGGCGCCGTCGTCAAGCGGCTCAGCGCCGTCGAGACCCTGGGCTCCACCGACGTCGTCTGCACCGACAAGACCGGCACCCTGACGCGCAACGCCATGCGCCTGCACGCGACATGGACCCCCGGGGACGGCACCGCCGCGGGGCCCGCCACGAGGGCGCTGGCCGACGCCGTGACGCAGTGCACCACCGCGACCCGCGACGCGGACGGCGCCGTGACCGGCGACCCCACCGAGGTGGCGCTCGTCCTCGGGGCCGGGGAGCTGGGGGCGGACACCGACCTGGAGGCCCGCGACGCCCGCCGCGTGGCCCTCTACCGCTTCGACCCGCGCCTGCGTCTGATGTCCGTCCTCACCACCGCGCCCGGCGGCCGCCGCGTCCTCATCACCAAGGGCGCTCCGGAAGCGGTGCTGTCCCGCACCCGCACCGGCCCCGACGCGCCGGAGCACCGCACGGCACGCGCGGAGGCGGACCGGATGGCCCGGCTGGGCATGCGCGTCCTCGCCGTCGCCACCCGCGACCTGCCGCCGGGCGGCGCGCCGCCGCGCCGGGCCGACGCCGAGCGGGAGCTGGAACCGCTCGGGCTCGTCGGGCTCTACGACCCGCCGCGGCCCGAGGTCGCCGCGGCCGTCCGCCGCTGCCACGAGGCCGGTGTCCGCATCCACGTCGTGACCGGGGACAACGGCGCCACGGCCGCGGCCGTCGCGCGCGAGGTCGGCATCGGCGTGCCCCGCCTGCGCCTGGTCGCCGAGTCGGAGAAGGTCACGGACGACGAGCTCGACGAACTGCTCGGAGGGGGCGGCGACGCGGAGGTGATCTTCGCGCGGTCCTCCCCGGAGACCAAGCTCAAGGTGGCCGACACCCTGCGCTCCCACGGCCACGTCGTCGCCATGACCGGCGACGGCGTCAACGACGCCCCGGCGCTGCACCGCGCCCACATCGGCGTGGCCATGGGCCGCTCCGGGACCGACGTCGCCCGCGAGGCGGCCACCATGGTGCTCACCGACGACGACTTCGCCACCATCGTCACGGCGATCGAGCAGGGCCGCCGCGTCTACGACAACGTCCGCAAGTTCATCGTCTACATCTTCGCCCACCTGACCCCGGAGGTCGTCCCCTTCCTGGTCTTCGCGCTCTCCGCCGGCGCCGTCCCGCTGCCCCTGACCGTCCTGCAGATCCTCGCCATCGACCTCGGCACCGAGACGCTGCCCGCCCTCGCCCTGGGCCGGGAGCGATCCGAACCGGGCATCATGGCCCGGCCCCCTCGCCGGCGCACCCAGGCGGTCATCTCCCGCGACATGCTCGTACGGAGCTGGGGGTACCTCGGCAGCGTCTCCGCCGTCCTCGCCCTCGGCGCGTTCTTCTACGTGCTCTGGCGGGCGGGCTGGCAGCACGGAGCGCCCACGGAACCCGGCCGGCCGCTCCACGACGCGTACGTCACCGCGACCACCGCCACCTTCGCCGCCATCGTCACCTGCCAGATCGGCACCGCCTTCGCGGCCCGCACGGAGCACGCCTCCCTGCGGGAGGTCGGGCTCCTGACCAACCCCCTCCTGCTGGCCGGCATCGCCTTCGAACTCGCCTTCACCGCCGCGCTGGTCTATCTGCCCCCGCTCCAGCACCTCTTCGGCACGGCGCCCCTGCCGCCCGACGTGGTCGCCATCGTCATGGTGTTCCCCGTACTGGTGTGGGGCACCGACGAACTGCGCCGCCGCTATCGGCGCCGCCGCGCCCGGTAGGCGCACCGGCCCCAACGGGCCTGACCGGTTTCGGTCTTGCGCCCTGGCGGGGCCCGGGTTTCGCCAGTCAGTAAGGTTAGGCTAACCTCTGGGGCGTGCAAGGTGCTGATGAGACGTCCGCGGCGGTCCGCCCCCGTGGTCATGAACTGTCGGCCACGGGAGTCACCGTGGCGTACGACGGCGTCGACGTCGTACACGACGCCGCCATGACGCTGCGCCCCGGTGAGGTGACCGTCCTCGTGGGGCCGAACGGCAGCGGCAAGTCGACCCTCCTGCGGACCCTCGCGCGCCTGCAGCGACCCAGGGCCGCCACCCTGCTCATCGACGGCGACACCGACGGACTCGCCCTCGGCACCCGCGAGTTCTCCCGCCGCGTCGCCCTGCTGACCCAGGGCCGCCCCACACCCGGCGGTCTGACCGTGCGCGACGTGGTCGAGTTCGGCCGCTACCCCTACCGGGGCCGCTGGGGCAAGGGCGACCCGCGGGGCCGCGCGGCCGTCGACCGGGCGCTCGACCTCACGGGCGTCGCCGAACTCGCCGACCGGGGCGTCGAGCACCTCTCCGGCGGACAGCTCCAACGCGTCTGGCTGGCCGGCTGCCTCGCCCAGGAGACGGGCG
Organism: Streptomyces fradiae ATCC 10745 = DSM 40063; assembly: GCF_008704425.1. NCBI lineage: Bacteria > Bacillati > Actinomycetota > Actinomycetes > Kitasatosporales > Streptomycetaceae > Streptomyces > Streptomyces fradiae. The sequence goes on from NZ_CP023696.1 coordinate 6,302,692, forward strand.
TGCTCCTCCTCGACGAGCCCACCACCTACCTCGACCTGCGCTACCAGGTCGAACTCCTCGACCTCATGCGCGACCTCGCCGACGACCACGGGATCGCCGTCGGCGCCGTCCTCCACGACCTCGACCAGGCGGCGGCCGTCGGCGACCGGATCGTCCTCCTGCGAGCGGGGCGCGTCGTCGCCGACGGCTCCCCCGAGGAGGTCCTCACGGCGCAGCGCCTGACCGAGACCTACGGCATCCGCGTCGACGTCGACGCCGACCCCCTCACCGGACGGCTCCGCACCCGCGCGGTCGGCCGCCACCACATACGAAGCGAAAGGCCCAGCACCACCCCATGAGACGACACCTCCTCACCGCCGCGGTCCTCACCGCGGCGGCCCTCACCCTGACCGCCTGCGGCACCACCGAGCCCGCCGCCGACGACAAGGCGAAGAAGTCCGGCGAGAAGATCACCCTCACCGACGCCTCCGGCAAGGAGGTCGTCCTCGACGGCCCCGCCGAGAAGGTCGTCGGCACCGAGTGGCACGAGGTCGAACTGCTCGTCTCGCTGGGGGTCGACCCGGTCGGCGTCGCCGACGTCAAGGGCTACAAGACCTGGGACTCCGCCGTCCCGCTGAAGAACGAGCCGAAGGACATCGGCACCCGCGGCGAGCCCAGCATGGACACCATCGCCGCCCTCAAGCCCGACCTCATCGTCGCCAGCACCGACCTGCCGCCGGCCGCCGTCAAGCAACTGCGCGGCATCGCCCCGGTGGTGGAGGTCAAGTCCGCCGACGCGGCCGACCCGATCGGGCGCATGAACGGCAACCTCGACCTGCTCGCCCGGGCCACCGGCACCACCGAGAAGGCCGCCCAGCTCAGGAAGGCGTTCGAGGTGAAGATCGAGGAGGGCAGGAAGGCCCTCGCCGACGCCGGGCTCGGCGGCGCGAAGTACGCCTTCGCCGACGGCTACATCGTCTCCAACCAGACCGCGATCCGCCCCTACACCAGCGGCTCCCTGATCGGCGCGGTCAACGAGAAGCTCGGCCTGAAGAACGACTGGACCGTCGAGGGCGACCCCGCGTACGGCCTGGGCTCCACCGACGTCGAGGGCCTGACCAAGCTGAGCGCCGACGTGCACTTCGCCTACATCGGCAGCGACGGCGACAAGAACAGCACGCCCTTCACCGGCGTCCTCGCCAAGGACAAGGTGTGGACCTCGCTGCCCTTCGTGAAGAAGGGCAACGTCCACCGCCTGCCCGACGGCATCTGGATGTTCGGCGGCCCCGAGTCGATGAACCGGTACATCGACTCCGTCGTGGCCGAACTGACGAAGAAGTAGGACCATGGCCGTCACCGCGACCACCCCCGCCCGTCCCGCGGCCGCCCCGTCCCGGACGGGCGCGGCCGCGGTGACGGCCGCACTGCTCCTCCTCGTCGCGGGCCTCGCGCTCGCCGACGTCACCCAGGGCACCGCCGCCGTCGGCGCCCCCGAGGTGTGGAAGGCCCTCACCGGCCGGGCCGACCCCGCCGACGCCTCCGTCGTCATCGCCTCCCGGCTGCCCAGGGCGGCCGCGGGCCTGCTCGTCGGGATCGTGCTCGGCATGGCCGGCGCCGCCCTCCAGGCGGTCAGCCGCAACGTCCTCGCCTCGCCCGACACCCTCGCCGTCAACGCCGGCTCCTACTTCGCCCTCGGCCTGGCCGCCGCCACCGGCGTCTCCCTCCCGCTGCTCGCCTCCTCCGGCATCGCCTTCGCCGGCGGCCTCACCGCCGCCGCCGTCGTGCTGGGCCTCTCCGGCCTGGGCACCGGCACCATCCGCCTCGTCCTCGCCGGCAGCGCCCTCACCCTCGGCCTGACCGCCATGACCGAGGGACTGGTCCTGCTCTTCCCCCACGAGACCAAGGGCGTCTACCACTGGAACCAGGGCAGCATCGCCCAGAACGGCTTCGACGGCGTCCTGCAGATGGCGCCCGTCGCCGTCGCGGGACTCGCCGGGCTGCTCCTGCTCGCCCACCGGATCGACGTCCTCGGCCTCGGCGACGAGGCCGCCCGCGGCGTGGGCGTCCCGGTCCGCGCCACCCGCGTGAGCGCCGTCGTCCTGGCCGCCCTCCTCGCCACGGCCGCCGTCACCCTCGCCGGGCCCGTCGGCTTCGTCGGACTGTGCGCGCCCGCCCTCGTCCGCCCCCTCGCCCGGCGGCTGCGCGGCTTCGCCCGCGCCCGCGCCGCCATCCCGGCCGCGGGCCTCGTCGGCGCCGCGCTGGTGCTCGGCGCCGACGTGCTGCTGCGCTCCCTCGTAGCCGCGGACACCGCGGTCGCCGTGCCCACCGGCGTCGTCACCAGCCTCGTCGGCGCCGTCTTCGTCGTCGTCATGGCCGCGCGGCTCCGGGACACCTCCGGCGTCGCCGCCGACCGGCTCCGCATCAGGAGCCGGGCCGTCTTCCTCACCACCACCGCCGTCCTGATCGCCGTGCTCGCCGGTGTGACCGTCGCCGCCGTGCTGCTCGGCGACGCCAAGCTGCTCCTGGGCGACGTGGCCAACTGGGCGCTCGGCCAGGCGGGTCAGACCGTCTCCTTCGTTCTCGACACCCGCGTGCCGAGGGTCCTCGCCGCGCTCCTCGCGGGCGCCGCCCTCGCCCTGGCCGGCACGCTCGTCCAGGCCGTCACCCGCAACCCGCTCGCCGAACCGGGCATCATGGGCGTCTCCGGAGGCGCCGCGCTCGGCGCCGTACTCCTCGTCACCACCGTCCCCCTCGCCGGTACGTGGAGTGTGGCCGGCGCGGCGTTCGCGGGCGCCGCGCTCGCCTCCGCCCTGCTCTTCGGACTCGCCGCGCGCGGCGGCTTCCAGCAGACCAGGCTCGTCCTCGTCGGCTTCGCCATCCACACCGGGACGGCCGCCCTGGTCAGCCTCCTCATCATCCTCACCGACCCGTTCAACGCCACCAAGGCCCTCACCTGGCTGTCCGGCTCCACCTACGGCCGGACCCTGCCCGACCTGGCGCCCCTCGCGGTCGCCGTGGCGGCGGGCGTGGCCGTCGCCCTGACCCGGCGCACCGAACTCGACCTCGTCTCCCTCGACGAGGACACCCCGCGCCTCCTCGGCCTCGACCTGGGCCGCCGGCGCCTCGGCTTCCTCGCCCTGAGCGTGCTGCTGGCCGCCACCGCCGTGGCCGCCGCCGGCACCATCGGCTTCGTCGGGCTCGTCGCCCCGCACGCGGCCCGCGCCCTCGTCGGCCGGCAGCACGCCCGCGTCGTGCCGGTCGCCGTCCTCCTCGGGGCCGTCCTGGTCTGCACGGCCGACCTCGTGGGCCGCACCGTCATCGCCCCCGCCCAGCTCGGCGCCGGCCTGGTGACCGCCGTGATCGGCACGCCGTACTTCCTGTACCTGCTGGTGCGCAGCCGCAGGTAGCCCCGTGCCGCCCGCCCGCCCGCCTGCCCGCGCCGCCCGCCCGCCCGCCGGTCCGCCTGCCCGCGCCGCCCGCCCGCGCCGCCCGCCGGTCCGTCCGCCCGCCCGCCGTCCCGCCCCGGACGGCGGGCGGGCGGCCTCGCGGAGCGGCCCGGCGGCCGGGCCGGGTGCACCGCCCGGCGCCCGGCGGCCCTCCGATGAGCTAGCCGCGGTGGTGCCGCGGGCGGGGACGGAGCATGGTCGACAGGGTGACTTCTCCCCCGAGGACGGATCCTCGGCGACGGATCCCAGGAACGGAGCGACCGTGACGCACGCCGCACCCCTGCCACCCCAGGTCGTGGAGTCGGTCTCGACCCCCGAGCGGGTCGAGACCCACCTGGGCACCCTCGAGTTCCCGCTGGGTGTTCCCACCGACGAGACCGCCGACCGCCTCTACGACCACCTGGACCACCTGCACGCGGTCCGCGGCTTCCTCGACGCGTACTCCGGCGTCAACCTGTGGGCGGCCCGCAGGGGCCTCGCGGACGTGGGGGTCCGGGACCACGACGTCCTGCTCTTCTCCGAGTTCATGGACGCCAAGTCCCTCGTGCTCACCGGCAACGCGGACACCGTCTACTTCATCACGTTCCTCGACCTGACCGAGGGGCCCGTGGTGGTCGAGATGCCGCCCCTCACCCTGAGCTTCGTCAACGACCTGTGGTTCCGCTACGTCGCCGACCCCGGCATGCCCGGACCCGACCGCGGCACCGGCGGCGCCTACCTCTTCGTGCCCCCCGGCTACGACGGCCCCCTCCCCGAGGGCGGGTTCTTCACCCACCGGGTCCGCACCACGCGGCTCGTCCTGGCCGGGCGCGCGTTCCTGGAGGACGGCGACCCCGCGCCGATCGCCCAGCGCGTCCGCGAGCGGCTGCGCATCCACCGCTACGAACCCGGTCTGTACGGGACGAGCGTGGCGGAGATCGTCACCGGTGGCACCGCCCCGCCGCCGCCGTGGACCGCCGACACCTGGACCGCCGCGCTGCGCCCGGCCGACCCGCCGCGCTTCGTCGAGGCGACCGGGCTGCCCCTGAACATGGTCCCGCCCGCCGACGCGACGTACTTCGACTTCGCGAACGAACTGGTGCAGGACCAGCCGGCCGAGGCGCTCGACCCCGAGATCGCCGGACCGCTCGCGGCGGTCGGGATCGTCAAGGGCGAGCCCTTCGAACCGGACGAGCGGATGCGCGGGATCCTCGCCGAGGCGGCCGCCGTCGGGAACGCGACGGCCCGCACCCTCGCCTGCCGCCCCCGCCCGTCCGAGGGAGCCCACTACTACGGCCCCTCCTCGCAGTGGGTCAACGGCCTGCTCGCCGCCGGGTACGACTTCATGACGCCGCCCGCCGACATCACGGACAGCGGCGTCCAGCCGCGCCCGACCAGCGGCGCCCGGAAGCTGAACCTGCGGTCCTGGTGGTGGTACCTGGCCGTCGGCATCAGCCCCACCTTCGCCACCCGGCTGACCGGCGTCGGCTCGCAGTACCTGTTCTCGTTCGCGGACCACGAGGGCCGGCCGCTCGACGGCGGCAGGAACTACCGCCTGGTGCTCCCGCCGGACATCCCCGCCGCCCGGTTCTGGTCCGTCACCGTCTACGACAACCAGACGCGGTCCATGCTCGACACCCCGCAGCGCTTCCCCCGCTCCGGCAGCCAGGGCTACCCCGGTCCGGCGGCCACCGCCGACGCGGACGGCACGACCACCGTGCACTTCGGACCCGAGCGGCCCGACGGGGTCCCCGAGGGCAACTGGGTGCAGACCCTGCCGGACCGGGGGTGGTTCGCGGTCCTGCGGCTCTACAGCCCGCTGAGTCCGTTCTTCGACAAGACCTGGCGGGCGGGCGAGATCGAGGCGGCCGGCTGACCCCGCGGACGGCACCGCGGGGCACGACGGCACGGAAGGCGAGGCGGTGATGGGCGCGAGCCCGCTGGGAAGCTGGAACGACGGCCCGGCCAGACGGGCGATCGTCGCGTACGTGACGTCCACGGCGGACGAGCGGTCCCCCGACTTCGTCCCGCCCGCGGACCGGATCGCCGTCTTCGACAACGACGGGACCCTCTGGGTGGAGAAGCCCGCGCCCGTGCAGACCGGCTTCGTCCTCGGGAAGCTGGCCGAGCGCGTGGCCGCGGACCCCGCCCTGGCCCGTGAACAGCCCTACCGGGCACTCGCCGAGCGCGACGAGTCGTTCCTCCGCGCGCTGGACGCGCAGGAGCCCGACGCGGTGGAGTCGATGGTGCGGGCGGTCGGCGCGGCCTGGGAGGGCACCCCCTTCGGCGCGTACGAGGCGCAGGCCGCCCGCTACCTGGCCTCCTGGCGCCACGAACGGTTCGGGGTGCCCGCCACCGGCCTCGTCTACCGGCCGATGCTGGAGCTGTTCGACTACCTGCGGGCGCACGGCTGGCGGCTGTTCGTCTGCTCGGGCGGCGGACGCGACTTCATGCGGGTGATCTGCGAGGACACCTGGGGCCTGCCGAGGGAGAACGTCATCGGCTCGGCCCCCGAGTTCGCCTGGCGGGACGGGACACTGGTCCGCCGCGCGACCCCGCACGGCCCCATCGCGCTCGGTCCCGGCAAACCGGAGTACGTCCTCGCCCGCACCGGCCGGCTGCCGCGCCTCGCGGCCGGCAACGACGACGTGGACGTCGAGATGCTGCGGTCCGCGCCCTTCGCCCTGCTCGTCGTGCACGACGACGCCGAACGGGAGTACGCCTACACCGACGGCGCCGCACGCGCCCAGTCGGCGGCCCGGCGGTACGGCTGGACCACGGTCAGCGTCAAGCACGACTGGAAGACGGTTCTCACACCACCGCACACCCAGGAGGAGCCCGGTGCCCCAGGTCAGTGACGCCCCCAGTCCGGGCACACCGCCCGAAGTCCTCGCCTCGATCAGCTGCCCCGACCGGCAGGAGACGGTCTTCGGCGCGATCGACTTCTTCGACGGCCTGCCGCTGCCCGACACGGTCACCCGCAGCTACGACACGCTCGACCTGCTCCGCGGCATCGAGGCGTTCCTCAACTGCGTGCCCGGCGCCTCCATGGCGGCGATGCGCCGCGGACTGCGCAGCGTCGGCGTCGACTCCCACACCATCGGGTACACCGCCCCGCGCTGCACCTCGGCACCCGTGGTGCTCACGGGCAACACGGAGACCACCTACGGCATGACCTTCCTGGCGCTGGACCAGGAAGGGCCCACCGTGATCGAGGCGCCGGGCAACTCGCTGTGCGTCGTCAACGACATGTGGCAGCGCTACGTCACCGACATGGGCATCGCCGGACCCGACCGGGGCAAGGGCGGCAAGTACCTCTTCCTGCCCCCCGGCCACGAGGGCGACGTCCCCGACGGGTACCACGTCGTGCGCCCGGCGACCTACGGCTCCTGGGTGCTGCTGCGCGCGCTCGGCGGCACCGAGAGCCTGCTCACGGCGCGCATCTACCCGCTCTCCGCCGCGGCCGACCCGCCCGAGCAGCGCTTCGTCAACTGGGCGGAGGCCGACTTCAACACCGTCCACGCCAACGACTTCTCCTTCTTCGAGGAGATCGACGGCATCGTCCAGACGGAGCCGCCCGACTCGCTCGACCCCGAGCGCGCCGGCCAGCTCGCCGCCCTCGGCATCGTGCGCGGCAAACCCTTCCGGCCGGACGACCGCATGCGCTCGATCCTCGACACCGCCGCCAGGACGGCGTCGGGCATCGTGCGCTCGCTGGCCTTCAAGCCGCGCGACCCGGGCTTCTTCTACTATCCCGGCAGCTCGTGGAAGACCCCGTTCCCCTCGCGCAGCTACGAGTTTCTCTCCCCGGAGGGAGCCCGGCTCCTGGACTCGCGGGCGGTGTTCTACTACTTCGCCGCCGCCGCCTCACCGGCCATGGTGACCGCGGCCGTCGGGGCCGGCTCGCAGTACGCCTACACGGCGGAGGACTCCACCGGCGAATGGCTCGACGGCGCCCGCTCGTACACCCTCACCCTGCCCAAGGGCATCCCGGCGAAGAACTTCTGGGCCGTCAACGTCTACGACCCCCAGACCCGCTCGCTGCTGCGCACCGACCAGCCCTACCCGAGCGTCAACAGCCTTGGCGAAGGCGTACGGGCCGAAGCCAACGGCGACACGATCGTCCACTTCGGCCCGACGGCGCCCGAGGGACGGGAGGCCAACTGGGTGCGGACCGTACCCGGCAAGGGGTGGTTCGTGCTCCTGCGGCTCTACGGCCCCCTCGAGAGCTGGTACGACCAGAGCTGGCGTCCCGGCGAGATCGAACCGGTGTGAGGCGCAGCCGTGGGCGAGGCGATCGGCCAGGTTCTCCTCTACGGCGTGGCGGTGGCGCTGGGCCCGTTCCCGATCATCGGAGTGGTGCTGATGCTCGGGACGCCCCGAGCACGCACCAACGGGCCGGCGCTGCTCCTGGGCTTCATCCTCGGTCTGTCCCTGGTCGGCACGGTCGTCCTGCTGGTCTCCGGCGGCGCGGGCCCGGGGGAGCAGGGGCAGCCGGCCACCTGGGTCAGCGCGCTCTACCTTACGGTCGGCGCGCTGCTGCTGTGGACGGCGGTCAAGCAGTGGCGCGGCCGGCCACGGGGGGACGAGGAGCCTGCGATGCCCGGATGGATGGCGAGGGTGGACACCTTCACGCCCCCCAAGGCGGCGGGACTCGGGACGGCCCTGGGCGCCCTCAACCCCAAGAACCTGCTGCTCGTGGTCGCGGCGGCGGCGACGATCGCCCGGACGGACACCTCCGCCGGCGCCCAGGCCGCGGCCCTCGCGGTCTTCGTGGCGATCGGGGCGCTCGGAACCGCGACGCCGGTCGTGCTCTACTTCGCGCTCAAGGAGCGCTCAAAGCCCCTCCTCGACGCGCTCAAACGCTGGATGGAGCGCAACAACGCGGCCATCGTGTCCGTGATCTGCCTGCTCGTCGCCGCCAAGCTCGTCGGTGACGCCGTCAGCGACCTCTCCGCCTGAGGCCGGGCGTGGACCCGCTGTTCTCCTCCCTGCGGGGCTACCGGCGGCGGTGGCTCGGGCGGGACGCGCTCGCCGGGGCGACCGTGTGGGCGGTCCTGGTGCCCGAAGCGCTCGCCTACGCGACGATCGCCGGCGTCCCGCCCGTGGCCGGCCTCTACGCCGCGCCGGCGGCGCTGCTCCTCTACGCCGCCCTCGGCAGCTCCGCGCACCTGGTCGTCGGGCCGATGGCGGCGACGGCGGCGCTGTCGGCGGCGGTCGTCGGGGAGGCCGCCGACGGTTCGGGCGCGCGCTTCGCCGCGATGACGGCGGCCCTCGCCCTCACGGTGGGCGGGGCGGCGCTCCTCGGCGGAGCGCTGCGCCTGGGCTTCCTCGCGTCCTTCGTCTCCGAGCCGGTGATGAAGGGCTTCATCGTGGGCCTCGCGCTGACGATCATCGCGGGCCAGCTGCCGAAGCTGCTCGGCCTCGAGGGCGGGCCGGGGGACTTCTTCGAGAAGGTGTGGACCCTCGTCGGCGACCTCGGCGCCACCAGCGGCCTCACCGCCCTGGTGGGCGCCGGCGGCCTCGCCCTGATCCTCGCCCTCCGCAAGGCCGCCCCCGCCGTGCCCGGCTCGCTGGTCGCGGTGGCGCTGGGCATCGGCGCGTCCGCCGCCTTCGACCTGGCCGACCGGGGCGTCGACACCGTCGGCGACATCGCCGCCGGCCTCCCCCCGTTCGGCTTCCCCGACGTCTCGGCCGGCGACCTCGGCGCCCTCGCCGCCGGAAGCGCCGGTGTGCTGCTCGTCGCCTTCGCCGAGGGCCTCGGCGCGGCGAAGACCTACGCCGCCCGCGCCCACCGCGAGGTCGGCGCCGACCGCGAGCTCATCGGCCTCGGCGCCGCCAACCTGGGCGCCGGCCTGTCCGGCGGCATGGTCGTCAACGGCAGCCTCTCCAAGACGGCCGTCAACTGGTCGGCGGGCGCCCGCACCCAGCTCTCCGGGATCGTCGCGGCGGCCCTCACCGTGCTCACCCTGCTCTTCCTCACCGGCCTCTTCGAACGGCTGCCCGAGGCGGTGCTCGCCGCGGTGGTGATCGCGGCGGTGGTCGAGCTCGTCGACATCCCCTCGCTGGTCGCCCTCCACCGCGTCTTCACGCACCGGCTCGGCCAGGCCTACGGCGTCGCCGCCCGGCCCGACTTCCTCGCCTCGGTGGCGGCGCTGCTCGGCGTGCTGGCCTTCGGCACCCTCCCCGGCCTCTTCATCGGCATCACCGTCTCCCTGCTCCTGCTCCTCTACCGCTCCTCGCGCCCGGTCGTCAGCGAACTGGGGCGGCTGCCCGGCGACGGGCACTACGCCGCGCTCGACCGGCACCCCGAGAGCCGCAGGGTGCCGGGGGTGGCCGTGCTGCGCGTCGAGGGCGGCATCTACTTCGCCAACACCGACCGGATCCGCACCGAGGTGCGCGCGGCCGCCGCTCGCACGGGGGTGAAGGCCGTGGTCGTCGACGCGGAGACGGTCCCCTTCGTCGACGTCAGCGCCGTGCGCATGCTCGACGCCCTCGCCGCGGAGCTGAAGGCGGGCGGCACCCGGCTCCTGCTCGCCCGCGACGTGGGCCAGGTGCGGGACGTCCTGCGCACCGCCGATGCCAGGGCGGAGCTGATGCGGGTCCACCCCACCGTCCGGGAGGCGGTCGACGCGGCCCGGCGGGAGACGTGACGCACCCGGCGGACACGCCGGCCCGGACGGGGGCGGGTGCATCCGATCCCGGGTACCGGACGGAAACCACCTCGTAGGCCGCGCGGGGACCGTTCCCGCGGCCACCGCCCGGCCCCCGTGGCGGCCGGTGCGGCGGGAGGTCCGTGCGACGGCCCGCCCGGCATCCGGACATCCGGAGGTGTGATCATGACGGAACCACTGCGCCGCCCGGGGGAGACGCCCCCCGTGGAGGGCTCGACCGCCGAGGCCCACGAGGAGCGGCCGGACCGCGGCGTCTGGGAGCACCCGCGCATCTGGCTGGCCCTGATCCTGCTCGGCTGCGTGATCGTCGCCGCGTTCTTCGTCGCCCGGATCGCGGGGCTCTGACGACCGCGGGTCTGCGACCGGGACGCCGGGCCGCCGGGCCGCCAGGACGCCGGAACACCAAGTCGCCGGGCCGCCGGGACACCGGCACACCGGGACACCGGCACACCGGGGCGCCGCGGCCCGCATCGAACGGCGGATCGGGGGCACCCGGCCCCCGCACGGCCACACGCCCGAGGAGGCACGCAGGTGACGGAGAGTACCCGGCAGGCCCGGCCGGCCCGCCGAGCCCAGGGCTGGCCCCTCCTGCTCCTGCTGCTCGCGCTCTGCTACGCGGTGGCCGCGGTGGGCGGCCTCGCCGCGTCCGACGCGGGGAGCACGTACCGCTCGCTCGACCGTCCCGCGTGGGCCCCGCCCCCGTGGCTGTTCGGCCCGGTGTGGACGGTGCTGTACGCCACCATCGCGGTCTCCGCCTGGCTCGTGCTGCGCCGCCGCCCCCTCGCCGAGAGCAGGGCCGAGGCCGCCCTGTGGAGCACGCAGCTCGCCCTGAACCTGGCCTGGACGCCGCTGTTCTTCGGCGCCGGCGAGTACGGCCTCGCGTTCCTCGACATCTGCCTGCTCCTGGCCGCCCTCGCCGCCACGATGCTGCTCTTCCGGCGCCGGAGCACGGCCGCCTTCCTCCTCCTCGTCCCGTACGCGCTGTGGGTCACCTACGCGGCGGCGCTCAACCTCGCCATCTGGCGCCTCAACACCTGACGTCCCGGCGCACGTGCGCCGGGGCCGCGCGGGCCGGACGGTGCCGGTCCGCACGGCCCCGGCGGGGACGTGGCGCCGCTGGTGCGCGGCGGCTGTCAGGGCTGGTCCGGAGCTGCTTCAGCGCCGCTCCGGGGCCACTACTTCAGGTAGGGGCCGGCCGTGCCGATCTTCCCCGGGCCGTTCAGCACGTAGACGCGGAGGTTGCCCTTGCCGGGCGCCGCGACGCTGAGCCGACCGTCGGTCACGGTGCGGGTGTCGCCGGTGACGGCGTCCCGGTAGGTGCCGTTGGGGATGCCCGTGTAGGTGGCCGCGCCCGACACGGCGACGAGCGCGAAGCTGTCGGTGCCGCCTTCGGTGTACCGGCGCTTGAAGGCCATGTCGCCCGAGATGCCCTCCGTGGAGTACTGGCCCATCTGGAGGGCCGGGACGGCGCGGCGGATCTGGTTGAGCCGCTGCAGGTGCTTGACCAGCGGCTGGTCCAGGGTGGTGGCGACCTGGCCGCTCGCCGACGCGACCGAGCCGAAGCCGGAGGCCGTGACGGAGCCGGCCAGGTGGTCGCCGAAGTAGGCGCGCCCCGTCGTGGCGAGCGGGCAGGTGGGCCCGCAGTCGATCTTCTTGCCCTTCTGGAACTCGATCTCCGAGCCGTAGTAGAGGGTGGGGATGCCGCGGAAGGTCCACATCAGCGACATGTTCTCGGCCCAGGCGTCGGTGCCGCCCGTGTACCGCTCGCTGCTCTTGTTGGGGCCGTAGTCGTGGCTGTCGACGTAGACGACGTTGTACGTGGCGTCGTTGACGCTGTCGTCGGAGTCCTTGCCGTTGTGGAACGCGTTGTGCGCGTCGCCGAAGTTCATGTGCATGCGCATGTCGATGATGTGCATGCCGGAGAACCGGCTGCGGTCGGGGGTGCGGTAGGTGTTGCCGTCCAGGAAGGCGTTGGCCGAGGTCGGCTGGTTGGCCGTGCCCAGGCCGTTCTCGTGGTCGTACTGCTCCAGGGCCGCCTTCGCGTCGTCGGCGCTGTACTCCTTGCGTTCCTTCCAGGTGTAGAACTGCGCGGAGTGGTTGACGGAGCCGCGGTTCCACTTGTCGTTGACGAAGGCGGCGACCTCGCCGAAGACGAAGAAGTTCTTCGCGGCCTCGGCGCCGAAGCGCTGGGTGACGCGCTCCTGGATGGCGGGGAGGAAGCGGCGGTTCCAGGTCACGCGCGGGATGTGGACGGCCGTGTCGACCCGGAAGCCGTCCACGCCCATGTCGATGTACTTGTTGTAGGCGCCGATCAGGTAGTTCTGCACGGGCGCCGACTCGGTGTCGAAGTCGGCGAGGTCGTCGTGCAGCCAGCAGGAACGGGAGTCCTCGCCCTCCCAGTTGCCGATCCAGCAGTTGTGGTAGTACGCCTTCGGGAACATGCCCGACGTCGGGCTCGGCCACTGGCAGTTGTAGAGCGTGTACCCCTCGGGGCTCTTGCCGCCGGTGGGCTTGCCCCAGTTGAGGCAGGTGTTGCCGGACGGCTCGGCGGTGGACCAGAGGTCGCCGTTGTAGTACGACTTGCCGGACTTGGTCTCGACGGTGAGGCCGTCGTACTCGAAGCCCGGATTCTTCTCGTCGTACAGCCAGCTCCACTGGTTGTCCCGCACGCCGTACACGGTCGGCGTGAACAGTCCCTTGGCGCCCCAGCGGGAGCTGTGGTTGTAGACGACGTCCTGGTAGATCTTCATGCCCTTGGCGTGGGCCGCGTTGATCAGGTCCTGGTAGCTCGCGCCGGCCGACTCCAGGCGGGCGTCGACCTTGTAGAAGTCGTAGCCGTGGTAGCCGTGGAAGTCGTAGTCGGAGCGGTTGAGGACGACCGGGGTGATCCAGACCGCCGAGAAGCCGAGGGCCTTGATGTAGTCGAGCCGCTCGACCAGGCCCTTGAAGTCACCGCGGAACATGGGGTCGTTGTTGGCGGCGTTGCCCGACCGCACGTGCTGGCTGCCGCCCCGGTTGTTGGAGCTGTCACCGTCGTTGAAGCGGGCGGTCATGACGAAGTAGATCGGGTCCTTGCGCGGGTCCGTGCCCAGCGGGGCGCCCGTGGCGGGGGTGGGCGGCTTCTTGCCCGTGGTCGCCGTCGCCGCGGCGGAGGCGGCGGAGGTGTTCCCGGCCGCGTCCAGGGCCTTGACGGTGTAGGTGTAGGCGGTGTTCTCCTCCAGGCCCGTGTCGGAGAGCACGGTGGAGGTCACGTCGGTGACGGTGCTGCCCTCGGTGCCGCCGGTGCGGGTGACCTGGTAGCGGGTCACGCCGGTGTCGTCGTCGGCGGCGTTCCAGGTGACGACGACGGAGGTGCCGGTCGCGCTCGCCCGGACGCCCGTCGGGACGGTGGGCGCCTGGGTGTCGGGCGGCTCGGCGGCGCAGGGGTCGGGCGCGTTCGCGGTGACGGTGTTGTTCTTCACCGTGCTCGTGCCGGACTTCAGGGTGTAGTCCGCGCCGTTGTTGTTGTCCCAGATGCCGTTGCCGTTGTTGAAGGCCGCGGTCATCGAGGTGGCGGAGCCCAGGCCGACCGTCCGCTTCCACCAGCCGGTGCAGGCGGCCTCCATGCCCGTGCCGGGGACGGCGGTCCAGGAGCCGCCGGCGGGCCGGTAGTGCAGGTTGGCGGTGGTCCAGCCGAGGGCCTGCGTCGAGTAGTACACGGTCGCCTCGTTGCCGGGGCCCGTGCCGGAGCCGGCGCACGGGTCGCTGTGGGCGACCACGCCGTCCTTGACCGTGATGCTGCCGGCGCCCAGGTCGTAGTCCTGCCCGCCGTTGTTGTCCCAGACCCCCTTCCCGTTGTTGAAGGCGGCCTTGAGGCCCTGGGCGGAGCCCAGGTCGACGGTCAGCTTCACCCAGTCCGTGCAGGCGGCCTGCATACGGGCGCCGGGCACGGCCGTCCAGGTCCCGCCGTCGGGGGCGTAGTGGAGGTAGTGGTCCGTCCAGCCCTTCGTCTTGGTGTAGTAGAAGACCGTGGCCGAGGCGGCGGCTTCGGGGGCCGGCGCGGCGGCGGCCACGGGGGTCGTGGGCGGGGTGAGTGGCAGGGCGAGGATGCCCGCGGCGAGGGCTCCTGCCGCCCAGGGGCGGGCGAGGGAGCGGCGGCGTCTCATGCGCGTCTCCAGAATGCGGATGCGGATGCGGATGCGGATGCGGTCGTGGGGAGTGGCTCTTTCGTGCGGGACGCCGACTGCGACCTTGACGCGCCTCGAGGTCTCCCGGGTCCGTACCCGCGATGCGCCACCTTGCGGAGCTTGCAGCAACATCTTGCAGGTCCCCGGAGGTTACTCGTACATGACAGGGGCGTAAAGGGTTCGCGCGCCCGCGTTCACCGCCGCGCTCCGCGGTGGGGCGATCCCCACAGGTCGGGGCGGTGCCGAGACGCTCTCGCGGCGCCCGCACGGAGCTTTCGCACCGTCACATCCCCGGGCTGGGCAGCGCCTTCCCGGTGTGGTCGAACGTGCAACCGATGTGCGCGTGAAGGGTTGACCGGGGGCGGGGCGGCTCGTGCGGTCTCGACCGCAAGGAACCGCTGACGTGTTGCGGCAAGAGCTTGCGCAGGACCTGTCGGGCACGGCGCGTTGCCGCGGGAGGGCCTCTCGTCCGCATCAGTGGATCAGGAGGAACCACGGCCGGCAGGACCACGGCCGCGCTCGCCCTCTTGCGGGAGCCGCTCCGGTCGTCACGGCGCCCGGGACCGCGGAGGCGGACGCCCAACGAGCGGGTCCAGGGCCCGCAGTGGTGGACCGCGTACCAGCCCGTCAGCTACGGGATCGCCACCAGGCCGGGCGACCGCACCGCCTTCAAGCGCATGATCGACACGTGTCACGCCGCCGGAGTCGAGGTCGTCGTGGACACGGTCATCAACCACCTGGCCGACAGCGCCGGCACCGGGACCGGCGACTCCCCCTGGCGCGAGATCGCCGGCATGGTGGGCTTCCGCAACACCGCCGGCGGCGCGGCCGTGACCCACTGGTGGGACAACGGCGGCAACGCCGTCGCCTTCGGCCGCGGCGGCAAGGCGTACGCGTGATCAATCGCGGGTCCGGCTCGCTGCACCGCACCTTCCAGACGTCGCTGCCCGCCGGCACGTACTGCGACGTCCAGAGCGGCAGGCCGGTCACCGTGGACGGCGCCGGCCGGTTCACCGCGAACCTCGGTGCCGACACCGCCCTCGCCCTGCACACCGGGGCGACCAGCTGCACCGGGCCCCGGCCCGGTGACGGGACCGGAGCCTCGTTCCACGTCGACGCCGCCACGGCCTGGGCGAGCGGATCCACGTGACCGGCGGCCATCCCGCACTCGGCGGCTGGAACCCGGCCGACGCGCTCGCGCTCGACCCGGCGGCCTCCCCCACCTGGAAGCTCGACGTCGCCCTCCCGGCCGGAACCGCCTTCGCGTACAAGTTCCTCGCAAGGACGCCTCCGGCGACGTCGCCTGGGAGAGCGGCGCCAACCGCACGGCCACCGTCCCGTCCGGCGGCCCGACCCTGCTGAGCGACACCCGGCGGAGCTGACGCCCGGGAGCTCCCCCGGTGCCGTACGTCCCACGAGGTGCCCGTGCCGCCCCCGGCGCGGGCGCCTCCGCGTCGGGGGACCGGCGACCCGGTCCGGCTGCGGGACGATCGCTTTCGGACGACTCGCGAACGCTCCGCCCCTCGCCTCACGTGTTCGCTTGTCGATGGCGCAGGAGGCGGTGGCAAGAGGTGGACCAGCCACTTCATCCGACGGAAACCCCACCGGACCCTGCGGTTCACCGACGGCGCCATGACGGCCCTCTCCGTCGCGCGACCCTCCTTCACCCCCCTGACCTGGCATGACATGGGAAGCGAACAGTGCCAGGCCCGTCGGGAGGCGGCCTGACGGCCGGCCGCGCTGGCTGCCGAAAAACCTCTCATGCCGAGTCGAGCCCCGCATACGCTGCCGGTGTCAGTTCGGCAAGTGAAGGGGGATCCAGTGATGAAGCGTTACATGCGTTCAACTCTTGTGGTCGGCGCGGCGGTTCTGGCCCTGGCGGCACCCGGTACGGCCGCCCACGCCGTCTCCCCGGCGAGCGCGGCGGACTCCACGGTCGCACCCGCGTGCGTGGCCTTCAGCGCGAGCTGGCGCTACACGTTCGTGACCAACGACTGCTCCACCACCCACACGGTGAGGGTCGTGTACGGCGACGGGACACAGGTTCCCTGCCGCGAGGTGGCGCCGGGAGCCACGGCGACCTTCCCGGGGTACGGGACCACGGGGAACACGGTCGAGGGCCTGGCCCTGTGCACCGAGGCCGGCGCCGCCTGACGCGATGCCGGAACGGAGGAGCGGCGCGGGGCCCGCGACCGTGACGCGCGGCCGGCGCCCGCAGCGCACGGCCCGTACGACGGGAGGCCGTGCCGCGGAGCACCGCGGCACGGCCTCCCGGCCGTCGCTCAGGTGGCGTCCCGCCCCAGGCCCGCGACGAACCCGGACCAGACGTCCGGCGCGAACACGAGCCGGGGACCGCCGCGTTCCTTGGAGTCCCGCACGTGCACGGCGACCGCGCCGGAGGCGACCTCGACGCATTCACCGCCCTCGTCACCGCTGTAGCTGCTCTTGGACCAGACCAGTCGCGCGGAATCTTGCATGGTGTTCATAGGTCTCCCAGCATCTTCTCGAGCAGGCGCAGGGATTCGCGGGGGGTGAGAGCCTGCCCTCGGATGCTGCCATGTTTCGCGGCCAGGACGCGCACCTCTTCCGGGTCGGTGACGAGGCGGCTCACATGCTGAACCTCCAGATACGCGACCTGCGGCCTGCCCTTCGGAGTGAGAAGTGTGAACGGGCCGCCCATGCCCGCGTGTTCCTCGCTGGCGGTCGGCATGACCTGGATCTCGACGTGTCGCAACAGCCCGATGCGGAGCAGCTGTTCGAGCTGTCCGCGCTGGACTTCCCGGCCGCCGAAAGGATGGCGCAGAATGCTCTCCTGGACGACGGCGCAGATGGTCGGCGGTGGCCAACGGGTCATCAACTCCTGCCGTTGCATCCTCGCGGCCACACGTTCCTCGACGGTCTCCTCGTCGAAGAAGGGCTGCCGACTGGTGAACACGGCCCGTGCGTACTCCGGGGTCTGGAACAGGCCCGGCACCGCCTGGTTGGCGAAGTAGCACAACCCGACCGCCTCCGCCTCCAACCGCGCGTAGTCCCGGAACCACTCCGGATGCCGCACCCTCCGGCGGGTCTTCGCCCGTTCCACGTCCTCCGCGGCCGACGCCAGCAGGCCGCCGCAGTCCAGCAACCGGTCGACCGCGAGCAGCAGTTCCGGCTGGGGCGTCCGTCTCGCCCGCTCGACCGACGAGATGGTCTCCTCGGCGTACCCGATCCGGTCGCCCAGCTCCTTCTGGCTCAGTCCGGCCCGCTCACGGGCGACCTTGACCTGCCGGCCCAGGGCCCGGAACAGATCCGCGACCTCGTCCGTACCGTCCGTCTCGCCGCCCGTGGGAACCCTCGCACCCGGCTGCACCGTCATGCCACACCACCACCCTGTTCCGTGTCACCGAGGGCGAACCGGCGAAGGCCCGGCGCGGTCACGGCCGTACGCCCGTACACCACCGCCCCGCGCCGGGACAGCGGCCCCGCGTACGGCCCGGACATCTGGCGGCCCGGCGGGCGGCCCTCAGGAGGCGCCGCGGGCCACCCAGCGGTCCCGGAACCACGTCAGGGTCTCCGCGAGCAGCTTCCGGTTGCCCTCCTGCGCCACCAGGGACAGCCGGATGTTGGGGCGCAGCTCCAGCTTGCCCTCCGGGATGTCGACACCTTCCAGGGCGTTGAGACGGGCGAGGAGCCCGGCGCGCAGCGCCCGGTCGGTGAACGGCTCCCGTACGGCCATGTACTGGAACACCACCTCCGCCGTGCCCCCGCGCCCGGCCCCGGGGTAGAGCGTCATGGGCCAGATGCCGCGGCCGGGACCGCCCGCCTCGCCGAGCATGAGGTAGGCGCTCGTGGTGACGTGCCCCGCGCCGTGGCCGATCCAGCCGCCCAGTTCCTCCCAGTGGGTGAAGAGCGCGCGCACGGCTTCGACCGTCCCGGGGGAGTCGTCCGCGGCGAGCTGGCGGAAGAACCGCTGGGCGCGGGTCTCCTCGCCCGGCGGCTGCGCCGCCGTCCCGTCCCACGCGGGGTCCTCGCCGTCCGTCCGGTCGTCGTCCGTGCCGGCCAGCAGCGCGGCGAGGTCGTCGGCGGTGAGCCGTTGGGCCGGGTCGGCGGCCCCGGTCGCCGTGAAGCGGACGCCGTCGCCGGCGAGCCGGGAGCGTACGTCGTCGCTCCCCGGCTCCTGGGGCGCCGTCCACCGGAAGCCGTCGGAGACCCGGCCGTCGGAGGTGAGGACGCGGTAGGCGTTGACCACCCCCGGGGTGTTGGCCAGGTGGTTGCCCACGGCCTGGGCGCCGGAGCCGAGGAACGCGGCGAGGTCGCCGTACGAGGTCCAGGTGCCGTGGGGGAGAGCGGCGAGGACCTGGTGGGCGAGCTGCCAGTCGCGACTGCGCTCCGCGCGGCCGACTCCCCGCAGCGGCGCCGGCCACAACGCGATCGCGCGGTCGGCGAGTTCGTCGGCGCGGGCCAGGATCTCCCGGACGCCCCAGCGCTCGGTGGCGGCGATCCGGCGGTTCATCTCCAGATGACTGCCGCGCAGCAGATCCTGCTTGCGGTCGAAGGGGTGGTTGGAAAGCTCCGCGTTGACCCCGGTGAGCGTCAGGTTGCCCAGGGTGTGCTGGAACCTGGCGTGCAGTTCCTCCGGGGCCTCGCCCCCGGTGGCCTCCTCGCCAAGGGCACTCAGCCAGGCGTCGCCGGGGGACTGCGGCATGACGTGCTCGATGGTGAGCTGCGCGGAGGCGAAGTCGACCGGTTCGGGGTGCTCGTAGCTCTCCTCCAGCCGCTGCAGCACCAGCTTGCGCTGCTGCCAGCGGCCGTACTGGTAGAACGGCGCGGTCCTGATCTTCTCCCGCAGTTCGGCGTCGTCGGGCCAGAAGCGGTTCTCCGAGGAGAGGAGCCGGCGCAGCCCCTCGGTGACCGGCACGTCGAGCGGGAGCTGTGCGGGCACGGCCTGGAAGATCCGGTTGAGGTTGTTGGTCGGGACTCGGCAGATCATGCGGCGGACCAGGAAGCTCTCGACGTAGGACAGGGCGCGGGCGGTCTCGGATGCGTCCAGTTCTCCGCGCTCGCGCCGGTCGAGCAGCAGCATCAGGGCGGGGTGGGTGACGGCCGCCTGCCACGCCTCGAGGCGGCTGAGCGCGGCCCGGACCGCGGGGTCGGGCTCCTCCCCGGGGTGCAGCAGCCGGCGGAAGTGGGCGCTGCGGCGGTGCAGTTCCCTGATGTACCGCTCGATCTCCTCTTCACCGGCCCCGGCGTCCTCGAAGCGCCGCTGCTGGGCGGCGTACAGGTCCTGGCGGCGGACCCGGTCGTCGCCGTCGAGTACCAGCTGCAGCCACATGAGCTGTTCCAGCTCGTCGTTGCCGAGGCTGTCCTGCAGGGGGAGCCAGTATGTCTCGTAGACGTGCTCGCCGCGCGTCCGCAGTCTCATGAAGAGGTAGTTGCGCAGCAGGTCGGCCTGGCTGAGCTTGAGGCCGGTGTTGTTGAGCGACTCGAAGATGCGGTGCACGTTGTCGCCGCGCTCGGCGGTCACCGCCACCAGCGCGAGCCGGGAGGTGATCGCCTGCTCGATGCGGAACACGTCCTGCGGGGCCGCCGGATCGTCCGCCTCGACGAGCTTCCTGCGGAAGAAGGCGTAGGCGGTGGCGATCCCGCTGCCGGGGCCCTGACCGGTCAGGGGGCCGCGGACATGGGCGGCGAACTGAGCGCGGTCCGCCTGCGTGGGCAGCAGGCGGAGGCGGTCGGCGCCGCTCTTCCACTTGTTGATCAGGTACTGCTCGTCGATTCGCTGGGCCTCGACGGGCGCGGTGTCCGCGACATGGTCGCGGATGGCGGCCAGGGCCAGGGACAGGGTGGTCAGCCGCTGCTGGCCGTCGACGACGAGCCAGCGGGGGAAGGTCGCGTCGTTCTGCGGTGACGGTGCCAGCACCACCGAGCCGAGGAAGTGCGTGCTCGCCGACCGGTCCCCCGACTCCAGCAGCAGGGCCTGCTCCAGGATGTCGTTCCAGAGCTGCTTGAGGTGCTTCTCCGTCCAGGAGTACGTCCGCTGGTAGAGCGGCACCTGGAACTGCTGGGCCCGGCCCTGCATGAGATCGGCGAACAACGTCTCCTTGGCCTGCACTTCGGCCCCCCTTGCTCCTCGGCGTCCCGGCCGATTACATCAGTCCGGCGGGCCTTCGCGCCGGAGAAGTCACGAGGATGCGCCGCCGCCCGCGGCACGGCCGCGCACCCGCCGAAGGCCGGTTCGGTGTCACCGGTGGCGGCGCAGGGTGAACCGGGCGGCGACCGGTATCCCGACGGCGGTGCCGCAGGCCAGCCAGAACAGGAGCCTGCCGGTGGGGCCGTTGACGGTCCGCAGCTCGCCGTCTGCGTGCAGGCAGAACGCGTCGGGAGGGAAGTACCGGGCGACGGGGGTCCCGACGTCGTGGCACGGCGAGGTCTCCGGGAAGAGGACGGGCTGGGCCCGCTGCGAGAGGACAGCGCCGAGGATCACCACCGCCCACACGGACGTCACCCACACCGCCGTCGCCCCCATGGCGAGCTCGCCGGCGGGGAGCCGCAGCCGCCGGCCCAGCGTCCAGAGCCCGACGGTGGGCAGCACGAAGAGGGCGAGTGCGACGGCCGACAAGAGCAGGCCGGTCATTCCTGTGCTCCTTGGGTACGACGGCCCCGGTGCGGGGCAGAGGGGTCTCTGGGCGGGCGGTGGGGGCGGTGTGCGCGGGTGTACGTGTGCGCCGGGCGGGTGCGCCGGACGGGTGCGCCGCGGTGTGTGGTCCGCTGTGTGGACGCGCGGGCCGCGCACCTGGTTGCACCCCCTCCCCGCCCCGCGCCGCCCCGGCCTTCGGCCGCTCGCCGCCGCCTCGGTGCCCGGGGCCGCGCGGGCCCTGCCTCGACCGGGCGCCTCCATCGCCACGCGGACCGTCCCGACGGACCCCGCCCAGCCGCAGCCGCCGTCCCGGGCCGGGCCCGCGACGCGTCACCCCGCGCGCCCCCGGCTTCCGCGCGTGCGCCCTGCCGCCCGGCCCGCGGGGCTCGTACGGTGGGCGACGGACGGGTGAGGCGCATCGAGGGGGAAGGCGGTCGCGGGTGGAGCACCAGGCCGAGGGCAAGCACCGGTCGCCGATCGGAGACGACGGGCACCAGCCGAACCGCCCCGTGCCGCCCCCGCCGCCTCCCGCGCCCGCGCCGGTGCCGGAGCGGAAGTAGCGGCCCACATGACCGTCGGCGGCCCCGCGCGGGGACGGACCGGCTCCGCTCCGGTCGACACGGACCTCGGACCGGGGCGGGTCGGCACGCCCCCGGCCGACGCGGGCCCCGTGCCAGGGCGGATCGGCACGCCTCGGGGCGGCGCGGGACCCGCGTCGGGGCGGGCGAGCACCGCTCCGGCCGACGCGGTCCCCGCGCCGGGGCGGCCCGGTGCGGCGGCGCCCCTCGGCACCCGCCCTCCGGCGGGGCGTGGAGGCCCCGCCCCGGTCGACGCGCTCCTGGCAGCGCTCGCCGGGCACCTGGGCCGGCCGCTGCCCGCGCGGTACGAGGCGGCGGTGCGCGCGGTGCCGCGGCACCTCTTCCTCCCCGACCGGCTGTGGCTGCGCGACGGCGCCGGCGGCTACGCCCCCTGCGACCGCGCCACGGACCCCGGCGGATGGATGCGGGCCGCGTACGCCGACACCACGCTCGTCACCCGGTTCACGGACGGCCTGCCGTCCTCCGCCGCCTCCATGCCCTCCATGGTCCTGCGCACCCTGCTGCTCGCGGACCCGGCTCCCCACCACCGGATCCTGGAGCTCGGTACCGGGACGGGCTTCAACGCGGCCCTCCTCGCCGTGCTCGCCGGCGACGGCCGCGTCACGTCCGTCGAACTGCACCCCGGACTCGCCGGGCGGGCCGTGGCCGGCCTCCGGGCCGCCGGGCGCGATCCGCTGGTCGTCACGGCGGACGCGGCCGGGGGCTGGGCGCCCGGCAGCCCGTACGACAGGATCGTCGCCACCTTCTCCGTCGACCGCGTCCCGCCCGCCTGGCTGCGGCAGGCCCGCGAGGGCGGGCGGATCGTCACGCCGTGGACGTCGTCCTGGTGCTCGTACGGCACCCTCGGTCTCGACGTCCGCCCCGGCGGCGCGGCGCTGGGCCGCTTCCACGCGTTCGCGTCCTTCATGCCGATGCGCACCCCGGGCGGCGGCTCCGCGCACCCGGCCGGGGAGCGCCCGGCCGCCCTGCCCGACTCCACCGGCGGGACGGCCATGACCCGCCTTTCGCCCTGGTCGGTCGCCGGCGGCGACCTGGACGCGGAGTTCCACATCGGGCTGAGCGTCCCCGGTGCCTCCTTCGCCTGGGACACCAGCGGCGAACACGCGCACACCCGCCTCCTCGTCCGCGAGGCCGACGGCCCGTCGTGGGCGGCCGTCGACCACGACGGCCGGGACGCCGCACGCTTCGCCGTCACCCAGGCCGGCCCGCGCGCCCTGTGGGACGAGGTCGCGGCGGCGTACCGGCTCTGGGACGGACTCGGCCGGCCCGCGGTCGGCCGCTACCGCCTGACGGCCGACGCCGACGGGACGCAGACCGTGTGGATCACCGTCGAGGGCTCCCGCGCGGTCCCGGTACGGACGCTCCCCGCCGCCCTGTGAGCGACGCGTCGCGCACGGGGGAGGCGGCGCGGGGCCGGGTGGACGCCCCGGCCGTGCGTGGCCGCCGTCTCCCGTCTCAGGCCCGGTCCCCGCCGGCGGCGGTCCGTTCCGTACGGTCGCCGTTCATCAGCAGCGCCAGCTCGACCCGCGAGCGGACGCCCAACCGGCTGAAGACGTTGCGCAGGTGGTGGTCCACGGTGCGCGGGCTGAGCGACAGCCGCGTGGCCACCTCGCGGTTGGTGGCGCCCGACGCCACGAGCGCCGCCACGCGCTGCTGCTGCGGAGTCAGCCGGCCCAGAGCGTCGGCGTCCTCGTCGAGGGCGCTCTCCCCGGCGGCCCGCAGTTCGGACTGCGTGCGCCTCTCCCACAGCAGGGCGCCGCAGCGTTCGAAGCCGACGAGGGCGGCGCGCAGCTGGTGCCGGGCCTCCAGGGGCCTGCGCCTTCGGCGCAGCCACATGCCGTACGACAGGAACGTGCGGGCGTGCTCGAACTGGCCGTCGGCGGCCTCGTGCTCCTCCAGGGCCCTGCGGTACAGCGCGTCGCAGTCCTCCTCCCGCGCCGTCAGGGCCCGCAGGCGGGTCAGCTGGGCCCTGGCCTGCGGATCGGCGCCCAGGGCGGCCCACTCGGCGTACAGGTCGACCATGCCGGTGACGTCCTCGTCCAGCCCCGCCAGGACCGTCGCCTCCACGAGGCACGGCACCGCGAGCATCCACAGGCCGAAGTGCCCGCGCCGGGGGCCCGGCCGGAGCAGCGGCCCGAGCCGGACCGCGGCCTGTCCGGCCCGCCCCTGCCCCAGATCGGCGCGGGCGCGCGCCCACTCCGCCAGGGTGCTCACCTGGAGCAGTCCGTGCGGCCGGGCGACCGACAGGGCGGCCTCGGCGTGGTGCTCGGTGGCGGAGTCGGCGCCCACCAGGGAGCAGACCAGCGCCAGCAGGGCGTGGTGCTGCGCGCCGAGGTTGCGCTGACCGAGCCGGCGGGCGGCGCGCAGACCCTCCTCGGCGTGGGCGCGGGCCTGGTGGTGGAGCCCGGCGCGCAGTTCCGCGTACGCCAGGTACTCCAGGATGCGGGCGGTCGGCCCGCCCTGGGCGCCGGCGGCCGCCAGGGCGCGGCCGAGCAGGCGCCGCGCCGCGGTGAGGTCGCCCAGCACCAGGGCCGCGCGGCCCGCGTACAGCAGGGTGTCCGGCCGCTGGGTCCGCGCCGCGGCGGCGAGCAGCGGTCCCATCTCCCGCGCCGCACGGGCGAAGTCGGTCAGGACGACGTGGCGCATGCCCGCCCGGAAGGCACCCCACGGCGCCGCCGCGACATCCGGGCTCACGGCTCCCGGCCCCATGGCTCCCGGCCCCATGGCTCCCGGCCCCATGGCTCCCGGCCCCATGGCTCCCGGGCTCACGGCTCCTGGGCCCAGGGCTCCCGGCCCCAGGGCTCCCGCGCTCACGGCCTCCGGCTCCACGGCTCCCGGGCTCACGGCTCCTGGGCCCAGGGCTCCCGGCCCCAGGGCTCCCGCGCTCACGGCCTCCGGCTCCGCGGCTCCCGGGCTCACGGCTCCCGGGCCCACCGCCCCCGCGCCCACGGCGCCTTGGCCCACGACATCCCCGTCCGCGGCGTCCGCGGCGTCCGCGAAGCCCGCGCCCCCGCCCGCCGCGGCGCCGGGCTCCCGAGCGCCGGTGCCCGCGGCGCGTCCGGAGGGCAGCGGCGGCGTACCGACCGCACCCCGTTCGAAGAGGCCGGCGGGGCGCCCGCCGGGTCCTCCGGCGGGGCGCTCCAGCGTCTGGAGGTACGCCGTGAGGTCGCCGGCCGCCCAGGCCGCCTCCGCCGCCGCCGCGAGGGCCTGCTCCGCGCCCCCCACGTCGTGCGGCCCGAACGCCTCGGCGGCGAGCAGCAGGGTCTGGTGGGCGTCGGCCACGGGGCCGTCGCCCAGCAGGATCAGCCCCCGCAGAAGCTGCGCCCGCGCGCGGAGCGCGTCGTCGTCACCGGCCGTGCCGTGGGCGGCCGCGAGGAGGGCGAGGGCCCGGCGGGTCCGCCCGCCCAGGCGGGCGCGCTCGGCGGCCCTCAACAGCTGCGGAGCCCGGCCGCCGATCAGCCGCGCGGCCTCGTCGCCGACCGCGCCGGCCGTCTGCTCGTCCACGTCCAATGCCGCTCCCCGTCGTGCGCTGTTCCGGAGCGGCACGCCCGATCCGCTGCCACCCCGCGTGAACCGGGTGGCGAACCGCGCGGAATCACGCTGCTCCGGGCAGCCGATTATCGGACACATCGGGGAGGCAGCCCAGAGGGGAGCGGCCACGACCCGCTCGGCGCGGGCCGGGAGACCGGTGATTCCACCGATGCGCGGGCGACGACGCCGCTCCTACGCTGAGCGCGGCCGACGTCCCGGGCAGGTCCCGGGAGCCGGCCGCACGGCGTCCGGCCGGGAGCGTTCCGCGCTCCGGGAGCCCCACACCGCACGGACGCACACGACCCCCGATCCACCGTCCTCCTCGACCTCCGGGGGCAGGGCCCCGGCCGACGGCACCCGCCGGAAGCCGGTGGGCGCCCACGTCCGGGCGCGCCGCACACCCGCCGCCGGGAGGCGAGGCGAGAGGAAGACGCTCATGCAGGCATCCCCCCACACCTCCGCGTCCACACCCGGCGGCGGACCCGCGCGGCACCGCCGCCGTTCCCGCGGCCCGCTCCTGGGCGTCCTCGCCTCCGCGGCGGCGCTGGCCGGCCTGGCGACCACGCTCGCCGGCGGCGCGAACGCCGCCGAGAACCCCTACGAGCGCGGCCCGGCCCCCACCGAGTCCAGCGTGACGGCCCCACGCGGCACGTACGCCGTCTCCGAGACCAGCGTCTCCCGGTACAGCGTGTCCGGGTTCGGCGGTGGCACGATCTACTACCCCACCAGCACCGCCGACGGCACCTTCGGCGCCGTGGCCATCGCTCCCGGATACACCGCGCTCCAGTCCTCGATCGCCTGGCTGGGCCCGCGGCTCGCCTCCCAGGGCTTCGTGGTGTTCACCATCGACACCAGGACCACCTCCGACCAGCCGGCCTCCCGCGGCGACCAGCTGCTGGCCGCGCTCGACTACCTCACGAAGTCCAGCAGCGTCCGCGGCAGGGTGGACGGCACGCGGCTCGGGGTCATGGGCCACTCGATGGGCGGCGGAGGCACGCTGGAGGCCGCCAAGGACCGGCCCTCGCTCAAGGCCGCCATCCCGCTCACCGGGTGGAACCTGGACAAGAGCTGGCCCGAGATCAAGACGCCCACCCTCGTCGTGGGGGCCGACAGCGACACCATCGCCCCGGTCCGCTCGCACTCCGAGCCGTTCTACGAGAGCCTGCCGTCCTCGCTGGACCGGGCGTACCTGGAGCTGAACAACGCCGGCCACTTCGCCCCGAACACGTCGAACACGACGATCGCGAAGTACAGCATCAGCTGGCTGAAGCGGTTCATCGACGACGACACCCGCTACGAGCAGTTCCTGTGCCCCCTGCCGAAGCCGAGCCTGACGATCGCGGAGTACCGGGGCAACTGCCCCCACACCTCCTGACCGCCACCGCCCGCCGGCCCCCCGCCTTCCGTGCGGAGCGGCCGGCCGGCGGGCGGCGCGCCCGCCGGCTCGCAGGCGACCGGCCCTGACGCCGCCCGCCGCGAGCCGAGCCGAGCCGAGCCGCGTACCGCGCGGCTCCCAAGGCCCTCCGATGGCCTAGGTGCGGTGGTGGTCCGTGAGGGGTGGCGCCCATGGTCGGAGTGACGGCCCTCCCACGGACGGAGCGACCCCTTGCAGCAGACCGCACGGACCGCACCACGGCCCACCACGGGTCATGGAGTCGATCCCCGACTCCGGAGCGGGCCGACAAGGGTGAGCCCCGCGAACCGGACGAGCGAGGACGGAGGCTCCGCGGCCGGCGGCGGCTCGTCCGCTCGGGCGGCGGACGCGTCCTCATGCGGGCGATCCGCGAGGACCCCCGGGGCCCTGCGGGGAAGCGTGAGCGCTCCCGCCCACCGGACTCCGCCCCTCGGGACGGCGCACTGAGCCGGAGGACCGTCCCGACGGAACGGCCAGACCAGGAGGAGACGCGATGCCCCGAGTGAGCGACGGTGCCGCCCCCGGCACGTCGGCCGAGACCCTTGCCTCCATCAGCGTCCCGGACCGGTTGGAGACGGTCTTCGGCGCGATGGACTTCTTCGACGGCCTGCCGCTGCCCGACACGGTCACCCGCGGCTACGACACGCTCGACCTGCTCCGCGGCATCGAGGTGTTCCTCGACTGCGTGCCCGGCGCCTCGATGGTGGCGATGCGCCGCGGACTGCGGGAGGTCGGCATCGACTCCCACACCATCGGTTTCGCGGCCCCGCGCTGCAGCTCGGCGCCGAGGGTGCTCACGGCGAACACGGAGACGACGTACGGCATGACCTTCCTGGCGCTGGACCAGGACGGGCCCACCGTGATCGAGGTGCCGGGCGACTCGCTGTGCTTCGTCAACGACCTGTGGCAGCGCTACGTCACCGACATGGGCATCGCCGGACCCGACCGGGGCAAGGGCGGCAAGTACCTCTTCCTGCCCCCGGGCCACGAGGGCGACGTCCCGGACGGGTACCACGTCGTGCGCCCGGCGACCTACGGCTCCTGGGTGCTGCTGCGCGCGCTTGGCCGTGAGCAGAGCCTGCTCACGGCACGCATCTACCCGCTGTCCGCCGCGGCGGACCCGCCCGAGCAGCGCTTCGTCAACTGGGCGGAGGCCGACTTCAACACCGTCCACGCCAACGACTTCTCGTTCTACGAGGAGATCGACACCCTCGCCCAGCAGGAGCCGCCCGCAGCGCTCGACCCCGAGCGGGCCGGACTGCTCGCCGCGATCGGCATCGTGCCCGGCAGGCCGTTCCGGCCGGACGACCGCATGCGCTCGATCCTCGACACCGCCGCCAGGACGGCGTCGGGCATCGTGCGCTCGCTGGCCTTCAAGCCGCGCGACCCGAGCTTCTACCTCTATCCCGGCCGCTCGTCGTGGAAGACCCCGTGGCCGTCACACAGCCACGCGTTCCTCTCCCCGGAGGGCGCCCGGCTGCTGGACGCCCGGGCGGTCTTCCACTACGTCGGTGCGGGCACCTCCCCGGCGATGGCGGCGGCCCCCGTGGGGGCCGGCTCGCAGTACGCCTACACGGCGGAGGACTCCACCGGCGCATGGCTGGACGGCGCGCGGCACTACACGCTCACGCTGCCCCGCGGCATCCCGGCGAAGAACTTCTGGGCCGTCAACGTCTACGACCCCCAGACCCGCTCGCTGCTGCGCACCGACGACCCGTATCCGAGCGTGAACAGCCTGTCGGGCGCCGTCCGTCCCGAGGACGACGGCGACACGGTCGTCCACTTCGGCCCGACGGCGCCCGAGGGACGGGAGGGCAACTGGGTGCGGACCGTTCCCGGCAAGGGGTGGTTCGTCATGCTCCGTCTCTACGGTCCGCTCGAGAGCTGGTACGACCAGAGCTGGCGTCCCGGCGAGATCGAACCGGCGTGAGGTCCGTCGCCCCTGCAGGCCGGTGGCGGGTCCCCGGCTCCGCCCGCTCGGCGGGTCTTCCCCGGACAGCACCGGTGACGCCTTCCCGGCCGTGCGAGAAAGCGGGCCCGGGACGACAGGGTCGGCGCCCCTCGGGCGGCCACCTGAAGCGGGACGAGGCTGCTTCCGGCTCCTGACCGCCGCCCGGGACCGCCGGAGTGACGGTGATCACGGTCACCCGGCGCAGGGCGCTGCGTAGGCTTGTGCAGTCGTCGCGGTGGGGAACAGGAGGACGGGCGAAGCTCCCCTGCGAGCACCTGGCGATGTGTCGGAGGAGTCGGCAATGGTCAGCACGGGTCTGGGAGAACCTGGGGGAAGCTGCCCGGGACGCGACTCGTTGTAGGGTAGGAGAACCGCCCTTGACCTGCACAAACGCAGGCAGGGAGCCTATGTTCGGGAGTACCTCGATGATGCGTACCATGTTCAAGTCCAAGATCCACCGGGCCACCGTGACGCAGGCCGATCTCCACTATGTGGGGTCCGTCACCATCGACGCGGATCTGATGGACGCCGCCGACCTGCTGCCCGGCGAGCTCGTGCACATCGTCGACATCGACAACGGCGCCCGGCTGGAGACGTACGTCATCGAGGGCGAGCGCGGGTCCGGGGTCATCGGGATCAACGGCGCCGCCGCGCATCTCGTCCACCCCGGCGACCTGGTCATCCTCATCAGCTACGCCCAGGTCGACGACGCCGAGGCGCGCGCCCTCGTGCCGCGCGTCGTCCACGTCGACGCGGACAACCGGATCGTCGAGCTCGGCTCCGACGCCTCCGCCCCCGTCCCCGGCACCGACACCGCGCGCAGCCCCCACGCCGTGCCCGCCGCCCGCTGATCGGGCGCCCTCCCCCGCGGGGGAGGGGCCCGGAGCGCCGGCGGGATCCCGCGTGCCCGGCAAGGCATGGTCACCGTCTGCCGGGGAACACGGCGCGCGAGACCCTCGACAGGGAGGGACGCCGTTCCGCAGGGAGAGGCCATGACCGAGCCCCGACCCGACCCCGTGCCGCCCATGCCCGACCCGGCGCCCGTTCCGGAGCCGCCCGCCCCGGAACCGCCCGTGCCCGCGCCCGGACCCGGTCCCGTGCCGGCTCCGCCGCCGCACCCGGCCCCCGGGCCGGTGCCCACCCCGGAGCCCGTACCGAAGCCGCCCGGCCCCGACCCGGTGCCCGACCCCGATCCGGCCCCCGGCCCCCTGAGCTGAGCGAGCCGCGCCGCGCTGCGGACCCCGAGCCCCCGGAGCCGATCGCCCGGGCACACCGGAGCCCTCGGCCGCCGAGTCGTGCCGCCGTACCGTCCGGGCCCCGGCCCGCCGGGTCCGGGCGGCCCCGGCGGGCCCGGCTTCGTGGCGGCGCGGGGTGCGGCCCGCCCGGCGCGGAAGCGGCCCGCACGCCCCAGGCGCCCGGCGCACCGGCACGGCCGGCCCGCACCCGGCGCCGCCGCCCGGCGTACGAGTGCCGTCCCGGCCTCACCGGTACGAAGGGCCCGCCCCTGGCACGGCGCGCGGGCGGCGGGCGCGTCGTGCGGGCGTTCCCGTGGGGTGGTACGGGCTCCGCCGCGCTCCCGCCCCGCCGTGCGGCTGCCGACCACGTACGGGGCGGTCCGCGCCCCCTGCGCTCTGTGCGCCCCCTTGTCACGCCCTGGCGCCCGCCTCTAGGTTGGGCGGCTGCTGACCTGTGCACAGGGGGGTACCGCCATGGCCGTTCGGGGACGACACCGTCGGCAGCAGCCGAGCCGTCTCAACCGCGCCTCGTTAACCGTCACGATCGGCAGCGCGCTGCCGCTGATCGGCGCCGGTACCGCCCACGCCGCGTCCGTCGACGTCTGGGAGAAGGTCGCCGCCTGCGAGTCCACCAGCCGCTGGCACACCAACACCGGCAACGGCCACTACGGCGGGCTCCAGTTCACCCAGGCCACCTGGGAGGCGTACGGGGGAACGCGCCACGCGCCCCGCGCCGACCTGGCCACCAAGGACCAGCAGATCGCCGTCGCCGAGAAGGTGCTCAAGGGCCAGGGGCCCCGCGCCTGGCCGACCTGCTCCGAACGGGCCGGACTGGCCCGCGGCGGCGAGGCACCGGCCGTCCAGGCCGCCACCACGCGAAGCGACCGCGCCGAACGCGACCAGCGGCCCGCCACGCCGACCACCATCCCCAACCAGCGCCGCGAGAGCTACACCGTCGCCCGCGGCGACACGCTCACCGGCATCGCCGCCGACGAGGGCGTGCCGGGCGGTTGGAAGCGGCTGTACGCGCAGAACCGCTCCGTCATCGGCGAGGACCCGGACCTGATCTTCCCCGGCCAGCGCCTCACGCTGCGCGCCGCCGCCCCGGCCAAGCCGAAGCCCGGCACCGGACCCTCCACCAAGGCCCCGGACCGGCCGCACACCACGACGAAGCCGCCCTCCGGCACCCGGCCGCAGGCCAAGCCGGACACCGACGCCGGGCAGTGGCAGGCCGAGACCAAGAGACCGGCCGCCAAGCCGCAGGCCGAGCCCCGCACCCAGCCCGTCGCCCGGCCCCGGCCCCAGCCGGCGGCCAAGCCGAAGCCCCAGCCCGTCGCGAAACCCCGCACCCAGCCCGTGGCCAAGCCGAAGCCGCAGCCGCGTCCCGCGGCCGAGCCGAAGCCGCAGACCCGGCCCGCGGCCGCCAAGCCGCGCTCCGGCGGCCTCAGCGCTCCCGTCGACTCGGCGCCCGGCACCCGGTACGGCAAGCCCGGATCCTCCTGGTCCTCGGGCTACCACACGGGCGTCGACTTCCCCGTCCCCACCGGCACCTCCGTCAAGGCCGTCTCCTCCGGCCGGGTCGTCTCCGCCGGGTGGGCGGGGTCGTACGGGTACCAGGTCGTCATCCGGCACGACGACGGCAAGTACAGCCAGTACGCCCACCTGTCGGCGCTCACCGTCCGCGCGGGGCAGACCGTCAGCGCCGGACAGCGCATCGCCCGGTCCGGCTCCACCGGCAACAGCACCGGCCCCCACCTGCACTTCGAGGTGCGCACCGGCCCCGGATACGGCTCCGACATCGACCCGCTGTCCTATCTCCGCAGGGGCGGCGTCGACCTCTGACGGCGCCCCCGCCGCCCCTGTGGGCCGCATGGTCCCGCCCGGCCGCGCACCGCTACCGTGGTGCGCGGCCGGGCGGGACCAGGGGAGGGGCTACGGATGGGCACGGACGCGGCACGGGTACGGGCTTTCACCGCCGCCGACCTGCGGGCGGTGAGCGCCGTCGGCGGGTTCTTCGTCCTCGCCGCCGAGCCGCCGGGGCCCGGCCCGTACCTCCCCCTCGCCGACGTGTACGCGGGCGCGCCCCACGGGCCGGATAGGCGCCCGGACGGCCACGGCTCCCGCCCCCGTGCGATGAGCACCGACCCCCACGCGATGAGCGCCGACCCCGGCGGGCCTGACGCCGGCCCCGGTGCTCCGGAGTCCGGCCCCCGCGCCGCCCCGCTCGCCCGGCGTGTCGCCCTGGTCGCCGAGCGGCTCGGCACCCCCGAGTACCGGGTGGCCGCCTCCATCGCCCAGCTCGGGCTGGCCGCGCGGCTCTGGTCGGTCGCCCTCGGCGCCGCCGCGCTGCACGGCGCCGTCCCGGACCTCTCGCCCGGCACGCTGCACTGGGACCCCGCCCGTTCCACGCCCGACGAGCTCTGGTGGTCCGGTACCGGGGCCGGGCCCGCCACCGCCCCGGAGCTGCTGCGGACCGTCCAGCACGGGCACCTCGAACCGCTCGCCGCCGCCTTCCGGGCCGCCGGGCCCGTCTCGCCCGCTCTGCTGCGGGGCAACTCCGGGTCGGCGCTGGGCGGGGCCCTACGGGAGCTGACCCGCTGGGCGGAGCGCAACGGCCGCCCCGACGCCGCCCGGCGGGCCGCCGCGCTCGCCGCCGAACTGCTCGACCACCCCGACCTCGCCGGCACGCTCCAGCGGCCGGCGCTGCGCCGCCGCACCTGCTGCCTGTACTACCGCTGCCCCGGCGGCGGACTGTGCGGCGACTGCGTGTTCGACGCCCCGCCCCGGCGGGCCGCCGCCGGGCCGGGTTTGGCGGGCGGGGCGTCCGCTCCGTAAAGTGCCACTTTTGGAACGTGGCAAACGAGTGATCGAGGAACGGCAGCGGCCATGACGGTGACAGAAGAGAACCAGGCGTACGGGCCGGGAATCGACCCCGAGCGCCTGGCCGTCTGCCTGAGCGTCCTCGAGGAGCTCGACAAGCTGGAGGTCGACCACCCGGACGCCGTCGCCGTCCGGCGCGCCACGGCCGGCATCTACCGGTCGGTCAAGCAGCGGCGCCGCCAGGAGCGCCGGGCCGCCAAGACGGCGCACGACCGCGCCGTCACCGAGGCCACGGCCACCGGCTCGGCCGACCGGATCGACGACGAGACGCAGGGCCTGCTGCCCAGCTCGTCCGCGGTCGGGGAGATCGCGGGCATCCTCCAGCGCCCCCGCTCCTGCTACACCTGCAAGGACCGGTACGTCCAGGTCGACGCCTTCTACCACCAGCTGTGCCCCTCGTGCGCCGTGGAGAACCGGGCCCGCCGCGACGCCCGCACCGACCTCACCGGGCGCCGCGCCCTGCTCACCGGCGGCCGGGCCAAGATCGGCATGTACATCGCGCTGCGGCTGCTGCGCGACGGGGCGCACACCACCGTGACGACGCGCTTCCCGAAGGACGCCGTCCGCCGCTTCAAGGCGCAGCCGGACAGCGACCAGTGGATCCACCGGCTGAAGATCGTCGGCATCGACCTGCGCGACCCGGCGCAGGTCGTCGCCCTCGCGGACTCCGTCGCCGCGGCCGGCCCGCTCGACATCCTGATCAACAACGCGGCGCAGACCGTGCGCCGCTCCCGCAGCGCCTACAGCGAGCTGGTCGCCGCCGAGTCGGCGCCGCTGCCCGCCGGTGAGCTGCCCGCCTCGGAGGTCATCGGCACCTTCGGCAGCGGCGCCGTCGAGTCCGTGGCGGCCCTGCCGTCGCCGCGCGGCGGCGACGGGCTCACCGCCCAGGAGGTCACGGCCCTCGCGCTGGTCAGCGGCTCCGCGTCCCCGGCCCGGATCGCCGCGGGCACGGCCATCGACGCGGGCGGCCTCGTGCCGGACCTCGCGCCGGTGAACAGCTGGATCCAGACGGTCGAGCAGGTCGACCCGGTGGAGCTGCTGGAGGTGCAGCTGTGCAACTCCACGGCGCCGTTCATCCTGATCAGCCGGTTGCGCCCGGCGATGGCGGCCTCCCCGGCCCGCCGCAAGTACGTGGTGAACGTCTCGGCGATGGAGGGCGTCTTCGGTCGCGGCTACAAGGGCGCGGGGCACCCGCACACCAACATGGCGAAGGCCGCGCTCAACATGCTGACGCGCACCAGCGCCCAGGAGATGTTCGAGTCCGACAGGATCCTCATGACGGCCGTCGACACGGGCTGGATCACCGACGAGCGGCCGCACCCGGACAAGATGCGGCTGGCCGAGGCCGGTTTCCACGCCCCGCTCGACCTGATCGACGGCGCGGCGCGGGTGTACGACCCGATCGTGCGCGGCGAGGCCGGCGAGGATCTGTACGGCTGCTTCCTGAAGGACTACGCGCCCGGAAAGTGGTGACGGGCGACCGCCGTTGACGACACGGAGTGCCCTGCTATGGGGCACTCCGGGCCATTGTGTCCGGATCTCGTGGGTGTGACGCGTTCCATCGAGCGCGCATGCGCTCATGTGGTTAGTCTGAGGCGGACGGTCGGCCGACCGGGATCCACGAACTCCCTGGTGCCGACCGCTGGACCGGCCTGCCACCGAGGGGCCGCGCTCCGGACCGGAAGCCGGCGCCACCGCGACCGAACGGCATGACACGTCCCACAGGTTCGCGACACTAAGGAGTGCGCGGTGACACCAGAAGCGACCACGCAGGAGCAGCCGTCGGAGTTCTCCGGCCGGCCCACCCGCCGTTCGGACGAGCTCGGCAGCCTGGAGGTGTGGGCCCGCTCGGCCCCGATCCGGCTCGCCGGCTACGAGGACGACCTCGCGGAACCGCACATCCTGCCCGGCATCGACTGAGCCGGGCGTCCGGCCGGCGCCGACCGAGCCCAGTGTCCGGTCGGCATCGACCCAGCCGCACGTCCCGCCCCGCATCGGCCCGAGCCGCACGTCCCGTCCGGCATGGACCGAGCCGGGCGGGCGCCGGACCCGAGGTCCCCGCGCGTGAGTCCCGCGCCCCCGCCGGCGAGGACGGCGGGGGCGCGGGGCGTCTCACGCCCGGGGCCTCCCGAGGCGCGGGACCCCCGGTCCGTCGGAGGTCGCGGGTGCCGTCCGGTGCCGGCACGGGAGAGCGCACCGGACGGGCCGCCGCGGCGGGGCGGACCCGCCGGGCCGAACGTCATCGGCATCCGCTCGGCCCGGCGCACCGCCGCTGAAACGTAGCGGAGACCGCCCGAGCCCACCACCTTTGACCACGGCTTCACGCAGCGCGGCTCCCGTCGCCGGGGGCCGCCGTGCCGAGGCGGGTGGGCGGCAGGAAGTCCCGTACGGGGGTCCGCTCCCACCACGCGCCCGTGGAGCGCAGCTCGCGCCAGGTGGTGAAGCGGTACCGGTACAGCCGCGCCCGGACCAGGGCCGGCGGGGCGCCCGGGAACGGATCGCGCCGCAGCAGCCGCAGCGTGTCCCGGTCGCCCTCCAGGAGCCGCTCCACGAACGGCCCGAACCACTGCGCCGCGTAGGCCGGGGACAGCGCCGCGAACCACATCATCCAGTCCAGCCGCAGGTGGTACGGGGCGAACTGGCGCGGCAGCCGCCGCACATCGCCCGGCTTGCCCCGGAACTCGTACGCCCGCCAGACCGTTCCCTCGCGCGCCACCGGTTCGGTGGTGCCCTCGACGACGATCTCGTACCGCACCCGCCCGACCGTGCCGAAGGCGCCGTAGGTGTTGACCAGGTGCAGCGGGTCGAAGGAGCGGTTCATCGCCTGGCGGCGGGAGAGCAGGTTGCGCACGGGCCGCACGCTCAGGGCGAGCACGAGCACGGTCACGGCGGTGACGGCGACGGCGTACCAGAGCGGGGGGCCGGGCAGGTTTGGCGCTTCGGTCACGAGGCGGCCGTCGACGGCGGACAGGGCCAGCACGATCGTGATCCAGTTCAGCCAGGCGAAGTTCCCCGACAGCACCAGCCACAGCTGCGTCACCGCGATCGTCAGGGCCGCGGCGGTCGCCACCGGCTGCGGGGCGAACAGCAGGAAGGGGACGACCAGTTGCGTCACGTGGTTGGCGGCGGCCTCCACCTTGTGCAGCGGCCGGGGCAGCCGGTGGAAGAACCAGCTGAGCGGGCCCGGCATCGGCTGGGTCTCGTGGTGGTGGCACAGGCACGTCAGATCGCGCCAGCACCGGTCGCCGCGCAGTTTGATCAGCCCCGCGCCGAACTCCACGCGGAACACCAGCCACCGCAGCAGCCACATCAGGAGCACGGGCGGCGCGGTCTCGTCGTTGCCCAGGAAGATCGCCAGGAACCCGGCCTCCAGCAGCAGCGACTCCCAGCCGAATCCGTACCAGGTCTGGCCGACGTTCACGATCGACAGGTACAGCCCCCACAGCACGGCCCACAGCGGCATCGACACGGCCAGCGGCACCGCGTCCCCCGCACCGGCCGCCAGCGCCAGCGCGAGCCCCGCGCCCGTCCAGGCGCACACCGCGAAGAACCGGTCGGAGTAGTGCAGCCGGAACAGGCTCGGCGCCCGGCGCGCGGGCACCCGGCGCAGGTAGGCCGGTACGGGGGTCATGCCGCGCTCGCCGATCAGCGGCCGGAACTGCAGCGCGGCGCAGAGGAACGCGACGAGGTACACACCGGCGAGACCCCGCTGGAAGACCAGCCGGCCCAGCCAGTAGTCGGACGAGGCGAACCAGGCGAACGGCTCCATCCCCTCCAGTATCGGCCGCGCGCCCTCCCGCGCGAGCGGCCGGTCAGCCGCGGGCGACGCGCCGCACGGTCCGGCCGAGGCGCCGGGCGTACCAGCGCTGCGCGACCGGCACGAGCGGCCCGGCCAGCCGGGTGAACCAGCGGCCCGGGCGGCTGAACGCGGTCACCGTGAACCAGACCGAGCCGTCCGGTGCGATGTCGACCACGAACGCCTCCTCGCCGATCTCCGCGTGGCCGGGCAGGGTCCCGTACGCGAAGCCGGTCCGGGTCCGCTCGTACGCGGTCCACACGACCTCGCACGGCACGCCGTACTCCAGCGGGCCGAGGCCCAGGGCGACCCGGACGCGCACGCCGGGGGCGGCGCGGACCGCGTCGGCCCGCAGGCGGGTGCCCGCGGCGCGGTGCATCCGCCAGGTGGTGACGGCGGTGCCCGCCGCCTCGAAGGCGCCACGGCCGTGGCCGACGAGGGTGCGGTGGCGCAGGTGGTGGTAGCCGCCGGGCAGGGCCTGCGGGGTGCGGGTCGCGCCGACCTCCGGGTACGTGAGGCGGGGCGGGCCCGCGGGGGCGGTGCGGCCGAGCGGGCGGGCGGGCGGCGTCATGCGGGCGGCTCCTCGTCACGGGGCGGAGCGGTGACCGCGCGGGCGGCGCGGGGTGACCGCTCGGGCGGCCACTCGTGTTGAACGCGTTCAATACCGCCTGCCGTCGAGCGTAGCGCCGCCGCCCGGACGCGTTCAACCGGGGTCCGGCCCCTCCCGGGCGGCCGAACCCCGGTTGCGGGCGGGCCGCCGGTCCGGCAGACATGAAGGGAAACGGTCCGGTCAGCTCGGTGGAAAGGCTGGAGATGCGCGTGCGTCCACCCACACGCCGCCCCTCGGTACGACCCCGTCACCCCTACGCGGCCGCCGCGGCGGCCCTCGCCGGGCTGCTCGCCGCCGGCTGCGGGGGCGACGGCGGCCGCCCGGCCGCCCGGCCCTCCGCGGCGGCCGGCGCCGTCCCCCTGCTCCAGCCCGCCGCAGCACCGGGGCCGAGCCCGTTCACCGCCTCCACCGTGCTGACCGCCGACCGCGCCGCCCGGCCGGCCGCGCCCTCGCCGTCCGGCTCGCCACCCCCCTCGCCGTCCGGCTCCGGCGGGCCCTCCGCCCCCGCCGGGGCCGCCGGGGCGCCCGCCCCGCGCACCGTGGACGGTGCCACCCCCGGCCTGTACGGCGGCACGCACTCCCTGCCGAGCTGCGACGTGGACCAGCAGGCCCGCCTCCTCGCGGCCGACACGGCCAAGTCACGGGCCTTCGCCCAGGCCGCCGGGGTGACCCCGAGCGGGCTCGGCGCGTGGCTGCGCGGTCTCACCCCCGTGATGCTGCGCGCCGACACCCGCGTGACGGGCCACGGCTACCGCGACGGCAAGGCGGTCCCGTACCAGGCCGTCCTCCAGACCGGCACCGCCGTCCTCGTCGACGCGTACGGCGCGCCGCGCGTCCGGTGCGCAGCGGGCGCACCGCTGCGCACCGCCGCCCAGGCCCCGCCCGCCACCGCCTACCGGGGCGAGCCCTGGCCCGGCTTCCGCCCCGACCGGGTCGTGCTGGTCAGCCCCACGCGGCGGGCGCTCGAGAGCCTGCTCGTCGTCAACGTCTTCAACGAGACCTGGCTCGAGCGCGCGACCGGCAGCCGGGGCGACCGGGACCGCGAGCCCGCCGTGCCGCCCGCGTACGAGGCCGCCCGGCACGTGGCGGACGCGCCGGTGGCGGCGGGCGCCGGGGCGGGCTCGGGCTCCGCCGCGCCGCCCGGCGGCGCGGGGCGCTCGGCCGTGCCCCCGCCGCCCGCCACCCCCTCCCGGCCGTCGAGCCCGCCCCAGGTCCCCGAGCCGGCCCCCGAGCCTGACTTCGAGCCGGACTCCGAGCCGGACGCCGGTGGCTTCGACGCCGAGGACGGCCCCGGCTACGAGGCGGACACCGGTGCCGGCGACCCCGGCGCCGAGGGCGGCACGGCCCCCGACGGGCCGGACTCCGACGCGGACCCCGGCTTCGAGGGGCTCACGGGCCCGGACGGGTCCGGCACCCCGCCCGACGGCGGGGCCCTGTACGGCCCGCTGCCGGACCCGGCCGCGGGCCCGTGACGGGGCGGCGACCCGCCGGGGGGCGGCCCGCGGCGCGACGTACCGCCGCCGGGCCGCCCGGCTCCTCGCTGCTCCCGGCGGCTCCGGAAGGGCCGGCGGAGGGTGCGGGGCGCGCGGCCACCATGGCCGCAACAGTCGATAAAACAGACAAATGATGGCAGAGTGGCCCCATGGTTGATCCGGCAGCGGACGCCCTGTCGCTTCCCGAGGACTGGCCCGCGGATTCGGATCTCAGCCTGTCCCTGAACCGCATGGGCAGCTTCGACTGGGACCTCGACAACGGGCTCATGCACATGGACGGGACCGCGCTCGGCCTCTTCGACATGGACCCCGCCGAGTACGACGGCCGCCCCGAGACCCTCGGGCGCCGCGTGCCGCCCGCCGAGGCCACCCGCCTCGACGGCATGGTGGCGCAGGCCCTGAAGGGCGGCAGCTCGCACTACGGCGCGTACTTCCGCGTCCGCACCCGCGCCGGGGAACTGCGCTGGACCCACACCCAGGGCTGCATCCAGCGCGACGGCACCGGCCGCCCGCACCGCATCATCGGCATCGTCCGGGACGCGACCCTGGAGCTCGCCGAGGCCACCGCCCGCCGCGAGGCGGACGAGGAGCGGCGCCGCCAGAGCAGCGTCGTGGAGTCCACCACCGCCGCGCTCGCCCACGCCCGCACCGTGCAGGACGTCATCGACGTGCTGATCGACACCCACGGGCTGGAGCACCTCGGCGCGACCAGCGTCGTCATGGGCCTGCTGGAGGCCGGCCGCATCCACCTGGTCGCCGACGGCCCGCAGGGCGTCTACGTCCCCGGCACCCGCTGGACGCGCGTGGACGAGGAGTACCCGATGAGCGAGGTCGTCCGCACCCTCACACCCCGCTTCATCGAGTCGCCCGAGGACTTCGCCTCCTCGTACCCGATCCTCTGGCCGCACCTCACGCACCTCGGCATCACCGCCGCCGCCTACCTCCCGCTCATCGCCCAGGCCCGGCCCATCGGCGCCCTGGGACTGCTCTACAGCGGCAAGAACGGCTTCACGCCCGAGGAGCGGGACGTCCTCGTCGCCCTCGGCAGCAGCATCGCCCAGAGCCTCCAGCGGGCCATGCTGTTCGAGCAGGAGCACGACCTCGCCGAGGGCCTCCAGCAGGCCATGCTCCCGCGCCGCATCCCCGACATCCCCGGCGCGCAGGTCGCCGTCCGCTACCGGGCCGCCCGCCTCGGCCGGGACATCGGCGGCGACTGGTACGACGTGATCCCGCTCCCCGGCGGCCGGGTCGGCGCCGTCATCGGCGACGTCCAGGGACACGACACGCACGCCGCCGCCGTCATGGGCCAGCTCCGCATCGTGCTGCGCGCGTACGCCGCCGAGGGCCACAGCCCCGCCACCGTCATGGCCCGCGCCTCCGTCTTCCTGCGCGAACTGGACACCGACCGCTTCGCCACCTGCACCTACATGGAGGTGGACACGGCGACCGGCGTCGTCCAGGCCGTCCGGGCGGGCCACGTCGACCCGCTGCTGCGCGACACGGACGGCGACTGCCGCCGGGTGTCCGTGCGGGGGGCGCTGCCGCTCGGGCTCTCCGCCGAGTTCGGCGCGCTCGACTACCCGGTCAGCGTCCTCGAACTGGAGCCGGGGCAGACCCTCGTCCTCTACACCGACGGCCTGGTCGAGCAGCCCGGAGCCGACCTCGACGAGGGCATGGAGTGGCTGACCTCGCGGGTGCGCAACGGCCCGGCCGACCTCCAGACCCTCGCCGACCAGCTCTGCGAGGCGGTGGGGGACCGGGGCGGCGACGACGACGTGGCGATCCTGCTGCTGCGCCGCCGCCACGGCTACGCCCCCCAGACGGGCGGCAAGCTCCAGCAGCACGTCGCGCAGAACGACCCGGAGGCGCTGCGCTCCGCCCGCCACATGATCCGTGCCGCCGTGCGGGCCTGGGGCGCGGAGGAGCTGGCCGACGAGGTCGAGCTGGCCGCCGACGAGCTGATCACCAACGCGCTGCTGCACACCGACGGCGGAGCCGTCGTCACCCTGCGGATGCTCACCGGGACCGAGCGGCGGCTGCGGGTCGAGGTCGAGGACCGCTCCAGCGCCCTGCCGCGCCGCCGCGACCCGGACGCGAGCGGTGTGTCCGGGCGGGGGCTGGTCCTCGTGGACCGGCTCGCCGACGTGTGGGGCGTCGAGTCGCGCGGCGGCGGCAAGTGCGTGTGGTGCGAGTTCGGGGTGGCGGACGGGCCGGCGGAGGGCCGCGGGAGGCGGCCGGCCCTCGGGGCGGTGGGCCCCGCGGGCGAGGCGGGCAGCCGCATGTGGCGGACCTGAGGGGCGACCGGGCCGGGCGGCCGGCGCCGTGCGCGGGGACCGGGCGCGCTGCACGGTTCCGCCGGTGTGCCCGGCGAGGCGGGGCGCCGCCTCCTGATGCAGGCTGGAACCATGCCCGAACTGCCCGAGGTGGAGGCGCTCCGCGCGTTCCTCGACGACCATCTGACCGGCAAGGAGATCGCCCGCGTCCTGCCCGTGGCGATCAGCGTCCTCAAGACCTACGACCCCCCGCTCTCCGCCCTCGAAGGGGCCACCGTCACCTCCGTGGGCCGGTACGGCAAGTTCCTCGACATCCGGGCGGACGGCCTGCACCTGCTGATCCACCTGGCGCGCGCCGGATGGCTCCGGTGGCGCGACACGCTGCCCTCCGGGCCGCCCCGCCCCGGCAAGGGCCCGCTCGCCCTGCGGACCGCGCTGACCGGCGGGGACGGCTTCGACCTCACCGAGGCGGGGACCGCCAAGCGGCTGGCCGTCCACCTCGTCCACGACCCGGCCGAGGTGCCCGGCGTCGCCCGGCTGGGGCCCGACCCGCTCGCCGGGTCCTTCGACCGGGAGGCGTTCGCCGCGCTGCTGGCGGGGGAGCGGCGGCAGATCAAGGGCGCCCTGCGGGACCAGTCCCTCATCGCGGGGGTCGGGAACGCGTACAGCGACGAGATCCTCCACGCGGCCCGCATGTCCCCCTTCAAACCCGTCCGGAACCTCACCGAGGACGAGATCACCGCCCTGTACGAGGCGCTGCGCACCACCCTCGCGGAGGCGGTCGCCCGCTCGCGCGGGGTGGAGGCGGGCAGGCTCAAGTCGGAGAAGAGGTCCGGGCTGCGCGTCCACGGCCGCACCGGCGAGCCGTGCCCGGTGTGCGGCGACACGATCCGGGAGGTGTCGTTCAGCGACTCGTCGCTCCAGTACTGCCCCACCTGCCAGACCGGCGGCAGGCCGCTGGCCGACCGCCGCCTGTCGCGCCTGCTGAAGTAGCCGCCCGACCGGGCCGCCGCGCCCCACACCCGCACCGGAGGCCCGCCCTCCCGCCGACCCGGGGCCTTCGCCCCCCTCCGCCCGGAGCCGCGTACGGACCGCACGGACCCGGGACGCGGACCGGCGCCCCGCCCCGGCCGCGCTCCGCGGCGCCCGGACCCGACGACCCCGACCCGCGCCCGCGTACCGCCCCACCCGCCCCACCCTGCCCACCCGCCCCCCGACGGGCGGCCCCCGGTCCGGTGACCGCTTCTCGCCCGCCCGGTGCCCGCCTACACTCCGCTGCATGCTGCGCGTACTGGCCGTCGACGACGAGAAACCCGCCCTGGAGGAGCTGCTCTACCTGCTGCGCGCCGACCCGCGCGTCCGCAGCGCCGAGGGCGCCACCGACGCGACGGAGGCGCTGCGCCGCATCGGCCGCGCCCTGGAGGCGGGTCCGGACGGGGAGGACGCCGTCGACGTGGTGTTCCTCGACATCCACATGGCCGGGCTCACCGGCCTGGACGTGGCGCGCCTGCTCGCCGGGTTCGCCCGGCCCCCGCTCGTCGTGTTCGTCACCGCCCACGAGGGCTTCGCCGTGCAGGCGTTCGACCTGCAGGCGGTCGACTACGTCCTCAAGCCGGTCCGCAAGGAGCGCCTGGCGGAGGCCGTACGCAGGGTCAGCGACCTGTCCGGGCCCGCGCCGGCCGTCCAGGCGCCCGCCGAGCAGATCGCCGTGGAGCTCGGGGGAGTGACCCGCTTCGTGCCGGTGGACGACATCGCCTACGTCGAGGCGCAGGGCGACTACGCGCGGCTCCACACCGAGGACGGCAGCCACCTCGTCCGCATCCCGATCTCCACGCTGGAGGAGCGCTGGGCGGCGCGCGGCTTCGTACGGATACACCGCAGCCACCTCGTGGCCCTCGGGCGCATCGACGAACTGCGGCTGGACGGCGGCGCCACCACCGTCCGGGTGGGCGCCGCCGAGCTGTCCGTCAGCCGCCGCCACGCCCGCCACCTGCGGGACCTGCTGATGCGCCACGTCCGCGCGTAGCCCCCCCGCCCGCGAGCGCGACGCCACCGGGGCGGCGGGTCACGGGTCGGACAACCCGCCTACCCGACCGCCGGGGATCCGCGTACACTCCACCCACCCGAGCCCCGGAGACCCCTGGCACACCCTCGGGCCCACCGTCGCACCCGCACCTCCGTCCCCTCCCGCGCCCGCCCGGCCCGCAAGCCCGTCCCGCGCCCCCTCCCGCGCCCGCCCACCCCGCACCCCTCCCGCACGCCCGCACCCCACCCCGACCCCCCCCCGGACGCCGATGCCCCCAGAGCCGCAGCCCGCGACGCCCCGCCCCCGGCGCGAGACCGTCACCGGAGTGCCCCGCTCCGGCCGCCGCCGCCCCCCGGGCCACGCTCCCGCCCGCTCCGAGATCAGCGAGCAGACCACCCTCGGGCACACCTACGTCCGGTCCCTGATGCGCAGCCAGCTGCGCGCCGCGCTCGGGGCGCTCGGAGCGCTCGCCCTGCTCGTGGGCACCCTGCCGCTGCTGCTCGCCCTCCCCGCCGCGCTGGCGCCCGGCCGGCCCGCCCCGTCGCCCGAGCCGTTCCTGTGGGCCGCCCTCGGGGTCGCCGTCCACCCCCTCCTGTGGCTCGTCGCCCGCCGCTACGTCCGCCGCGCCGAGCGCAACGAACGCGACTTCACCGGCCTCGTCGAAGGCAGGTGAGCCGGGCCGGTGAACCAGACGTACGCGATGGCGGCGGTCGCCGCCGTCGTCGCCGCGACCGTCCTCATCGGCTCGCTCGGGCTGCGCGTCTCCCGCACCACCTCCGACTTCTACGTCGCCTCGCGCTCCGTCAAGCCCGGCCTCAACGCCGCCGCCATCAGCGGCGAGTACCTGTCGGCCGCCTCCTTCCTCGGCGTCGCCGGACTGGTCCTCCTCCAGGGCCCCGCCATGCTCTGGTACCCCGTCGGCTACACCGCCGGGTACCTGGTGCTGCTCGTCCTGGTCGCCGCCCCGCTGCGCCGCTCCGGCGCGTACACGCTCTCCGACTTCGCCGAGGCCCGCCTGGAGTCGCCGCACGTGCGCCGCCTCGCCAGCCTCCTCGTCGTCGGCATCGGCTGGCTCTACCTGCTGCCCCAGCTCCAGGGCGCCGGGCTCACGCTGGAGATCCTCACCGGCGCGCCCGAGTGGTTCGGCGGCCTCCTCGTCGCGGCCGTCGTCACCGCGGCCGTCGCGGCGGGCGGCATGCGCAGCGTCACCTTCGTCCAGGCGTTCCAGTACTGGCTGAAGCTGACCGCCCTGCTCGTGCCCGCGCTCTTCCTGGTCGCCGCCTGGACCGCCGACGACGCGCCGCGCGCCCGGTTCGACGCGCCCGCCGCGTTCCGGGAGCACACGTCCGTCCGCGTCGACGAGACCGTCCGCCTCGACCTCGACGCCCCGCTGGCCCTCACCGTGACCGGCACGGTCGACGGCGCCCCGTACAGCGGGACGCGGACCACCCTCGGCGAGGGGCTGCACCGCGTCGAGGCCGGCACCGTCCTGGGCTTCCCGGCAGGCGCCCGCGTCCCCGAACGCGCCCCCGACCCGGACGACCCGCTCGGCTGGTCCGGCGCCCTGTCCGGCGGCGGCCCCGACGGGCAGCGGCTGTACGCCACCTACGGCCTCATCCTCGCCACGTTCCTCGGCACCATGGGCCTCCCGCACGTCGCCGTGCGCTTCTACACCAGCCCGGACGGGCGGGCCGCCCGCCGCACCACCCTGGTCGTCCTCGGCCTGGTCGGCGCGTTCTACCTGCTGCCGCCCCTGTACGGGGCGCTCGGCCGGATCTACGCGCCCGAGCTGGCCCTGACCGGTGACGCCGACGCGGCCGTGCTGGTCCTGCCGGACCGGCTCGTCGGCGGGACGACCGGGGACCTGCTGGGCGCGCTGGTGGCGGGCGGCGCGTTCGCCGCGTTCCTGTCGACGGCGTCCGGGCTCACCATGTCGGTCGCCGGGGTGCTCAGCCAGGAC
Source organism: Streptomyces fradiae ATCC 10745 = DSM 40063 (assembly GCF_008704425.1). Lineage (NCBI taxonomy): Bacteria > Bacillati > Actinomycetota > Actinomycetes > Kitasatosporales > Streptomycetaceae > Streptomyces > Streptomyces fradiae. The sequence goes on from NZ_CP023696.1 coordinate 6,347,320, forward strand.
GTGCTCCCCTCGCGCGGCGTGCGCCCCTTCCGCCTGGCGACCCTCCTCGCCATGGGCGTGCCGCTCGCCCTGAGCGTCGTCGCGAGGAACGTGCCGGTCGCCGACGCCGTGGGCCTCGCCTTCGCCGTGTCCGCCTCCTCCTTCTGCCCGCTGCTCGTGCTGGGCATCTGGTGGCGGCGCCTCACCCCGCCCGGCGCGGTCGCCGGGCTGCTCGCCGGCGGGGGCGCCGCCCTCACGGCCGTGATGGCCACCCGCGCCGGACTCGCCCCCGACGGCTGGCCGCACACCCTGATGGCCTGGCCCGCCGTGTGGTCGGTGCCGCTGGGCTTCCTCACCATGGCCGGCGTCTCGCTCGCCACGCCCCGCCGCGTCCCGCCCCACGCCCTCGCGACCCTGGCCCGGCTGCACCTGCCCGAAGGGCTGCTGGGCCGCCCCCGCACCGAGGCGGCCGACCGGTGAGCGGGACGCTGTTCGCCGCGCTCGCCGCCGCCGGGGCGCTGCTGCTCGCCGCCGGGTTCGCGCTCGGCCGCGCCGCCGCCCGGCGGGACGGCCGCGACCGGCTGGACCTCGGCACGCCCGTCGAGCGCGCCACCTTCCACACCCTGCACACCGCGTCCCTCGCCGCCCCGCCGCTGCGGGCCGGGCTCACCGAGGACACCGCCCGCAAGGCCGCGCGCCGGCTGCGTCCCCTCCTCGGCACCGAGGCGCTCGCGCTCACCGGCCGCACGGCCGTCCTCGCCTGGGACGGGAGCGGCGCCGGCCATCACGCCGAGCAGGTCATGGAGCACGTCGCCGAGGTCGTGGCGAGTGGCCGGGGCAAGAGCGTACGGGCCGGGTGCGCCGACCCGGGCTGCCCGCTGCGGTGGGCCGTGATCGCCCCGCTGACCGGCGAGGAGGGCGTCGCCGGCGCGCTCGTCGCGTACGGCTCCCACGAGTCCGCCGTCCTCGTGCGCGCCGCCACCGAGGTGGCCCGCTGGGTCTCCGTCCAGCTCGAACTGGCCGAGCTGGACCTGTCCCGCACCCGCCTGATCGAGGCGGAGATCCGCGCTCTGCGCGCCCAGATCTCCCCGCACTTCGTCTACAACTCGCTGGCCGCCATCGCCTCGTTCACGCGCACCGACCCGGAGCGGGCGCGGGAACTGCTGCTGGAGTTCGCCGACTTCACCCGGTACTCCTTCCGCCGCCACGGCGACTTCGCGCAGCTCGCCGACGAACTGCGCGCCATCGAGCAGTACCTCGCGCTCGCCGGGGCCCGCTTCGGCGACCGGCTCCAGGTCACGCTCCAGGTCGCGCCGGAGGTGCTGCCGGTGACGCTGCCGTTCCTCTGCCTCCAGCCGCTGGTGGAGAACGCCGTCAAGCACGGGCTGGAGGACTCCCGCACGGCGTGCCGCATCACCATCGCCGCGCGGGACGCGGGCGCCGAGGCCGTCGTGACCGTCGAGGACGACGGCGTCGGCATGGACCCGGCCGTGCTGCGCGCCGTCCTGGCGGGCCAGGGCCCCCGGTCGTCGGGCATCGGCCTGCCCAACGTCGACGAGCGGCTGCGCCAGGTGTACGGCGACGACTACGGCCTCGTGGTGGAGACGGGGGTCGGCGCGGGCATGAAGGTCACCGTCCGCGTCCCCAAGTACCGGGCGGGCGTCCACCGGGCCCCGGCGTAGCCCGCGCGCCCGCCCGGCGCTGCGCGTCGGCGCCCGTGCCGCGGGCCAGCACCGCCTCCGCCAGCTCCCGCACCTCCGCCGCGTCGCCGCTCGCCTCCAGAGCGGGGCGCACGCGGTCGAGGAGGGCCCGTACCGCCTCGGCCGCGGGGACCCGTTCACCGGTCAGCGGGTGCAGGGCGGGGCCGCCCACCCCGTACCGGGCCGCCGTCCACAGGGCGGCGGCGGCCGCGTGGTCGGGCAGCCGGGGCGCCGGGCGGCCCCGTGTGGCCGCGTCGAGCGCCGTGGTCACCAGGGCGCGGGTCAGCCCGGCCTGGAGGACGGCCCCGTCGACGCCGGGCGCGACGTCCGCGATCCGCACCTCGACGGTGGGCAGATGGTGGGAGGGGCGGGCGAACCAGTACGCGTTCCGCGCTCCGGCCGGCAGGACGCCGGTACGGCGCAGGGCGGCCACCGTCCGGTCGTACTGCGCGGCCGACGCGAAGCGGGGCGGTATCTGGTGGGTGGGCCAGCGGGACAGCACGAGGACCCGCCAGCTCGCGTGCCCGGTGTCGGCCCCCTGGTGGTAGGGGGAGTTGGCGGAGAGCGCCAGCAGGACCGGGAGCCAGGGGCGCAGGTGGTTGAGGACGGCCACGGCCGACTCCCGGTCGGGCACCCCGACGTGGACGTGGCAGCCGCAGGTCTCCGTCTCGTCGGCGAGCCGCCCGTACAGCCGGGCCATCTGCCGGTAGTGCCGGGTCGGGGTGACCGCGCGGGCCGGGGCGGCCATCGGGGCCGTGCCGCTGGCGAGCGGGCGCAGCCCGGCCTTGCGGGCGGCGCGCTCCAGGCGGGCGCGGGCGGCGGCCAGTTCGGCGCGCACCCCCGCCAGGTCGGTGCACACGCCGGTCGCCGTCTCCACCATCGTGGCCAGCAGCTCCCGCTGGAGGCCGGGCCCGCCGCCCGGGCCGCCCAGCGCCCGGTCGGCGTCCACGACGTCGCGCCCGCCGCCCGCCGGGGCCCCGTCGTCCGCGCCGACGAGCAGGAACTCCTCCTCGACGCCGAGGGTCACCCCGCGGGCCGGGGCCGCCTCGACCATCCGGACCACCACCACTCCCGCCCAGCCGTACGGACCCGCGCCCGGCGCGGCGCCGGCCCGCGCCGGCGGCCCGGCCCGCTCAGCATGACCGGCGCCTCCCCGGCCCGGCAACGGTGGCTTTCCGGCCTCTGCGGGGGACGCGGTCGGCCGGCCCGGTCCTCGCCGGGCACGCGGGCGCCCGGCGAGCCCCCCCCGTGCGGTCGGCGGGGGCGGTGCCCGGCCCCAGGCGGTCGGCCTTCGCCGGGCACGCGGGCGGTCGGCCCCGCCCCCGGCGGGGGCAGCCGCTCCCACGGCGGGCTCCAGGTGGTCGGCGCGGGGCGCGCGGGCGCTCGTCGGCGCGGCCTCCGCGGCCCGCGCGGCGGTCAGTACAGGTGCAGCGACAGGTGGCCGAGCGGCAGCCCCAGCTGCCACGACGGCAGCCACGTCCGCGCCGACTCGTCCACCGCGACCGGGCGGCCCGCCGACGGAGCGGGCAGCGCGCCCAGGTCCGCCGCGAGCAGCTCGGTCTCCTCCAGCAGCCGCCAGGTCTCCAGCGCCAGGGCCAGCCCCGGCTCGCCGTCGCCCTCGCGCTCCCGTCGCGCGGCGAGCCGCCCGCGCACCCACTGGGGCCAGGGGTGGCCGTGCGAGGTGCGGTCCAGCCACTCGCCGACCCGCTCCTCGGGGGCGGCGCCGTCGCTGAGGTAGACCGTCAGCGCGAGCGTCCGGCGGCCCGCCACGTACTCCAGGGAGCCGGTCTCCACCAGCCCGCCTCCGCGCAGCAGCTCATCGGCCAGGTACTCGGCACACAGCCAGTCCATGGGGACGGCCAGACCGCCCCCGCCGCTGCCGTCCGTGCTTTCGGGCCGCAACGTTCCCACCTTCTCCCAAACGTTCTTCCGCGCGTAACTCGGCCACGCACCCTTGACGACGAGCCTCCACCGAAAGACGGGGTGGGAGGCCGCTTTTTGCACAACTTCACGGTGTGGTTTCGCATACGTTCGCGTCCGTGCCGTTACGTGTGGGAAGGAACGCATCCGGTGGGTCGCCGGGGGCGCCCGTGACCAGCCGCGGCCCCCTCCGCTCCGGCCCTCTCCGCGCCGACCCCCTCCGCTCCGGCCCCCTCCGCTCCGGCCCTCTCCGCTCCGGCCTCGGCGCCGCCCGCCGCCCCGCCTCGGCCGCGCCGCCCGCCGCCCGCCTCAGCCGGGGCGCCGCCCCGCGCGTGCCGCACGGCCCCTGCCGCCGGCCGGGCGCGTCCGGCTGTACCCGGGCAGGCACCGGCCGAGGGCGCGCAGCGCGTAGTACGAGCGCGACTTGACCGTCCCGGCCGGTATGCCGAGTTCCTCCGCCGCCTCGCTGACGGTCAGCCCGTCGAAGTAGATCCGCTCCAGCACGGCCCGGTGCGCCTCGCTGAGCCCGGCCACCGCCGCCCGCACGTCGAGCGCGGCGACGGCCGACTCCGTGGCGTCGGCCGGGTCGGGGGTGGTGGAGAGGACGCCGTCGCCGATCTCGGCGGGGCGCGCCATCCGGGAGCGCCGCGCGTCGATGGCCAGCCGCCGGCCGACCGTGAACAGCCAGGGGCGCATCGACGTGTACGGCGCCTCGAACGCCTCCGGGTGCTGCCAGGCCCGCACCAGGGTCTCCTGGAGCAGGTCCTCGGCGCGCTGCCGGTCGCCGTAGGTGAGCCCGAGGAGAAAGCTCAGCAGCGCCGGTCCGTGTTCCCGGTGCAGCTCCTCCAGGGTCCGCTCGTCGGTGGTCGCCGTGGTCGTCGTGGCCGTCGTCATCGTTCACATCCCTTCCCGCCGGCTCCGGGGGTCCACGAGCGGTATCCGAACGCATCCGCGCCCGTCCGGACAGCCGCCGCACCGGGGTGTGCGACGAGCGGTCGCACCGAGCGGCGAGTGGTGCGCCGAACGGTCGGCGCGCGGACGGGTCGTCGGTTCGGCTGATTTATCGTATTTGTCCTATTAAGTGATTGATCGGGGTGTCCATGCGCCTATGGATGCCAGACGTCCCCTCTCACCCGTCCCGCGTCCAGGGAGCCCCGCATGCCCCATCGCAGCCCCCACCCGAGACCGTGCCGCGCACTGTGGCCCGCACCCCGGTCCGCGCCGAGGCCCGGGCGCCGGCCGGTGCTCCGGTCCGCGTCCCGCCGGGCCGCGCTCGCCACCGCCGCCCTGCTCGGCGCCACCGCCGCCTGCACCGGCGCCCCCGCGCCCGCCCCGTCCGCCCCCGCCACCTCGTCGGCCCCGCCCGCCGCCCACTCCGGCGTCGGACGCGCCGCCCCCGCGCCGAGGCCCTTCACGCTCGCCGCCACCGGAGACGTCCTCCCGCACGACTCGGTGATCCGCGCCGCCCAGGCCGACGCCGGAGGCTCGGGACACGACTTCCGGCCCATGCTCGCCGGTGTCGCTCCCGTCATCTCCGGCGCCGACCTGGCCATCTGCCACATGGAGACCGTGTACGGGGAGGACGGCGGCCCCTTCACCGGCTACCCGTCCTTCAAGTCCCCGCCGCAGGTCGCCGACGCCCTGCGCGCGACCGGCTACGACTCCTGCTCGACCGCCTCCAACCACACCCTCGACGCGGGCGCCGACGGCATCAGCCGCACCCTCGGCCACCTCGACCGCGTCGGCATCAAGCACGCCGGCTCCGCCCGCAGCGCCGAGGAGGCCGCCACCCCGACCGTGCTGCGGGCGGGCGGGGCCCGCGTCGCCCACCTCGCCTACACCTACGGCACCAACGGCATCCCCGTCCCCGCGGACCGCCCCTGGGCCGTCAACCTCATCGACGAGAGCCGCGTCCTCAGCGACGCGCGGGCCGCCCGCGAGGCCGGCGCCGACGTGGTCGTCGTCAGCCTCCACTGGGGCACCGAGTGGCAGACCGCCCCCGACCGGCAGCAGCTCGAACTCGGTGAGGCCCTCACCGCCTCCACCACCGGGGGCCGCCCCGACATCGACCTCATCCTCGGCACCCACGCCCACGTCCCGCAGGCGTACGAGAAGGTCAACGGCACGTGGATCGTCTACGGCATGGGCGACCAGATCGCCGGAGCCATGATCAACCACTCCGGAGTCCACGACCCGCGCGGCAACGAGGGCACCATCGCCCGCTTCACCTTCACCCCGCCCCGCGTCCCCGGAGGCCGCTGGGAGGTCACCCGGGCCGAGTTCGTCCCGCAGTGGTACGACACGGCGGCCAACCGCGTCGTCGACCTCAACGCCGCCGTCGCCTCCGGCGACACCGCCCTCGCCGCCGTGCGGGAGCGCATCACCGGTGTCGCCCTCAGCCGCGGCGCCGCCGCCCAGGGCCTGGTCCGCGCCGCCCCGTAGGCCCCGTGGCCGCTCGTCCCAACGGGTGCTTTCGCCCCGCGCGCCCGGTGTCGCGCACCTGATCCGCCCATCGCCCGTGCGGAGCATTGGTCATGAAAAAGGACCAGATGCCTACCGGGCGGCGGATGGTGCTGCGCATCGCCGCCGCGCTCGGGGCCACCACCACCGTCGGCCTGTTCGGCCTCGGCCGGGAGGGCGCGCCCGGCACGGGCACCACGGCGGCGCCCGCGCGCCCGTCCCCGCCCGGCACCTCCCCGCCCGGCACCCGCGCGCCCACGGCGCCCACCGCGCCCGCACCGGCCGGCGGCCCCGCGGTGGGCCCGGCCGCCGGGTCGGCGAACCGCCCGATGGCCCCCTCCCCGTACCGGCTCCAGCCCATGACCTCCCACACCCCGCCCCGCCTCCAAGGCGCCCGCGCCCTGCCGCCCGTGCGGCAGCGGCCGTTCCTGCGGGTCGCCGGCGCGGGCAACACGATGGTCCTCACCTTCGACGACGGGCCGGACCCCCGCTACACCCCGGCCATCCTCGGCACCCTGCGCCGGTACGGGGTGCGCGCCATGTTCTTCGTCTGCGGCGAGATGGCCGTCCACCACCCGGACCTGCTGCGGGAGATGGCCGACGACGGGCACGTCGTGGGCAACCACTCCTGGTCCCATCCGCTCATCCCGAAGCTGAAGCCCTCCCGCATCCGCCACGAGCTCGGCGCGACCAGCGAGGTGATCGAGCGGTCGCTCGGCTCCGCCCCCCTCTGGTACCGCGCCCCCTACGGCGCCTGGAACCGGCACTCCTTCGAGATCGGCGCCGAACTGGGCATGGAACCGCTCGCCTGGACCGTCGACACCCTCGACTGGAAGGAGCCGGGCACCGCGACCATCGTCGGCCGCGTCCTGGACGGCGCCGCGCCCGGCGTCATCGTGCTCTCCCACGACGCGGGCGGCGACCGCTCGCAGAGCGTGCGCGCCCTGCGCACCTACCTGCCGCGCCTGATCGACGAGGGGTACCACCTCACCGTGCCGCGCCGCTGACCCGCCCGGCGGGGCCGGCGCGACCGGCCCCACCGGGGCCGCGGACCCGTCGGACGGGACCGAACCGGCCGGGCGGCCCGCCGGCCGGGCCGGCACGGCCGCCCGGCCGGCCGCCCCCGCGTCGGCCGGCGCCGCCGCCCCGTCGCGACGCGGAGCCGTTCCCGGCCGTACCGCGCCGCCGCCCCGCCCGCCGCGGCGGGGCGGCGGCGGGGCGGGGGCGTTCAGCGGGTGGCCACCAGCCGGGCGTAGACCACGACGTTGCCGTCGTAGCCACCGGCGCGCGAGTACCCGCCGCCGCAGGTGATCACCCGCAGTTCGGGGTGGCCCGTGTCCCCGTAGACCCGTACGCCGGGGAAGTCGTCCTTGTCGTACACCTCGACGCCGTACACCTGGAAGACCGCCACCCGCCCGTCGTACCGCGTCACCTCCACCCGCTGTCCGGGCTTCATGGTGCCCAGCGTGTAGAAGACCGCGGGCCCCGTCTCGTTGTCCACGTGCCCGACGATCACGGACGTGCCGGACTGGCCCGGCGCGATGCCGTTCTGGTACCAGCCGGCCAGATTCGGGTCCTGCGGCGGGGGCGCGCTGATCCAGCCCTGGCTGTCGAGCCCCACGTCGATGACGGGCGCGTCCACCTTCAGCGCCTCGATCCGCACGCGGGACGCGGGCGCGTACTCCAGGGGGCGCAGCCCGGCCGCCGGCTTCGGCGCCGCGACGGTGCGCCCCTGCTCGGCCGAGACCGCGCCCACCGGCTGGGGCGGCCCGGACGACACGTCCACCCCGTTGCGGACCATGGCCAGACCGGTGAGCATGACGAGCGCCAGCGCCCCCCACGGCTGGCGCCCCCTGATCACGTCCCAGGCGCTCCGGTCCCCGGCGCCTCTGCGCTCCAGGCCCATGCTTCTCCCTTCGTGGCCTCCTCCGGGCACGGTAAGCGCGGCCCGCGCACCCGGCGATCACAGCGCGGCGAACGGGTGGCGGCCCGCCGGACGGGTGGCGCACGCCCCGGCGGGCGGGTGCCTCGGGGAAGGCCGTCACGTCGGCGGACGGGTGATCGTCCGTCCGGGTCCTTCCGCACGCGGCCCCTGACGAGCCGTGACCTGCGGGACCGTCAGCCGCGCCGCGCGCCGTCCGGGCGTGTCGCCTCACCGGGGTGGCGTAGGTGGCGCGAACCCGGAATGCGGCGGTCCGGATCTCCGGTGAGGGTGCGTCATGGAAGGCGCATCCGTCGATTTCCCGGAGCACCGCTTTGGGGGCGTCTTCCGCTGGAGGTTCAACGATGCGTGCTTCACGCGCCCTCGCGGTGGCCGCCACCGCATGCGCGGTGATCGGGTTCACGGCCCCGATCGCCGCCGCCACCGACCACGACAGCCACACGGGCACCGGCGGCAACGGCGGTATCGCTCCGACGAACGTCACGGTCTCCCCGACCCACGTGCACCAGGGCGGCGCCCTGGCGGTGAGCGTCACGGGCTGCTCCCGCGGCGGTGTCGTCACGTCCAACGCGTTCCCGAAGACGGCTCTCACGTACAACACCTCGGGCAACTCCGCCGCCTCGCCGCGGATCTACGACCACGCCACTCCGGGCCGCTACAACCTCGCGGTCCGCTGCACCGGCAGCTCGCGCGTCGCCACCGCCTCGTTCACCGTCATCCGCGGCCGCGGCACGGAGGGCGGCCTCGGCGGCTCCATGGCCCCCAGCTCCACCGAGATGGCCGTCGGCGCGTCGATGGTCGGCGCGGCGGCCCTGGGCGGCGCCGTGTTCGTCAACCGCCGGCGCCGCATGAGCGGCGGAAACGCCTGACCGGCCGAACCTCCCGGTCGGCCGAGTACGCCGGTCGCCCCGGGTCCTGGCGCGGGACTCGGGGCGACGGGCGCTCTCGCCGCCGGTGTGCACGTACCACCGGCGGAGGACGGCGGGGGAGCGGGGCGGGGGAACGGCGGTGTGGTGGGTGCGGGGTCAGTGGCGGCGGCCCGCGGCGGTGGACCGGCGGCGGACCACGAACACCGTGCCGGCGACCGCCGCGGCGACCAGGGAGCCGCCCGCGGCCAGCTCACCGGCGTCCCAGGTGCCGACGCTGCCGCCGAGACCGCCCCGGACGCCCGAGGGCGTGGTGGTGACGGTCGCCGTGCGGGTCACCGTCGGGACGGACGTCGAACTGGTCGTCGCGGACGCGATGGTGAGCTGGGCGGTGCCGGGCGAGCCCCCGGCGCAGGTGAAGGACACCGTGTAGGAGGCGCCCCGCCGGGCGTCCCAGTCGACGGTGGCCAGCGCGGAGCCGCCCGCCGGGATCGTCACGGTGTCGAAGACCCCGGACGCGGCCATGGCGGTGCCCGAGCAGCCGGGCGCGGCGAGCACCACCCGGCCGCCCGGGTTGACGGTCGAGGGGGAGACGGTGAAGGGGTCCACCGCGGCCGCGGGCGGCGCGGTGAGGGCGAGAGCCGCCGCTCCGAGCAGAGCGGCGGAAGCGGCACCTATCGCACGCATGGAATCAGTCCTCCGGTCCGAGGGGCAGGGGCGGAAACGGCTTCCGCGACGGTTGACGGACATGGCCCTCTATGACCGGAACGCTAGGAGCGCCCTACCACACCCGCGACCCCGGACGGGCGAACGGGGCATTCCCTCACCCGGTCGGTCCACCCACGGGCCCGCTCAGTCGCCGAGATGCGGGAAATGGTGCAGGAACGGCTCCGTCGTCGCCGACACGCCCCGCCCGAACGGCGCGTCGATGGACCAGATCAGGAACAGCAGGAAGGCGATCAGCGCGCTGTACAGGCCGGCGAGCAGCAACTCCCGGAACGTCCGGCGGATCTGGAGCGCGAAGATCAGGCCCACCGCGACCAGCGCCCCGGCGACCAGCCCGAACCAGACGACCCCCGGCATCGTCGCGCCCGCCGAGTCGGCCCGCAGGCCGCGCGCGTCGTCGGCCGCCGCCACCTGGTCCACCAGCGGCTGGTACGCCCCCGCCTCGTGCGCGTCGGCCGGACGGTACTCCGACACCGTGCGCCGTACCCGCCCGAGCAGTTCGTCGCCCCGCGGGGTCACCTCGCCCCGCTCGGCCATGGCCCGCCACTCGGGGCCGACCACGTGCCGCACGTACGCGTCGACGTCCGCGCCGATCCGCTCCCGCACGCCGGCGGGCCACACCTCGGAGCGCGCCACCACCTCGTGCAGCGCCTGCGCCTCCAGGCGGACGCTCTCCTGGGCGGCGCCGCGGCCCTCCCAGACACCGGCGATGGCCAGGCCGAGGACGATCGCGTAGACCACGCCGATCATCATCGTCATGTACTCCATGACGTCCGGTGTCTGCGTCGGGTCGTCGTCCTCGCCGACGCGGCGGTGGTTGATGACGACGATGGCCAGCACGACCGCGCAGGCGGCGGCCATCGCCAGGGTGAGGGCGAGCCATTGCGACATGTGTCTCCTTGTCGGGTGTCGGGTGGCGGGTGGCGGTGCCGGTGCCGGCGCCGGTGCCGGTGTCGGCGGCGGTGCCGTGCCCGGCTCAGCGGGAGCGCGGGCGCAGGACGGCCGCGGCGAACACGGCGGGTGCGGTGAGCAGCAGCATCAGCGACACCATCGACGGCCCCCGGCCGGCCTGCGAGCGCCGCACGCCCCGGTAGCCGGGCGGCGGCGGGACGGGCAGGGGGCCGGGCGCCGCGCTGTGCCACGGCCCGGGCGGACGGGGCGCGGGCGGCGCGGGCAGGGCGGGCGGCGGCGCGGGCGCCGCGGGGACGGAGGGCGGGGGGAGCGGTGGCAGGGGATCGGCCGGGCGGGCGGGGGGCACGGGCGCGGGCGCCGGGGAGGGCGGAGGGCCGGGTACCGGGGCGGGGGCGGGGGTCGCGGGCGGCGACGGCGCGGGCGACGGCGAGGGCACGGGGGCGGAGGTGGGGGAGGGGACGGGCGTGGAGGTGGGGGAGGGGGACGTCGATGGGGAGGGTGGCGGGGGCGGGGTGCAGCGGGCGCCGCCCGCGACGGCCACCGCGTCCGTACGCCCGCCGGGTCCGGTGGTGGCGTGGGCGCAGCTGTGCGCGGACGCCGGACCGGTCAGGGCGGGGGAGAGGAGGAGCGGCCATACGAGCGCGACGCTCGCCGACACCCGTAAGGCCAGGGATCCGTACACGCCGAGGAACATGATCTGATCAACGACGGCCCGCCCGTGGAAGCGCGGGCAGTCCCCCGATGGCGGCACGCTCCGAACGCCCGTCCGGCCGCCGGTCCACCCGCCCGTCCGTCCGCCCGCCCCTGCTCCCGTCCGGGCCGGTCACCGCCGGCCGCCGTGTCCGACGGTGAGCCCGGGGGCCGGAGGGGTCCCGGACCACCCGCCGCGAGGTCCGGGGCGTCACAGGGCTCACGTCAACGACGCGTGTTCGAAAGGGACTTGCCGCCTCACCGCACGGACGGGCGGTCGGCCGGGGCGCCGGGGTAGAGTGCCCCGCGCGCGACGCGGACCGGCCGGCGTCCCGTCAGGCCACCGGCGGCGGGCCGCCGCCGGACCGCCGGCCGGTCCGCGCACGTGCCGGTGGCCTGTGACGAAGAACGGATCGCATTTTTCCGTTTCCCCTCGCCCTCCCGGCGGGCGATCAGTAGCCTCGGCTCGAACACCGGCCCGCTTCAAGGCCGAACACCGTGGCGACTGTTGGAGATTCGATGGACCGTCCCGCCTGGGCCCCGCCGGGCATCGACCTGTCGGTGCCGAGCGTGTCCCGCATCTACGACTACTACCTGGGCGGCTCCCACAACTTCGAGGTCGACCGCGAGGCCGCGCGCAGGGCCATGGAGTTCCTGCCGGGCCTCCCCAAGATCATGCAGGCGAACCGGGCCTTCATGCGCCGCGCCGTCCGCCACGCCGTCGGCGAGGGCGTCACCCAGTTCCTCGACATCGGCTCCGGCATACCGACGTTCGGCAACGTCCACGAGGTCGCCCGGCAGGCCGCCCCCGACGCCCGCGTCGTCTACGTCGACCACGACCCGGTCGCGGTCGCCCACAGCAAGGCCGTCCTCGACGGCGACGACCGCGCCGACATCGCCGCCGCGGACCTCCGCAAGCCGCACGACATCCTCAACAGCCCCGAGGTGGGCCGCCTCCTGGACCTGGACCGGCCCGTGGCGCTGCTCCTCGTCGCCGTCCTGCACTTCCTGGAGGACGCCGACCGGCCCTACGACGCGGTCGCCACCCTCCGCGACGCCCTGGCGCCCGGCAGCCTCCTGATCCTCACCCACGCGTCGTTCGACGGCATCCCCGTCCCGCAGGAGCAGGCGGGCGGCACGGTCGGCGTCTACCGCGACATCAGGAACCCGCTGGTCATGCGCTCCCGCGACGAGGTCGCCCGGTTCTTCGACGGCCTGGCGATGGTCGAGCCCGGCCTCGTGTCGATGCCGCACTGGCGGCCCGACACCCCGCCCGAGCAGGAGGATCCGTACGCCTTCTCGGGCTTCGCCGGGGTGGGGCGCAAGGGGTGAGCACGCCGGCGCAGGTGTCGGGTTCCACGGCGGAACCCGACGGCCTGGAGGACAGACTCCAGCGGTTCGCGACCATATGGAGCCGGGCCATCTTCCCCGTCACGGCGACGTCGATGACCCGCACCGAGTTCGAGCAGCACCTGCTGCCGCTCGCCGAGCGGCTCAGCGCCGCCCTGCGCGCCCGCCCCTTCGACGTGGCGCCCGCCCAGGCGGTGGGCGCCGCCCTGGTCGCCGCCCACTGCACGGACCCGGACGCCCTGAGCCGCACGCTCGGCGTCGTCGACTCGTACCTGGTGCTCTACTGCGGCACCGGCGCGGACACGCCCGCCGACGACCTGCGGGCCCGCTGCGCCCGCCTCCAGCACGCCCTGGCCGCCGGGTTCGCGCGGGCCCTGCGCGAGCGGACCCTCAGCGAGCAGGAGGCCATCGCCCGGTCCGCGCTCGCCGCCCGCGCCTTCGCCGAACAGGCCCTGCACGCCACGGAGGCCCGCTTCCGCGCCGTCTTCGAGGACGCCGCCATCGGCATCGGCATCGCCGACCTCGACGGCAACGTCCTCGACGTCAACGGGGCGCTCACCCGCATGTTCGGCGGCCTGGAGCAGGTCGTGCGCGGCCGCAAGGTCACCGAGTGGGTCCACCCCGAGGACGCGCCGCACGTCTGGAACCTGTACGGCGAGCTCGTCCGCGGCGAGCGCGACCACTTCCGCGTCGAGAAGCCGTTCTACCGCTCCGACGGCACCGTCCTGTGGACCAACCTGACCGTCTCCCTGCTCCGCGACCCCGAGGGCCGCCCCCAGTACCAGCTCGCCCTCATGGAGGACACCACCGAGCGGCGGCTGCTCAACCTGCGCCTGCGCTACGAGGCCACCCACGACGCGCTCACCGGGCTGCCCAACCGCACCCTGTTCTCCGAGCGGCTGGAGAAGGCGCTCACGGCCGGCGAGGACAGCCGCTTCGGCCTGTGCTACCTCGACCTGGACGGCTTCAAGGCCATCAACGACAGTCTGGGCCACGCCGCGGGCGACCGGCTCCTCGTGGAGGTCGCCGACCGGCTGCAGACCTGCGCCACCGCGCCCGGCGAGATGGTCGCCCGGCTCGGCGGCGACGAGTTCGTCGCGCTCACCACCGGGCCCCGCGTCACCGAGCGGGACGCCGAGGAGCTGGCCGGCCGCATCCTGGCCGCCCTGTCCACCCCGATCAGCCTCGACGGACGGGAGATCACCGTGCGGGGCAGCATCGGCATCGTGGAGGGCCGCGCCGGCGAGCGCGGACCCGCCGACGTGCTGCGCAGCGCCGACATCACCATGTACCGGGCGAAGTCGGCGGGCGGCAACCGCTACGAGCGGGCCGACCCGGAGGCCGACGCCCGCGCCATCACCCGGCACGGCCTGACCACCGCCCTCCCGGCCGCCCTGGACCGGGGCGAGTTCTTCATCGAGTACCAGCCCCTCATCCACCTCGGCGACGGCACCGTGCACGGCGCCGAGGCCCTGGTCCGCTGGTGCCACCCGCAGCACGGGGTGCTCGGGCCCGACCGGTTCATCCCGCTCGCCGAGCACACCGGCCTGATCGTCCCGCTGGGCCGCTGGGTCCTGGACGAGGCGGTCCGGCAGGCCCGGTTCTGGAAGCACCGCCACGCCGACGGCGGCCCGCTGCGCATCAACGTCAACCTGTCGCCCACCCAGCTCCACCACCCCGGCCTCGTCGGCGACATCACCGACGTGCTGGACCGCTCGGGGCTCGCACCGGGCGCGCTGTGCCTGGAGGTCACCGAGTCCGCCCTCATCGGCGCCGACGAGGACCTGCTCAAGCCGCTGCGGCAGCTCGCCGAGATGGGCGTCGACATCGCGCTGGACGACTTCGGCACCGGCTACTCGAACCTGGCCAACCTCCGCCGACTCCCGGTGAGCGTCCTCAAGCTCGACCGCTCGTTCACGCGGGGCATGCAGCAGCACCCGGCCGACCCGGTCGACATGAAGATCGTGGAGGGCATCGTCTCGCTGGCGCACAGCCTCGAACTGGCCGTCACCGTCGAGGGCGTGGAGACCGCCGCGCAGGCCGAGCAACTGCGCGCCCTGGGCTGCGACACCGCCCAGGGGTGGTACTACGCCCGCCCCGGCGCCCCCGACCGCATCCACTCCCTGGTCCTCGCCGACGCCGTCTGAGGGCCCGGCCCGCCGCGCCGGTGCGGGGGCGGCGCCCCGGCCGGGCCCCGGCCCGCCGGGGTGAGGCCGCACACACCGCCCGTGCGGCCCGGGGGACCGGCGCTTCGGTGCCGGGGACGCGGGCGGCCCGCCTGCGGGGCGGGTACGGGGTGGCCGCGCGCGGGCCCGCACGGCCGCGGGCACCGGCGCGTGCGGCCCCGCTCGCACCGCCGCGTGCGCCGCCGCCCGTCACCGGATGCGGGCGCCCCTGTGGAATCGGCCACTCCGCTCCCTGTGGCCGAACGGTGAGGACCGGCGGGCACGAGGTTGATCCGCGCGTGCGACTGAGGGAAGGTGGGGGAATCCTGTCTTCCAGTGGAAGGTGATCGGCCCCGCGGCGCGGGGACCGGAGATATGGAGAGTTGCGAAGGCCCCCCGCGCTCGGCGCAGGGCCTGATGTCGTCCGTGGGCGCCTCCTGGTTGAGGGCGCCCTACCCGGCCATGGTCGTGGACACCGCCGGAACCGTCGTGGAGGCGAACGCGCGGGCCGCCGCCCTGTTCCCCGGGGCGGTGCGCGGAGCGCGGCTCGCGGACGCGGCGCCCGACTGGCTCGTGCGGGGGCACCGGAGCACCGGCCCCGGCGCCGCGCGGCGGGCGGGACCGGCGGGGCCGGTCCGCGGACGCCACGGGACCCGGACCCTGGAGGCCCACCCCACACCCGGCGAGGGCGGCCACACCGTGTGGTGGCTGGTCGACGACACCGACCGGTCGCAGGCCCAGGCGGCGCTCCGCAGCGAGCAGGAGCGCACCGCGTTCCTGGCGGACGCCTCCTCCCGGCTGCTGGCCTCCCTGAACACGGAGCGGTGCATGGAGGTGACGGTCGGCATGGCGGCCGAGCACCTGGCCGACGCCGCCGTCCTCGTGGCGCCCGGCGCGGGCCGGCGCCACCCGCTGGCGGTCGCCGCCGGCGGCACGGTCACGCACCGCACGGCGCGGATCGACCCGTCGGCCGTGCCCGGCCTGGCCGAGGCCCTGCAGGGCTTCCCGCCGGTCCCGTCGCGCTGGATCGACCCGGCGGCGCTGCCCGACTGGGCGGTGCCCGAGGCGCTGACCGGCCCGGTCGGGTCGGTGGCGGTCACCCCGCTGCCGGGCCACGGCGTACCGGCCGGGGCGCTGATCCTGCTGCGGCGCGGCGACCACGCCGCCTTCGACGCCTCGGAGGAGGTCTTCGCGCGGATCTTCGCCGCGCGGGCGGGCATCGCCCTGTCCGCCGCCCGCCTGTACACGGAGCAGAGCGGCATCACGGCCACGCTCATGGCCGAGCTGCTGCCCCCGGCCCTGCGGCAGGTGCACGGGGTCGAGTACGCCGGCGGCTACCGCGCCTCCAAGGAGACCGAGCGCGTCGGCGGCGACTTCTACGACGTCCACCCCGGCGCCGGACCCGACGACGAGACCCTGGCGGTCCTGGGCGACGTGTGCGGCAAGGGACTCCAGGCCGCCGTGCTGACCGGCAAGATACGCAACACCCTGCAGGCGCTGCTGCCGCTGGCGGACGACCACGGCAGGCTGCTGTGCCTCCTCAACGGCGCCCTCCTCAGCAGCCACCACACCCGCTTCGCCACCCTCGTCCTCGCCTCGGTGCGGCGCAGCGGCGGCGTCACCCACCTGCGGCTGACCAGCGCCGGCCACCCCGCCCCGCTGATCCTCCGCCAGGACGGCACGGTCGAGGAGGCCGACACGTCCGGCACCCTGGTCGGCGCGCTGCCCGACCTCCGGTCCACCACCGCCCACGTCGACCTCCAGCCCGGTGAGACCTGCCTGCTCTACACCGACGGCGTCACCGAGGCGAGGGGCGGCCCGCTGGGCGACGTCATGTGGGGCGACGAGCGCCTGCGGGACACGCTCGCGGAGTGCGCCGACATGCCCGCCGAAGCCGTCGTCGAGCACATCCAGCTCGCCGCCGCCACGTGGACCGGGGACCACCGCCAGGACGACGTCGCGGTCATGGCGATCACCGCGCCCCGTACGACGCACCTGACAGCGGTGGACGGCCACACACGGGGCAGGTACACCGCATGAGCGAAACGACGACCACGTCCGCGACGGACGACGAGACCCTGCTGGCCCGCGCCCGCGCAGCGCTGTGGCAAGCCGTGAGCGCCGGGGACGAGCCCGCCGCCACGCGGGCGGTGTTCGCCGCCCTCGACGACGGCGCCGCCACCGAGCACGTCCTGCTGGAGGTCATCGCCGCCGTGCAGAACAGGGTCGGCGAGGAGTGGGCGGCGGGGCGCCTCACCGTGGCCCGGGAGCACGCCGCCACCGCCATCCACGAGCGGGTCATCGCCGCCATGGCCCACCACGCGCCGGCGCCGCCGCCCGGCTCCGCGGGGGCGGTGACCGTGGCGTGCGTGGACGGCGAGTGGCACGCCCTGCCCGCACGGCTGCTGGCCGAGGTGCTGCGCCACCGCGGCCACCGGGTCGACTTCCTCGGCGCCCACGTGCCCACCCCGCACCTCATCGCCCACCTGCACCAGACCGCCCCCGCGGTGCTGGCGCTGTCCTCCTCCCTCCCCACGCGCCTCCCGGCCGCCCACACGGCGATCACCGCGGTGCAGGCCATCGGCATCCCCGTCCTCGTGGGCGGGGCCGCGTTCGGCGCCGACGGCCGCCACGCCCGGCTGCTGGGCGCCGACGCCTGGGCCCCGGACGCCCGCGCCGCGGCGGACGTCCTCGGCCGCGGCCTGCCGCGCCCCTCGCCCGGCGCCGCCCGGCTGACCGTGGACGACCTGCCGCACCTGGGCGACCAGGAGTACACCCTGGTGATGCGGGACAGACGGGGACTGGTGAGGGACACACTGACGGCCCTGGAGGAGCGGCTCCCGGCGATGCGCGCCTACACCGGCGCCCAGCGGGAGCGCACCGCCGAGGACATCGCCCACATCGTCGACTTCCTCGCCGCCGCCCTCTACACCGACGACGACCGGCTGTTCACCGACTTCCTGCTGTGGACCGGCGACGTCCTGGAGGCGCGGCGCGTCCCCGCCCGCTACCTCGACCCCGCCCTCGCCGCCATGACCGAGCACCTGAAAGACTTCCCCCGCACCCTGGCCCTCCTCGCGCGGGGCCGCGCCGCGCTGCGCGCGCGTGATACTCGTCCCCCCGTCCCCGGCCCCGCCTCTCACCATGAACGCTGACCGATACGACTACCTCGACCTGGTGACGACCGTGGACGGTTCCGGCGTCGCCCGCATCCGCCTCGGCGGCGAGCTCGACTGGGAGACCGCCGACGACCTCACCGCGGCCGCGCGGTCCTGCCTGACCGCCGACCCGCCGCCCCGGCGGCTCCGCCTGGACTGCGCCGGGCTCACGCTCTGCGACTCGCTGGGCCTCGCGGCTCTGCTCATGATCCACCGGAAGGCCGGCGAGACCGGGACGCCGCTGCACCTGGACAACCGGCCGCCGCTGCTCGACCGCCTCCTGGAGCTGACCGGCACGGCGTACCTCTTCGCGACCGCGGAGGAGGCGGGCGGCCGGATGGCCGCGGCCGAGCAGGCCGCCGCCACGCGCCCCGCGCCGCCCCCGCCCCCGTCCTCGTAGCAGCGGGGCCACCGCCCGCCGCACGTACGGGCCCCCGCCCGCCGCCGGGCAGGCTCCGGACGCCCGGCGCGCCCCCGCCCGGGTACCGAGGGCGCCGGAAGCCCGACGTCCGGGCCACCGGACGTCCCCGACGGCCGGACGCGCGAGGTCGCCGACCGGGCGGTGGACGCCCCGAGGGCCGGGTCGTACGGGCCCACAGGTCGACTCACCGGCGGCGCGAGGGGAGAATACGGGCAGGGCGACGCGGCCCCGGGAGCCACGCGGCAGCGGGGCGGCGGCGATCCGGACCACGCCGCCCGGCGCCGGGTCACCGGGGACGTGAAGGAGCCCCACCACGGGTCATGACCGGCACCGGAGCACCGCGGGAGGAACATGACGGCCGCCGAGCACCCCGCCGCACACCCGGCGGGGCAGCCCCCCGCCCGCGCCACCGGAGGCGGACCGCGTCCCACCGGGGGCGGGCCGCCCGCCGCCGCCCCCGTGCCGGAGCGGCCCCCCGCCCACTCCGCCGCGGACGCACGGCACCCCACCACCGACGGGCGGCAGCCGCCCCCGGAAGGTGCACCCGCCGAGGCGCGGCCGCCCACCGCCGCCGGGCCGCCCACCACCCCCGAAGCGCGGCCCCCGACCGCCGCCGGGCCGTCCACCAGTGCCTACGCGGGGCCGCCCACCGCCGCCGGGCCGTCCACCAGTGCCTACGCGGGGCCGCCCACCGCCGCCGGGCCGCCCACCACCCCCGAAGCGCGGCCGCCCACCGCCGCCCGGCCACCCGGCGACCCCGCCGACGGCCGGCACCGCGCCGTCGCCGCCGCGCGGGCCCGTGTGCGCGACCTCCTGCGCACCCGCGCGGCGGGCCCGGTACCGCCGCGGGTCGAGGACGACGTCCTCCTCGTCGTCACCGAGCTGGTCACCAACGCCGTGCGGCACGGCGGCGGCGTCACCGCCTTCCACGCGGAGCTGGACGGCGACGGCGGCGACCTCACCGTCGAGGTCACCGACGCCTCCCCCGCGCCGCCGCGCACCCGGCCGCACGGCGACGACCGCGCCGCCGCGCCCGGCGGGTTCGGCTGGCCCCTCGTCCGGCGGCTCAGCCACCGGGTCGCGGTGACGCCCGCCCCCGGCGGCAAGACGGTCCGGGCCGTCCTGCGGCTGGGCCCCGGGGCCTAGTAGCTACCCCGGCGGCACCACCGAGCGCAGCAGCACCCGCTGGAGTTCGCGGGCCGCGCGGGGCGGGGCCACGTCGCTCCGGTGCGCCAGCGCGACGGTGCGGCGCAGACCCGGCGGGGCCAGGGCGGTGACCCGTACGTCGCGGCCCGCGCGGGCCGCGACCATGCTGGGCACCACCGCCACGCCGAGGCCCGCCCGCACGAAACCGAGGACCGCGTCCATCTCGCCGCCCTCCACCGTGAACGACGGCTCGAACCCCTCCGCCCGGCACGCCGCCACCGTCAGCTCCCGCAGGTCGTACCCGTGCCGGAACATCACCATCGGCCGGCCCTGGAGGTCCGCGATGCGCACCGGGCGCCGGGGCGCCTCCTCCGCCGCCGACGAGACGACGACCAGGTCCTCCTGGAGCAGCTCCACCGTCGTCAGCGCGGGCGACTGCGCCGGCAGCGGCAGCACCACCAGGGCGAGGTCGAGCGCGCCGCGGGCCAGCCCCCGCACCAGGTCGTGGGAGCCGCCCTCCTCGATCAGGATCCTGATCCCCGGGTAGAGGTCGTGGAAGGCCCGCAGCACCTCCGGGAGCAGCCCCGTGCACAGGCTGGGCGTCGCCCCCAGGCGCACCCGCCCGCGCCGCAGCCGGGCCAGCTCGTGCACCTCCTGCCGGGCCGTGTCGGCGTCGGCCAGGATGCGCCGGGCGAGCGGCAGCAGCGCCTCCCCGGCGTCGGTCAGGGCGATGTTGCCCCGCGCCCGGCTGAACAGCTCGGCGCCCAGCTCCTTCTCCAGCGCCCGGATCTGCTGCGAGAGCGAGGGCTGGGAGACGTGGACGCGCTCGGCGGCGCGGGTGAAGTGCCGGGTCTCGGCGACCGCCACGAAGTACACGAGCTGCTGGAACTGCATCAGCCCAGCATAGGCCGGATCGATAGACAACGCCTATGAAGATCAGCCCGGCCATGTCTTGGACCACTGGGGACGGTCGGCCCTAGCCTCGGGACCCATGGCTCTGGCATCGCGGACGCACCCCTCGGGGACGGAGCGGACATCCTCCCCCAAGCGCCCTCCCCGGCGCACCTTCCTCGGATCGACCGTCGGCAAGAAGGCGGTCATGGCCGTCAGCGGCCTGATCCTCCTCGGCTACCTCGTCGCCCACGTGGTGGGCAACCTCAAGGTCTTCTTCGGACCCGGCGAGTTCAACGCGTACGGCCACTGGCTGCGCACCATGGGCGCCCCGGTCCTCCACCACGGCTGGGCCCTGTGGGGCGTGCGGATCCTCCTCGTCGCCGCCGTGGTCGCCCACGGCGTGTCGGCGTTCCAGCTCAGCCGCATCGACCTGCGGGCGCGGCCCGTCGGTTACGTCCACAAGCGGCGCCGGGCGAGCTACGCGACCCGCACCATGCGCTGGGGCGGCGTCATCATCGCCCTCTTCGTCGTCTGGCACCTGCTCGACCTGACCACCCTCACCGTCAACGCCAACGCCCAGCCGGGCCACCCGTACGAGAACGTCGTCGCGACCTTCTCCACCTGGTACGGCAACGTCATCTACATCGTCGCCATGCTCGCGGTCGGCCTGCACGTCCGGCACGGCTTCTGGAGCGCCGCCCAGACCCTCGGCGCGGGCAGCGCCCGCCGCGACCGCGCGCTGAAGGGCGCCGCCAACGCCCTCGCCCTGGCCCTCACGGCGGGCTTCGTCGCCGTGCCCGTCGCCGTCATGACCGGAGTCGTCAGCTGACATGAGCGCCTACACCTCCTACACGACCGGCGAGCCCATCGCCGACACCAAGGCCCCCGAGGGCCCCGTCGCGGAGCGCTGGGACACCCGCCGCTTCGAGGCGAAGCTCGTCAACCCGGCCAACCGCCGCAAGCACACCGTCATCGTCGTCGGCACCGGCCTCGCCGGCGGCTCCGCCGGCGCGACCCTCGCCGAGCAGGGCTACCGCGTCGTCCAGTTCTGCTACCAGGACTCGCCCCGCCGCGCCCACTCCATCGCCGCGCAGGGCGGCATCAACGCCGCCAAGAACTACCGCAACGACGGCGACTCGGTGCACCGCCTGTTCTACGACACCGTCAAGGGCGGCGACTTCCGCGCCCGCGAGTCCAACGTCCACCGGCTGGCGCAGATCTCCGTCCAGATCATCGACCAGTGCGTCGCCCAGGGCGTCCCCTTCGCCCGCGAGTACGGCGGCCTGCTCGACACCCGCTCCTTCGGCGGCGTCCAGGTCTCCCGCACCTTCTACGCCCGCGGCCAGACCGGCCAGCAGCTCCTCCTCGGCGCCTACCAGGCGCTGTCGCGGCAGATCGCCGCCGGGAACGTGGAGATGCACCCGCGCACCGAGATGCTCGACCTGATCGTGGTCGACGGGCGGGCGCGCGGCATCGTCGCCCGCGACCTGGTCACCGGGCGGGTCACCACCCACTTCGCGGACGCGGTGGTCCTGGCGACCGGCGGCTACGGCAACGTCTTCTACCTGTCGACCAACGCCATGAACTCCAACGCCACCGCGGTCTGGCGGGCACACCGCCGCGGCGCGTACTTCGCGAACCCCTGCTTCACCCAGATCCATCCCACCTGCATCCCGCGCACCGGCGACCACCAGTCGAAGCTGACGCTGATGAGCGAGTCGCTCCGCAACGACGGCCGCATCTGGGTGCCCAGGGCGAAGGGCGACACCCGCCCGCCGCACGAGATCCCCGAGGACGAGCGGGACTACTACCTGGAGCGGATGTACCCGTCGTTCGGCAACCTCGTCCCGCGCGACATCGCCTCCCGCGCCGCCAAGAACGTCTGCGACGAGGGCCGGGGCGTCGGCCCCGGCGGCCAGGGCGTGTACCTGGACTTCGCCGACGCCATCGCGCGGATGGGCCGCAAGGCCGTCGAGGCGAAGTACGGCAACCTCTTCGACATGTACCAGCGGATCACCGACGAGGACCCGTACCGGGTGCCGATGCGGATCTACCCCGCCGTGCACTACACGATGGGCGGCCTGTGGGTCGACTACGACCTCCAGACCACCGTCCCCGGCCTGTTCGCGATCGGCGAGGCGAACTTCTCCGACCACGGAGCCAACCGGCTCGGCGCGTCCGCGCTCATGCAGGGCCTCGCGGACGGCTACTTCGTCCTGCCCTCGACCATCAACGACTACCTGGCCCGCAACCCCCACCGGGACGACGTCGACGGCACCCACCCGGCCGCCGTCGCCGCCCTGCGGGAGACCACCGGCCGGCTGGAGCGGCTGCTCGCCGCCGACGGCGACCGCACCCCCGACTCCTTCCACCGCGAGCTCGGCGAACTGATGTGGGACCACTGCGGCATGGCCCGCTCCGAGAGGGGCCTGCGCGAGGCCCTGCACCGCATCCCCGAGATCCGCGAGGAGTTCTGGCGGCGCGTCAGGGTGCCCGGCAGCGGCGAGGAGCTGAACCAGTCCCTGGAGAAGGCCAACCGGATCGTCGACTACCTCGAGCTCGCCGAGCTGATGTGCCTCGACGCCCTGCACCGCACCGAATCCTGCGGCGGCCACTTCCGCGAGGAGTCCCAGACCCCGGACGGCGAGGCCGCCCGGGACGACGAGGCGTTCTCGTACGCCGCCGCCTGGGAGTTCGCCGGGACCGGCCGCGCGCCCGTCCTCCACAAGGAGGACCTCGTCTTCGAGTACGTCCACCCCACCCAGCGGAGCTACGCATGAGGCTCACCCTGCGCGTCTGGCGCCAGCGCAACGCCGACGCCCCCGGCGCCATGGCCACCTACGAGGTCGACGGCATCTCCCCGGACATGTCGTTCCTGGAGATGCTCGACACCCTCAACGAGGAGCTGATCCTGCGCGGCGAGGAACCCGTCGCCTTCGACCACGACTGCCGCGAGGGCATCTGCGGGGCGTGCAGCCTCGTCATCAACGGCGACGCCCACGGTCCGGAGCGCACCACCACCTGCCAGCTCCACATGCGCTCCTTCCGGGACGGCGACACCATCGACGTCGAGCCGTGGCGCGCCGCGGCCTTCCCGGTGGTCAAGGACCTGGTCGTGGACCGGTCGGCGTTCGACCGCATCATCCAGGCCGGCGGGTACGTCAGCGTCCCGACCGGCTCCGCCCCCGAGGCGCACGCCACGCCCGTACCGAAGGCCGACGCCGACTACGCGTTCGAGCACGCCGAGTGCATCGGCTGCGGCGCCTGCGTCGCGGCCTGCCCGAACGGGTCGGCGATGCTGTTCACCTCGGCGAAGGTCAACCACCTGGGCGCCCTGCCGCAGGGCGCGCCCGAGCGGGAGAGCCGCGTGCTGGACATGGTGGCGCGGATGGACGCGGAGGGGTTCGGCGGCTGCACCCTGACCGGCGAGTGCGCCACGGCCTGCCCGAAGGGCATCCCGCTGCCGTCGATCTCGGCGATGAACCGCGAGTGGCTGCGCGCCTCCCGGCGGCGGAAGGACTGACCCCGCGCGGGGACGGACGCCCCCGCGGGCGACGGACGCCCCCGCGGGCCGGAGCCGTACGTGCCGTTCGGCGCCTCGTGGCCGGCGCGTACGGGCCCGGAGCCCGCGGGCCCGGCGCCTACCGGCCCGGTGCGCACGAGCCCGGAGCCCGCGGGCCCGGCGCCTACCGGCCCGGTGCGCGCGGGGCCCGGTGCGCCGTGCGGCTCGGGGCCGCCCGCGGGGCGGCCGGGCGCAGCCCCGCGAGGCGTGCGAGGCGCCGGTAGGAGTCGCGGAGGGCGGCGCGGTCGTGGGAACTGGTCGTGACCAGCAGTTCGTCCGCCCCGGTCACCGCCGCCACCTCGGCCAGCGCGGCCCGCACCCCCTCCTCCGTCCCGTGGACGTGGCCGCGCAGCCCCGCCTCGTAGAACTCCCGCTGCCGCGCCGTCGTCGGCCGCCCGGCGACCGCCTCGGGCGCGGGGAGCGGCGGGAACGTGCCGTGCGTCCGCGCGTACGCCATCGACCAGGCCTCGGAGACCAGCAGCCGCGCCGCCTCCTCCTCCGTACCCGCCACCGCGACCGTGCCCGCCACCACCACGTACGGCTCGGCGGCCCACACGGAGGGCCGGAAAGCCGCACGGTACCGCTCGATCGCCGCCAGGACCTTCGCCCGGCCGCTCAGGTCGCCGATCACCAGCGGCAGCCCGGCCGCCGCCGCGATCCCCGCCCCCTCGCCGGTCGCCAGCACGAACGGCGGCACGCGCAGCCCCTCCGACGGCAGCGCCCGCACCCCCGGATGGGCCTGCTGCGTACCGCGGAACCAGCCCAGCAGCTCGTCCAGCCGCGCGGCGAACTCCCCGGCCGCCTCCTTGCCGTACCCCAGCGCCCCGCGCACCCCGTCGGTGAACCCCACCGAACGCCCCAGGCCCATGTCGATCCGGCCCGGGAACAGCGCCTCCAGCACCCCGAACTGCTCGGCCACCACCAGCGGCCGGTGGTTCGGCAGCATCACCCCGCCGGTCCCCACCCGGATGGACGAGGTCGCCCCGGCGACGGCCGCCGCCAGCACGGTGGGCGCCGAACCGGCGATGCCCGGCACCCCGTGGTGCTCCGACACCCAGAACCGGTGGTACCCCCACGCCTCCGCGTCCCGCGCGAGCCCCACCGTGTCCCGCAGGGCCCCTGCCGCGTCACCCCCCTCGCGGATCCGGGAGCGGTCGAGCACGGACAGGCGCAGCGGCAGAGGGGCGACGTCATCAGGACTCACACCCGCTACAACGCCTCGCGCCCGGCCGGATTCCCTACCCTGGCGAGGGTGACGACCAACCGCAGGCCCCTGGCCGTGTTCGACCTGGACAACACCCTCTCCGACGCCCGGCACCGGCAGCACTTCCTGGAGCGCGACCCGCGCGACTGGGACGCCTTCTTCGACGCGGCGCCGCAGGACCCGCCCCTCCCGCCGGGCGTCGCCCTGTGCCTGGAGGCAGCGCGCCAGTGCGAGATCCGCTACCTGACGGGGCGCCCCGAGCGCTGCCGCGAGGACAGCCTCGACTGGCTCTCCCGGCACGGCCTGCCCGAGGGCCGCCTCCACATGCGCGGCGACGACGACCGGCGCCCCGCCCGTCTGACCAAGATGGAGGTGCTGCGCCGGCTCGGGCGCAGCCGCGAGGTGCGCATGCTGGTCGACGACGACGAGCTGGTGTGCGAGGCGGCGCGGAAGGCCGGCTTCCACGTCGTGCGGGCCGACTGGGCGCTGAGCTCGCCGGCCCTGCACCGCGCCCAGGAGAAGGAGGGCCGCACCTGACCGCCCGGCACCTCTGACGGCCCGGCACCCGACCGCCCGGCACTGCTGACGGCCCGGCACCCGTGCACCCGAGCACCCGGCACCCGTGCACCCGAGCACCCGGCACCGGGTACCCGACCGGCACCCCGCCGGCGGATCCGCCGCTATCCCTCGCCGCCCGTGCCCGGGTCGTCGAGCCGGAATCCCACCTTCAGCCCCACCTGGTAGTGCGCCACCTTGCCGTCCTCCAGGTGCCCCCGCACCTGCGTCACCTCGAACCAGTCCAGGTTGTGCAGGGTCTGCGCGGCCCGCGCGATCCCGTTGCGGATCGCCTCGTCCAGGCCCGTGCGCGAGGTGCCCACGATCTCCGTGACGCGGTACGTGTGGTGTGACATGGCGGCCTCCTCGTCGAAGGGTGGCTCGCGCCCGCCGGCGCGCCCTTCCACGGTGCCCCAGGCGGACGCGGGCCGCGAGGCGGGGCCCACCGACTTGACCGGGCCATTGGTACATACCAAAATCCAGCCATCGCCCGTGCGAACCTGTTCGCTCCCCCCACGTCGGGTCCGTCCTGCCTGCACCACAAGCAAAAGGTGACCTACGTGAAGAAGCGCCTGCTCGCCTGCCCCACCGCCCTCCTGACGAGCCTCGCCCTCGCCGGCTGCGGCCTCCTGCCCGGGGAGGACGGAACGAGCCGCACGGTCACCGTCTGGCTGATGAAGGGCAGTGCCTCCGACGAGTTCCTGAAGCGGTTCACGGCCGCGTACGAGCGGGACAACCCGGGCGTCCGGCTCGACATCGTCCTCCAGGAGTGGACCGGCATCGGCAAGAAGGTCACCACGGCCCTGGCCGGCGACGACGCCCCCGACGTCATCGAGGTCGGCAACACCCAGGTCGCCCAGTACGCCCAGACCGACCTCCTGTACGACCTGACGCTGGAGTCCGTGCGCGACCTCGGCCGCGAGGAGTGGATACCCGGCCTCGCCGAGCCGGGCAGCATCGACGGCGGGCAGTACGGCATCCCCTGGTACGCCGCCAACCGGGTCGTCATCTACCGCAAGGACCTCTTCGAGAAGGCCGGCGTCGAGGAGCCGCCCAAGACCCGCGAGCAGTGGCTGGAGGACACCGAGGCGATCAACCGGACCGGGGCGCAGGGCATCTACCTCGCCGGCCAGGACTGGTACACCCTCTCCGGCTTCATCTGGGACGAGGGCGGCGAACTGGCGGTCGAGAAGGACGGCAGATGGGTCGGCGCCCTCGACACGCCCGCCGCCCTCAAGGGCATGGCGTTCTACGAGAAGCTCCAGTCCCTCGGCACCGCGCCGAAGGACGCCGACGAGGAGAACCCGCCGCAGGCCGAGGTCTTCGCCAAGGGCGAGATCGCCCAGATCATCGCCACCCCCGGCGCCGCCGCCGCCGTCCAGGCGCACAACCCGGCCCTCGCCTCCCGCCTCGGCTTCTTCCCCATCCCCGGCAAGACCGCCGACGAGCCCGGCGCCGTCTTCACCGGCGGCTCCGTCCTGGTCGTCCCCGTGCACGCCGGGGAACGCGCCCAGGCGATCGACGTCGTGGCGGCCCTGGCCGGCAGGGAGTGGCAGACCGACCTGGCCCGCACCATGAACTACGTGCCGAACAAGACCTCCCTCGCCTCCGTCGTCGAGGGCGAGGAGGGCACGGCCGCGATGGCCGCGGGCGCCGCGCGCGGCCGGGCGACCCCGAACTCCCCGAAGTGGGCCGACGTCGAGGCGGACAACCCCATCAAGCCGTACATGACGGCCGTCCTGCGCGGCGAGGACCCCCGGACGGCCGCCCGCCGGGCGTCGCAGCGCATCACCGACGCCCTCGGCTGACCCGGGGCGGCGGCGAACCGCCGCGTGAGCCGCGCACGGCCGGGGCGGGGCCCGGCACGGGCGCGGCGCGGGCCCGGCACGGGCGGCGCGGCGCGGGCCCGGCGCCCCGCACGGCGGCGAACCGGTCATTCAGCCGCCGCACATCCGGGCTCCCCCGGGCGGTCACGTCGACGCCAGCCGGCGACGGCACAAGTAGGGGTACGGGCCGCAGCACCCCCGCGGCGGCCCCGCCGCCCGGCCAAGGAGCCACCATGACCGCCACCACCGAGGCCCCGCTCGCCCCCGCCGCCCCGCTCGCCCCCGCCCCGCCCACCCCGGACCGGCCCGCCCCGGCCCCCGTGTCCCGCTACCGGGTCTCCCTAGCCCGCGAGCAGGACGAGGTGCGGGCCGCACAGCGCCTGCGCCACCTGGTCTTCGCGGCCGAGCTGGGCGCCCGCCTCGACGGCCCGGAGCCCGGTCTCGACAGCGACGCCTTCGACGCGTACTGCGACCACCTCCTCGTACGGGACGAGGCCACCGGCGAGGTCGTCGGCACCTACCGCCTCCTGCCGCCCGAGCGGGCCCGCGTGGCCGGGCGCCTCTACGCGGACGGCGAGTTCGACCTCACCCGCCTCGCGCCCCTGCGCGGCGACCTGGTCGAGGTCGGCCGCTCCTGCGTGCACCCCGCCCACCGCAACGGCGCCGTCATCTCCCTCATCTGGGCCGGCATCGCCCGGTACATGACCGGCGCCGGCCACGAGTGGCTCGCCGGCTGCTGCTCCCTGCCCCTCGCCGACGGAGGCGCCCTCGCCGCCGCCACCTGGGACACCGTCAAGGCCAAGCACCTCGCCCCCGAGGAGTACCGGGTCACGCCGCACCGCCTGTGGTCGCCCGAGGGCGTGGCCCGCCCCGCCGGGCGCACCGAGCTCCCGCCGCTGCTGCGCGGCTACCTCCGCCTCGGCGCCCAGGTGTGCGGCGCCCCCGCCCACGACCCCGACTTCGGCGTCGCCGACCTGTACGTGCTGCTGTCGCTGCGCCGCACCAACCCCCGCTACCTGCGCCACTTCCTCTCCCTCGGCGCCGAGTGATGAGCGTCTGGCTGCCGGCCGCGCCCTGCCTCCCCGAGCGGTGCGCGACCCCCGCGCACCCGGCGGCCCCGCCGCCGCGGGCGGCCTTGCGCCTGGCCGCCGGGTGCGCGGCCGTCGCCGCCGGGCTCGCCCTGGCCCCGCTCACCGCCCCGCTCCGCCCGGCCGTCCGCCACCGGCTGACCCGGCTGTGGTGCCGCGCGGTCGTCCGCGCCTTCGGCGTGCGGGTACGCGTCACCGGCGCCCCGCCGCCCCCCGGACCGCTGCTCGTCGTCGCCAACCACGTCTCGTGGCTGGACATCCCGCTCGTCGCCGCCGTCCTGCCCGGCCGGATGGTCGCCAAGCGGGAGGTGCGGCACTGGCCGCTGCTCGGCCCGCTCGCCGCCCTCGGCGGCACCCTGTTCCTCGACCGGGACCGTCTGCGCGCCCTGCCCGGCGCGGTCCGCGACCTCGCCCGCACCCTCGCCGCCGGGCACCGCGTCGTGGTCTTTCCCGAGGGCTCCACCTGGTGCGGGCGCGCCCAGGGCGCCTTCCGCCCGGCGGCCTTCCAGGCCGCCCTCGACGCGGGCGCCCCCGTCCAGCCCGTACGGATCACCTACCGGCCCGTGGGCCCCGCCGCGTTCGTCGGGGACGACCCGCTGACCGCGTCGCTGTGGCGGGTCGCGCGGGCCGGGCGGCTCACCGCCGAGATCCGGCTCCTCGCCCCCGTCCCGCACGGTGCCCACCCCGACCGCCGCGCCCTCGCCCGCGCCGCCGGGGCGGCGGTCGCGGCGGCCGGGCCCCCGGCGGCGCGGCCCCCGGCGGCGC
Source organism: Streptomyces fradiae ATCC 10745 = DSM 40063 (assembly GCF_008704425.1). Classification (NCBI taxonomy): domain Bacteria; kingdom Bacillati; phylum Actinomycetota; class Actinomycetes; order Kitasatosporales; family Streptomycetaceae; genus Streptomyces; species Streptomyces fradiae. Next base: position 6,376,649 of record NZ_CP023696.1, read on the forward strand.
GGCCCGCGGCCGGGGTGGGCGCCGCTCAGACGGCCGTCGCCAGCGACAGCGCGAAGCGCCCCTGCTCGTCCGTCCACCACCGGGACAGCGCGAGTCCCGCCGCCGCGAGCTCCGCCGCGATCCCTTCCTGACGGAACTTCGCCGACACCTCCGTCCGCATCTCCTCGCCCGCCGCGAACGGCACCGACAGGCCGAGCGCCGGGAACCGCACGGTCAGGTCGCGGCGCGCCCGCAGCCGCATCTCGATCCACTCGTTGTCCCGGTCCCACACGGCCACGTGCTCGAAGTCCTCCGGGTCCGCGTCCGCGCCCAGCTCCCGTGCCAGCACCGCCAGCACGTTCTTGTTGAACTCCGCCGTCACCCCGGCCGCGTCGTCGTACGCCGCCACGAGCGTCGCCTCGTCCTTCACCAGGTCCGTGCCGAGCAGCAGCGCGTCGCCCGGCTCCAGCAGCGACCGGGCCGACCGCAGGAAGACCTCCCGCTGACGCGGCAGCAGATTGCCCAGCGTCCCGCCGAGGAACGCCACCAGCCGCGGCCCCGGCGTGCCGGGCAGGGCCAGCCCGCGGGTGAAGTCGGCGACGAGCGCGTGCACCCGCAGCCCCGGCAGCTCCTCGGTGAGCGCCTCCGCGGCGCCGGTCAGCGCGGACTCGCTGACGTCGACCGGCACGTAGTCGACCAGGCCGGGCCGCAGCGCCCGCAGCAGGTGCCGGGTCTTCTCCGACGAGCCCGACCCCAGCTCCACCAGGGTGCGGGCCCCGGTCGCCGCGGCGATCTCGGCGGCGCGGGCGACGAGGATCTCCCGCTCGGCGCGGGTCGGGTAGTACTCGGGCAGCCGGGTGATCTCCTCGAACAGCTCGCTGCCCCGCGCGTCGTAGAACCACTTGGGCGGCAGCTCCTTCGGCGTGCGGGTCAGACCGTTGAGCACGTCGGCGCGCAGGTCCGCGCCGGTCGTACCGTCGGGCAGGGTGCGGGTCAGCAGGAACGGGCTCACGCGGGGGACTCCTCGTACGGTTCGGCGGGTTCGGTGGACCGGGCGGGCCCGGCGGGTGCCGTGAGCGGCGCGAGGGGACTCGTCGTGACGCCGTCCGCCGTGGCGGTGAGCAGCGTCCGGTCGGGCACCTCGCGCCAGCCCGGGTCGTCGTCGTACGGCTCCGAGGCGACGACCGTCGGCCGGCCGGGCCCGGCCAGGTACCAGAGCGAGTCGCCCCAGGCGGTCGCGGCGACGCCCGCGCCGTCCGTCAGCAGCAGGTTCAGCCGGGACCCGGGCGCGGCCGCCGCCACCTCGCGGACCGTCCCGGCGAGCGCGTCGCCCGGGGCCTCGCCCCGCCGCAGCCGGTGCAGCGCCAGTGCCCAGACGAGCGCCGAGTCGTTGCGGGCCTCCAGGGACAGCAGGTCGGCGGGGGGCAGCGCGGCGGCGAGCGCGGCGACCGAAGCGGGCCAGCCGCCCACCGCCCCGTTGTGGCTGAACAGCCAGGTCCCGGCGGCGAACGGCGCGGCGGCGGCCTCCCCGTCGGCTCCGGGCAGCGTCGCGTCCCGCACGGCGGCCAGCGCCGAGCGGGAGCGGACCACCCGGGCCAGGTCCGCGAAGGACGGGTCCGCCCACACGGGCCCCGCCCGGCGGTAGCGGGCCGGCACCGGATCGCCGTCCGCGTACCAGCCGACCCCGAAGCCGTCCGCGTTGACCGTCCCGTACCGCTGCCGCCGGGGCGCCCACGACTGCCGGTACAGCCCGTGGGCAGGCGCCACCAGCAGGTCCCCGAGCGCCACCGGGCGGTCGGCCGCCCAGGCGATGTGCCGGCACATCAGCGCGTCACCCCGCGTCCCGCGCCGTGCGGAAACCCGCGAAGATCTGCCGCCGCACCGGGAGGTCCCAGTTGCGGAACGTCCCCCGGCACGCCACGGGGTCCACCGCGAACGAGCCGCCGCGCAGCACCTTGTGCGCGGGCCCGAAGAACACCTCCGAGTACTCCCGGTAGGGGAAGGCGGCGAAGCCCGGGTACGGGAGGAAGTCGCTCGCCGTCCACTCCCACACGTCGCCGACGAGCTGCCGCACCCCCAGCGGGGACGCCCCCGCCGGATAGGAGCCGGCCGGGGCCGGGCGCAGGTGCCGCTGGCCCAGGTTGGCGTGGTCCGGCGTCGGCTCGGCGTCGCCCCACGGATAGCGACGGGACCGCCCGGACACCGGGTCGTGGCGGGCGGCCTTCTCCCACTCGGCCTCCGTCGGCAGCCGCCGGCCCGCCCACCGCGCGTAGGCGTCCGCCTCGTACCAGCTGACGTGCAGCACCGGCTCGTCGTCCGGCACCGGCTCCACGACGCCGAAGCGCCGCCGCAGCCACCCGCCGCCCTCGCGCCGCCAGAACAGCGGCGCGCCGATGCCGTGGCGCCGGATCTGCTCCCACCCCTCGGGCGCCCACCAGCGCGGGTCGCGGTATCCGCCGTCGTCGACGAAGCGGCGGTAGGCGCCGCAGGTCACCGGCACGGTGTCGAGGAAGAACGGGTCCACGGACCGCACGTGCGCGGGGCGCTCGTTGTCCAGCGCCCACGGCTCGTCGCCGGGCGTGCAGCCCATCGTGAACGGCCCGCCGGGCACCAGCACCTCGGCGGGCAGCCCGGCCGCGTCCGCACCGGCGCGCGGCGGCTCCGGGGCGGTCAGCGCGACCGGCCCGCTGCGCAGCTGATGGGTGATCAGCATCGTCTCGCAGTGCTGCTGCTCGTGCTGGGCGACCATGCCGAAGGCGAAGGCCGAGTCGACCAGCGGGTCGCCCTCCGCCAGCCGGGCCGCGCCGAGCAGGTCGAGGACCCGGTCGCGCACCTGGCCGCCGTACGCCCGCGCCTCGGCCGGTGACAGCAGCGGCAGGGAGGGCCGGGTGGCGCGCGGGTGCCGGAACGCGTCGTACAACGGGTCGATCTCCGGCCGCAGCGCGGGCAGCCCGCCCACGGCGCGCAGCAGCCACTGCTCCTCCTGGTTGGGGATGTGGGCCAGGTCCCACACGAGCGGGGACATCAGCGGGGAGTGCTGGGCGGTCAGCTCGCCGTCGTCGACGCAGTCGGTGAGCAGCGCGGTGCGCGCCCGCGCCGCCGTCAGCGCGTCGTACGCCCGGTCGCGCGGCGCCGCGGTGCCGGGGGAGGAGGCGGGAGCGGTCATGGGCGGGGATCCTTCCCGGATTCGGGCGCGGGGCCGGAGTCGGACACGGGGGCCGGTACGGGACCCGGCACCGGCGCGGTGCCGCCGGACCGGGGGGCGGGGCCGCGCGCGGGAGCGGAGCCGCGCGCGGGAGCGGGGCCGGGGGACGGGGCGGCGGCCCCCGGCGCGGTACCGGGGCCGACTGCGGCACCGGGGCCGACGGCGGTACCGGGACCGACGGCGGGACCCGCACCGGGCCTGGCGCCGGGAGCGGACCCCGCGCCGGTGGCGGACCCCGCGCCGGTGGGGTGCTCGTCCGCCGGGCAGCGGCGCCGCAGCACGTACCGCTCCCGGAAGGCGGCCACCGCGTCGTACACCGCGGCCGGCGCGCCGGAACGGGCCAGCGACTCCAGGGCCAGCGCGAAGCACCCCACGGCCGCCCGGTGCAGCGCGGGAGCCGTCGGCCCGTCGCGGATCGCCGCACGCCAGTGCGCGTCCCTCGGCGGCGGCAGCGGCCCGGCGGTCTCCGCAAGCGGCAGCAGCAGCCGGTACGCCGCCTCCGCCGCCCGCGGGTCGTCGAACAGCGCCGCCGTCACGGCCAGCGGCACGACCCAGCCGTCGTCGCCCGGCTGCGCGTCCAGCATGCGCAGCTCCAGATGGCTGCCGCGCGGCCGTACGGGCGGGAACAGCGTCGTCAGGTGGTAGTCGAGATCGGCGCGCGTCGGCGGCCTGGGCGAGCCCGACCGCAGCCACTCGCGAAAGGTCAGCCCCTCCGGCACGGCCCACGGCCCCTCGTCCGCCCGGACGCACATCACCGGCGTGTCCAGCGCGTGCCGCGCCCACGCGCCGCGCGGCTCCCGCACGGGGGGCGGCGCCGCTCCCCGCAGCGGGTCGATGCCCGTCCACAGCGACTGCCGCGTGGAGCGCAGCCCCGTGGCGCGGCCGTGCAGGACGGGGGAGTTGGCGAAGGAGGCCACGAGCACCGGGCCCAGCAGATGGGCGAGGCGCCACCGGTGCCGGTACCCGAGCGGTCCCGGCTCCTCGTACCCGGAGTCCACGCAGACCTGGACGGAGGCCGAGTCGCGCATCATGGTCCGCCCCGCGCGGCCGAACCGGTCGAGGTAGGTCTCCATCGCGTCGTAGCGGGGCTCCCGCAGCAGCCGGTCCCGCGAGGGCAGCCACGGGTCGGTGCCGGAGCCGGTGAGGGCGAGCCCGAGACGGGCCAGTTCGGAGCGTACGGCGGAAAGGTCGGCCGAGACGGTGGCGACGCACCGCGCGAGGGACGGGGCGGGCGGCGAGCTGAGCTCCAGCTGCCCGCCGGGCTCGACGGTGAGGGACGATTCCAGGCGCAGGGCGCGCAGGGCGGCGAAGGCGGTGTCCAGACGGTCGCGGGGGACGGGCAGGTACGGGCTGCGCAGGTCGTGGACGAACCACTCCAGTTCGACCCCCACCGCGCCGGGCGGGCCCGTCTTGAAGCAGATGCACCGAAGCAGGTCCTCGGCTTCGTCCTCCGTCAGCGGCGGACCGCCGTCCGGGAAGGCGCTCGACGGCATGGGCCGGCTCCTTAGGTCGCGGGGCTACCGTCCCACCTAAAGCCAACGTCACGGCCCCGCACAAGGGTGCCCGCGAGAACGGCACATGCCGGATAAACACGTTGCGGCCCACCCGCATGATCGCGAACGATGGCGGGTATGAGCGCACGTCTACGCGCAATCGCGCAGGAGACCGAGAAGATCGTCGCGGCGGGCCGCTACCGGACCGCCGCGGGCGTCGTCGACATCGCCGAGCAGGTCGCCAGGGCCCTCGAGGGGACCACCCTGCACGGTCCGGGCCCCGTCCCCGCCGAGCCCGGCACCGGCCGGTCCGGCCGCGTCGAGGTCACCGGCGAGTCCAGCACCGAGGCGGCCCGGCGGCTCACCGCCGCCGACCCCGGCAGCCCGGTCGCCGTCCTCAACTTCGCCTCGGCGCGCAACCCCGGCGGCGGCTACCTGAACGGCGCGCAGGCCCAGGAGGAGGCCCTGTGCCGCGCCTCCGCGCTCCACGCCACAGTGCTGCGCGCCCCCGCGTACTACGAGCACCACCGCGCCGACCGCGACCCGTTCTACACGGACCGGGTCATCCACTCGCCCGGCGTGCCGGTCTTCCGCGACGACCGGGGCCGGCTCCTCGACCGCCCGTTCGCGGTCGGCTTCCTGACCTCGCCCGCGCCCAACGCGGGCGTCGTCCGCGCCCGCACCCCGCACCTGGCCGCCCGCATACCGGCCGCCCTCGCGTCGCGCGCGGAGCGGGTCCTGGAGACCGCCGTCGCCCACGGTTACCGGCGCCTCGTGCTCGGCGCCTGGGGCTGCGGGGTCTTCCGCAACGACCCGGCCGAGGTCGCGGGCGCCTTCCGGGCCCTCCTCGCCGGGGAGGGCCGGTTCGCCGGCCACTTCGACGAGGTCGTCTTCGCCGTGCTGGACCGGACGCGGGAGGGCCGCACCCTCGCCGCGTTCCGCGAGGCGTTCCCGGCGGCCTGACCCCGCCCCGCGAGGGCGCGCCCGTGCGTACCCCCTCCGGCACACCATGTCCCGCCCCGCCCCGCCCCGCCGCGCCGCGTCCCCGTCGGCGCCGAGCACACCGGCAGCGCGCCCGCCGGAGCGCCGTGCGCCCGGCGCGCGCACCCCTGCCCGTACGCCCCCGGCGTGCGGACCGCGCCGTACGTCCCTAGCGTCACGTCCATGGACGCACATCGGCAGCACCCGAAGCGGCTGGAGATCCTCATCGTGCCCGAGCACGCCCAGGGCCACGAGGCCGAGCGCCTCGCGGAGGTCGCGATCCGCTCCGCACTGGTCGAGGCCACCGGCGAGACGGGCGCCTCCGGCTACCCCCGCTACGCGGGCGGCGGCATCGTCGCGGACGTCGACCCGGAGAGCCGGACGGTGGAGGCGCTCCTGGTGGACGGGTCGGAGCTGGACTACGGGCTGTCCGCGCGGGTCAGGGAGCCCCGCCCGGAGTGAGGGCGCGGCCGGCGGCCGTTGACACCGACCGCCCCCGCGCCGGAGACTCGGGCCCGTCGACCGTGAACACCCGTTCACCGCACGTACGCGCGCGTACGGCCCCGTGGGCGCGCACCAGGCTGTGGGAGAGAGCCCAGATGAGCATCCGCGACGTCTACATCGTCGACGCCGTCCGCACCCCGATCGGCAAGTTCGGCGGTGCCCTCTCCTCCGTACGGCCCGACGACCTCGCCGCCCACGTCGTACGGGCCCTCGTGGACCGCACGCCGGAGCTGGACCCGGCCAGGATCGACGACGTCTACTTCGGCGACGCCAACGGGGCGGGCGAGGACAACCGCGACGTGGCCCGCATGGCGGTGCTGCTGGCCGGGCTGCCCGTCACGGTGCCCGGAGTGACCGTCAACCGGCTCTGCGGCTCCGGCCTCGAAGCGGTCGTGCAGGCCGCCCGCGCCGTCGCCACCGGCGACGCGTCGATCGTCCTGGCGGGCGGCGTCGAGTCGATGTCCCGCGCGCCGTGGGTGCTGCCGAAGCCGGAGCGCGCCTTCCCGGCGGGGCACCAGGAGCTGTACTCGTCCACGCTCGGCTGGCGCATGGTCAACCCGCGGATGCCCGCCGAGTGGACCGTGTCGCTGGGCGAGGGCGCCGAGCAGATCGCCGACAAGCACGCCATCAGCCGGGAGCGGCAGGACGCCTTCGCGCTCGAAAGCCACCGCAAGGCCGCGCGCGCCTGGGCCGACGGCCTCTTCGACGGCGAGGTCGCCCCGTACGAGGGCGTGGACCTCGCCCGCGACGAGTGCGTCCGCGAGAACACGTCCATGGAGGCCCTGGCCCGGCTGAAGCCGGCCTTCCGCCCCGACGGCACGGTGACCGCGGGCAACGCCTCGCCGCTCAACGACGGCGCCGCGGCGCTGCTCCTCGTGGACGAGGAGGGCCTGCGGGCCTGCGGGCGCGAGCCGCTGGCCCGGATCCGCGCGTCGGCGGTGACCGGCATCGAGCCGCAGCTGTTCGGGCTCGGTCCGGTGGAGGCCGTCCAGCGGGCGCTGGACCGGGCCGGCCGCGGCTTCGCCGACCTGGCCGTGATGGAGCTGAACGAGGCGTTCGCGGCGCAGGCGCTCGGCTGCCTCGCCGAGTGGCCGGAGCTGGACCCGGCCGTCGTCAATCCGCGCGGCGGCGCCATCGCGATCGGCCACCCGCTCGGCGCGTCCGGCGCCCGCCTCGCCGGCTCGGTCGCCCACCAGCTCGCGGCGGCCGGCTCCGGCACGGGCCTGGCCGCGCTCTGCATCGGTGTGGGCCAGGGCATCGCGGTCGTCCTGGAGCGGTAGCGGCCCGCGCGCACGGCGACGGGCGGGGCCGCCGGCGCGCCCCCGCCCGCTCCCGGCCGCCGCTCAGGCGGCTCCTCCGGGGGCCTGCCCGCCGGTCTGCTTCTGGTCCTCGATGGACTTGCGCACCGCGTCCATGTCGAGCTGCCGCGCCTGTCCGATGAGGTACTCCAGCACGGGCTCGGGCAGCGCGCCGGGCTGCGCGAACACGGCGACGTTCTGCCGGACGATCATCAGCGTCGGGATGGACTGGATCTCGAAAGCGGCGGCGAGCTCCTGCTCCGCCTCGGTGTCCACCTTGGCGAACACGAGATCCGGGTGGCGCTCCGAAGCCTTCTCGTAGACCGGGGCGAAGCGCAGGCAGGGACCGCACCACGACGCCCAGAAGTCGATCAGGACGAAGTCGTTGTCCGACACCACCTGGTCGAAGTTCTCCTTGGTCAGTTCGATCGTGCTCATGCCGCCCGCCTCTCAGGGGTCCGTCGGTGCCCCGGACAACGGCGCCCGGAGCATGCCTATTCCCCCCTGCCCACCTTCCGCCACCCCGTACCCGGCCGCCTCCCCGGCCGTTGCCGCCTCCCGGGGGAGCCGGGCGTTTCCCGGCGCGGGGACGGGCTACTCGGTGCGGCATGGAGAGGTCATTCACGCGTCAGCAGGCCGCGCGGACCGCGCGGCGGTACCTTCCGTCGGCCGAGGGGCCGGGGCGGCTGCTGCGGGCCGTCGACCGGCTGGAGCGGTGGCCGGGCGCCGACCGGCTGATCGACACCGTACGGTCAGCCGTCCACGCGGCCCCCCTGGGCGCCGGGCGGGACGCCCTCCACGGGCGCTGGCTCGGGCACCCCGTCCACCCGCTGATGGTGCAGGTGCCCGTCGGCGCCTGGCTGTCGGCCGCCGTCCTCGACGCGCTGCCCGGCGGCCGCCGGGGCGCGCGGACCCTGATCGGCGTGGGCCTGGCGACCGCCGGCCCCGCGGCGCTCGCGGGGTGGACCGACTGGGCGGACCTGCCCAGGGAGCAGCAGCGGGTGGGCCTGGTGCACGCGGCGGCCAACATCGCGGCCGTCGCCCTGTACGCGGCCTCGTTCAGGGCCCGGTGCGGGGGCCGGCCGTGGCGCGGCAAGGCGCTGGCGCTGGCCGGGCTGTCCGTGGTGGGCGCGGGCGGCGCGCTGGGCGGCCACCTCGCGTACCGCCAGGCGGCGGGCGCCAACCACGCCGAGTACGTCGCGCACGTGGTGGGGCCGGGCTGGCACGACGTGGGGGCCGTCTCCGACTTCCCGGTGGGGCGGCCGGTGCGGCGCCGGGCCGGCGAGGCCGGGGTGATGGTGTACCGGGAGGACGCCGGCACCGTCCGGGTGCTGGCCGACCGGTGCAGCCACATGGCCGGCCCGCTGTCCGAGGGCGCGATCGAGGACGGCTGCGTGCGCTGCCCCTGGCACGGCAGCCTGTTCCGGCTGGCGGACGGCTGGAACGTCGGGGGCCCCGCGACGGCGCCCCAGCCGTCCTTCGACACCCGGCTGACCGGAGACCGGCTGGAGGTGCGGCTCAGGCACCCCGGGGACACCGACCGCGCCGCGGGCGGCCAGGCAGCGTGAGGGAGGGACCGGGCGGGCACCGGTGCCCGCACCCGGCCCTCCCGGCGCCGGTCGCCGGGCCTTTCAGCGGTCGTCGTCGCGGGTGACGACCGTGGCGTTGTCCGGGTCCACCACGTCCCGGCCCTTGTTCCAGCCCCGGTCGACGGCCGCCATGTCCGGGTGGTGAAGATCGAAGGCCGGCGACTCGGAGCGGACGCGCGGCAGCGTGACGAAGTTGTGGCGGGGCGGCGGGCAGGAGGTCACCCACTCCAGGGACCGCCCGTAGCCCCAGGGGTCGTCCACCCCGACCCGCTTGCCGGCCTTGGCGGTCTTCCACACGTTGTAGAGGAACGGCAGAGTGGACAGGCCCAGCAGGAAGGCGCCGATGGAGGACAGCATGTTCAGCCAGGTGAAGCCGTCGGCCGCCAGGTAGTCGGCGTACCGGCGGGGCATGCCCTCGGCCCCCAGCCAGTGCTGGACGAGGAACGTCAGGTGGAAGCCGACGAAGAGCGTCCAGAAGTGGATCCTGCCGAGCCGTTCGTCGAGCATCGTGCCGGTCATCTTCGGCCACCAGAAGTGGAAGCCGGCGAACATCGCGAACACGATCGTGCCGAACAGCACGTAGTGGAAGTGGGCCACCACGAAGTAGGTGTCGGTGACGTGCCAGTCCATCGGCGGCGAACCGAGGACGACCCCGGTCAGCCCGCCGAACAGGAAGGTGACGAGGAAGCCGACCGACCACAGCATCGGCGTCTCGAAGGTGATCGACCCGTTCCACATCGTCCCGGCCCAGTTGAAGAACTTCACCCCGGTCGGCACCGCGATGAGGAACGTCATGAACGAGAAGAACGGCAGCAGCACCGCCCCGGTGGCGAACATGTGGTGCGCCCACACCATGATCGAGAGACCCGCGATGGCGATGGTGGCGCCGACCAGTCCCACGTACCCGAACAGCGGCTTGCGGCAGAAGACCGGCAGGATCTCGCTGACCACCCCGAAGAACGGCAGCGCCAGGATGTACACCTCGGGATGGCCGAAGAACCAGAACAGGTGCTGCCACAGCAGCGCTCCGCCGTTCTCCGGCGCGAACACGGTGGAGCCGAACACGCGGTCCGACTCCAGCGCCAGCAGGGCGGCGGCCAGCACCGGGAACGCCATCAGGACGAGGATCGACGTCAGCAGCACGTTCCAGGTGAAGATCGGCATCCGGAACATCGTCATGCCGGGGGCGCGCATGCAGACGATCGTGGTGATGAAGTTGACCGAGCCCAGGATCGTGCCGAAGCCGGTCAGCGCGAGACCCATGATCCACATGTCCGAGCCGGGGCTCGGCGACCGCTCCTCCAGGCTCAGCGGGGTGTAGGCGGTCCACCCGAAGTCGGCGGTGCCCTGCGGCTGGAGGAGGCTGGCGAGGACGATCAGGCTGCCGAAGAGGAACAGCCAGTACGACAGCATGTTCAGACGCGGGAACGCCACGTCCGGCGCGCCGATCTGCAACGGCATGATCGCGTTGGCGAACCCGGTGAAGGTCGGCGTCGCGAACAGCAGCAGCATGACCGTGCCGTGCAGGGTGAACGCCTGGTTGTACTGCTCGTTCGAGATGAGCTGCAGACCCGGCCGGGCCAGCTCCGCCCGCAGCAGCAGGGCCAGCGCGCCGCCGACCAGGAAGAAGGCGAACGACGTGATCAGGTACAGGTGCCCGATCTTCTTGTGGTCCGTCGTGGTGAGCCAGTCGACGACGACCCGCCCCGCGCGGCGCCGAGCGGGCACGGGGGCGGGCGGCTCGGTGGTGGTGACCATGGCGATCTCCTCGGTGGCGGGCCGGGAACGCGACCTTCACCCCCCGTCGCGACCCTGGAACCCTACGGAGACCGACCGGCCCCGCCCGGTGGCGACCCGTCACCCGGCGCCCTCCATCACCCGTTCGGCCACCCCGGGGGCGCCCCCGGGGAGGCGCCCCCGGCGGCGGGCCCGGTCCTGCGGTGTCGTCCCGGACCCCCGGCGGTACGGGCCCGGTCCTACGGCGTCATCTCGTACGCGCCCGACAGCGCCTCGACGCGCTGCCACACGCGCTCGGAGCGGGCCGCGTCCACGACCGGCCGGCGCACCGCGTCCAGCGCCCACCGCTGCTGCTCGGCCGTGGCCGAGTCCTTGCCGTGCAGCTCGACCGCGTACCCGGAGAAGTCCCGTACGAGCACGGCGAACAGCTCGTCCAGCACGTCCTCGTCCAGGCCCCTGAGCGCGGCCTGCTCCAGGATCAGCTGGCCGTGCACGACCAGAGCGAAGAGCTGACCGACCGCGAGCAGCAGGTCCAGGTCCCGGCTCTGCTCCTCGTCCGGCGCCGCCGTCGCGACGAACGCGCACAGGGCGTCCGCCTGCTCCCGGAAGCGGCCGACGTTCGGCAGGTGCGCGTACGCGTCGAACGCGGGCCGCCAGTCGTGGAAGCGGATCGAGCCGAGGCCGCGCGCGGGGCCCTGCCGGAAGAGGAAGTCGTCGTCGGCGGCGTCCGGCCGGGCCGGGACCGGCTCGTACGCGACCGGGTCCAGCAGGTGGTTGCGCATGAACTTGAGGATCAGCGCCAGGTTGACGTGGACCGTCCCCTCCAGCTTGGGCAGGCTGCGGATCTCGGCGGCGGCCTGCGCGAAGTAGGTGTCCTTCTCGAAGCCCTTGGCGGCGATGACGTCCCACATGAGGTCGACGACCTTCTCGCCCTCGGTGGTGACCTTCATCTTCGTCATCGGGTTGAACAGCAGGTACCGGCGGTCGTCGGGCCCGGCGGAGCGGAAGTAGTCGACGGCGCGGTCGCTGAAGGCCTTCATCCCGACGAGGCGGACGTACGCGTCGGTCAGCTCGCGGCGCACGTGCGGGAACGCGGTGACGGGCCGCCCGTACAGGACGCGGGTGTGCGCGTGCGTCACGGCCTCGTACATGGCGTGCTCGCAGATGCCGATGGACGCGGTGCACAGGTTGAACTTGCCGACGTTCACCGTGTTGAGCGCGGCGTCGAACGCGGCCCGCCCGGTGTGCAGGACGTCCTCGGCGCGCACCGGGTAGCCCTCCAGGCGGAACTCGCTGACGTACTTGGAGGAGTCCACGACGTTCTTCACCAGGTGGTACGCCGGGTGGCGGCTGTCGGCGGCGAAGAAGACGTACCCCTCGGGGCCCTCGACGTCGGTGCGGCGGCCGAAGACGGAGACGAGGCCGGCGGCGTTGCCGTTGCCGATGTAGTACTTGGAGCCGGTGGCGCGGAAGCCGCCCTCGCCGTCGGGCTCCAGCAGCATGTCGGTCGAGTAGATGTCGGCGCCGTGGGTCTTCTCGGAGAGGCCGAACGCGAACACCTCGCCCTGGGAGAGGAGTTCGGCCGCACGGGCGCGGGCGGCGGCGTTGCCGCTCTGCCACACCGGGCCCAGGCCGAGGATGGTGACCTGCCACGCGTACCAGTAGTCGAGCCCGTAGAAGCCGAGGATCTCGTTGAGCGCGGCGATCCGGGCGGTGTCCCAGCGCTTGCCGGGGTGCCCGCCGGCGGCGGAGGCGGGGGTCAGGAAGGTCGCGAAGAGCTGCTCCTTCGCCGCGAACGCGAGGAAGTCCGCGAGCCAGGCGCGCGTCCGGTAGTCCTCGATCAGCCTGCGCTTGCCGCGCTCCTCGAACCAGTCGACGGTGGCGCGCAGCAGCCTGCGGGTCACCGGGTCGAAGTGCGCCGGGTCGTAGGTGCGGGGGTTGAACAGCAGGGAGTCGGCCATGCCGGATTCGCCCTTTCCGGTTCGGGTGACGGGGAGGGGTGACGGGGAGGGTCGGGGGAGTGGGAGGGGGCCGCGACGGGTGACGCGGGTACGGGGCCGTGCCGGGGCGCGGTGCGGCGCGCGACGGTGCCGGCGCCGGTTCAGGGGCCGGGAGCCAGCCGGTGGAGCGTCGCGAGGACGTCGTCCAGCCAGTCGATCATCATCCGCTCGTAGGCGATACCGCCCCGCAGGACCGCGTGCTGGAGTTCGCGCCCCGCGTCCGGGGGCCCGCAGGCGCCGGGCTCCGGCCCGAAGTCGCGGCGCTCGCCCGCCAGGTAGTGGGCGAGCCGGTCGCGGTGCAGGCCCTGGTGCCGCTCCACCTCCCGGACCAGGGCGGCCGGGTCGTCGAAGGCGGCGCCCCGGATCTTGACGGCGAGGTCGTGCCGGACGCTCTCCGGCTCGATCGGGTCGTGCAGCCAGCGGGAGAGCGCCTCCCGGCCGGCCGGGGCCACCGCGTACTCCTTCTTGTCCGGGCGGGTCTTCTGCGCGACGTCCCGCACGACCACCCAGCCGTCGGCCTCCATGCGCTTGAGGACGCGGTAGATCTGCTGGTGGGTGGCGGTCCAGAAGTAGCCGATGGACCGCTCGAACCGCCGGGCCAGTTCGTAACCGGAGCCCGGTTTCTCCAGTAGGGAGACGAGGATCGCGTGCTCGAGCGCCATACCGCGATCCTGCTATGCAACTAGTTGCATAGACAAGCCGGGCCGCCTCGGTGAGACGCGGCTCACGCGGACGGGACGGCGCCGCGCCGGGCGGGGCCCGGCGCGGGCGGGCGCGGCGCGGCGGTCGGGAGCGGCGGCCCGCAGGGGGCGCGGGCGGCGCCCGCGGGGAGGTTCAGAGCTTCCGGGTGTCCCTCGGCTCGGCGTACGGCTCCGCGGCCGGCGGGTGGCCGGCCGAGATCGCCCGCTCCCGCTCCAGCTCCGCGTTGAACTCCAGCCCGAGCAGGAGGGCGATGTTGGAGATCCACAGCCAGATCAGGAACACGATCACGGCCGCCAGGCTCCCGTACGTCCGGTCGTAGCTGGAGAAGTTGGCCACGTACAGGGCGAACACGGCCGACGCCGCCATCCAGATCAGCATCGCCAGCAGGCCGCCGGGGACCACCCAGCGGAAGCGGCGCCGCACGTTCGGGGCCGCCCAGTACAGCAGGGCGATGATCAGGCTGAACAGCACGACCATCACCGGCCACTTGGCGATGTTCCACACGGTGACGGCCGTGTCGCCCAGTCCCAGCACGTCCCCGGCGCGGCGGGCGAGGGTGCCGGTGAAGACCATGCCGACGGCGATCAGGGCCAGCAGGACCACCAGCACGACGGTGACGGCCAGCCGCACGGGCAGCGTCTTCCACGCCGGCCGCCCCTCGCCGATGTCGTACACGGCGTTGGACGCCCGCATGAACGCGGCCACGTACCCGGAAGCCGACCACAGCGCCACGGCGAGGCCGACGACGAGGGCGATCCCGGCCCGGCCCTGGCCGCCCTCCAGCTGCTCCAGCACACTGGTGAGCACGTCGCGGACGGCGCCCGGGGCCAGGGTCGCCACGTTGTCGATGAGCGGGCGGATCGTGGACGTGCCCATGAGCCCGAGGACCGACAGCAGGGCCAGCAGCGCGGGGAAGATCGCGAGCACCCCGTAGTAGGTGAGCGCGGCGGCCCGGTCGGTCAGGTCGTCCCGCTTGAACTCCCTGCCGGTGCGTTTCAGCACGGCCCCCCAGGACCGGCGCGGTAGGTGCGCCGGGCCCTCCGGGGGCTCCCGCGTCCCGCTGGGCGCCCGTTCCGCCCCGGGGTCCCCGCCGGCGCGGTGATCCTCCGGCGCGCTTCCGTCCCGGCGGGCCCGTCCCGTGCCGGGTGCGGCTGCGGGCGCCCGTTCCGTTTCGGCGGGTGCGGTTCCTCCGGGCGTCCGCCGCCTCTCGGGTGCTCCTGCGGGATCCTGCCCCGCCTCGGGGGAGTCGTCGGGCCGGTGGGGGTGCTCGCTGTCCATGCCTCCTCCTCACGCCTCGTGCGGCACGGGACGGCGCCGGGCCGGTCCGGGGGGCGCGGACCGGCCCGGCGCCGACTGGTCGGGGACGCGGTGGCGTCAGGTGGCGCCCGGCGCGCCCCCGGACCCCTGCCCGCGCACCTCGCCCGCGACGTGCTGCCCGGACTCCCGCGCCTGCTCCCTGAGGTGCGCGGCCTCGTCGCGGGCCTGCTCGCCGGTCGTACGGGCGGCCTCCGTCGCCGTCTCCTTGACGTGCGCGGCCGTCTCCCGCGCGGTCTGCGCGGCCTCCTCCCTCAGTCGCTGCGCCGACTCCGCCGCCGCGGCCTTCACCGGCCCGACCGCTTCGCCGGCCCGGTCGGCGACCCGTTCCGCCGCCCGCTGCTCGGACTCCGTCTCGGGGAGCAGCGACGCGGCGAGCATCCCGGCGCCGAACGCGATGACCCCGGCGGCCAGCGGATTGCCCTCGGCCTGCCGCATGGCCCGCTCCGGGGCGTGCCGCACGGCCTCGCCGACATGACCCGCGCCCTCCTGAGCGGAGTGCGCCGCCCGGCGGGTGCGGTCCGCCGCGTGGCGGGTGCGGCCGGCCGCGGCATCGCCGGTGTCCGACGCGGCGCCCATCACGCGGGCGCGCAGGCCCGACGCCGCCGAGCGGGCCCGGTCCGTACGCCGGCGCACCATCCGCTTCGGGCTGGCCCGGTCGGCCAGCCGGTCGACGTTCTGCGACAGCCTGTCGCGGGTCGCTTCGATGTCGGCCCTCACTTGGTCGGGTGACGTGCCCACTGTGCGTCCTCCTTCAGCGTCTCGATCGTCCGCTCCGGCTTCGGCGACACCTCGCGCATACGGGACCGGCCGAGCAGGAACAGCACGGCCGCCGCCACCGCCCACACGGCGGTGACGACGAGCGCGGCCCAGCCCGCGTCCATCACGTTCGCCAGCCCGAAGACGGCCGCCAGCGACAGGAACAGCGCCACCATGTACCCGGCGAAGCCCGCTCCGCCGAACATCCCGGCGGCCTTCCCCGCCTTCGCGGCCTCCTCCCGGATCTCGGTCTTCGCCAGCAGCACCTCCTGCCGCAGCAGGTGCTGGGCGTCCGCCGTCACGGCGGCCAGCAGCTCACCGGCGGAGCGGTCCGCCGAGCGCACCTCCTGCGACGGCGGGGTGTGCGCGCCGCGCCGGGCGCGCGGGGAGAGCGTCGCCATGTCACACCACCCGGGGGTAGTCCGGATACTCCGGCAGCTCCGCGCGGGGCGGCTCGCCCGCCTGCAGGGCCGGCTCCGGGGCTTCGGGGGACGTACGGCGCGCGTCGCCGTCGCCGGAGTGCGCCGCCTTGCCGGCCTTCATGACCCGGCCGGCCACGAGCCCCGCCAGCACGGCGCCGCCGAGGAAGGCGCCGGGCCTGCGGCGGGCGAAGTCCTGCAGGTCGCCCACGAGCCCGTCCACGCCGTGCTCCTCCAGGTAGTCGGCGGCCCGGTGCCCGCCGTCCGCGACCTGGGCCACCAGGCCGCGCGCGGGCGAGTCGTCCGCCGCGCCGCCGGCCATGCCCTCCAGGTCGTCCGCCCACCGCCGTACGGTCCCGGCGAGCCGCTCCGTCTGCCCCCGGCCCTCGTCCCTGACGCGCCGGCGGAGGTCGTGGACGGCGCTGCCCACCTGCTGGCGGGCCTCACCGGCCACCGCCTTCGCCTGCTCGGCGGCGCTCCCCGCCACCTCGCGGCCCGCCTGCCCGGCGCGAGAGGCCGTGGCCGAGGCCTGTTCCCTCGCCACCTCGCCCGATTGGCGAACCCGACCGGCATCAGTCATAAGCCACTCCTCCTTCGGCTGCGGACCGTCGTGCCCTCGTGCACCCGGGGCCCGCCCGGATAGCGTGTCGGGCTCGCGGGTACCACTCGCGGACCGTGCGAAACAGCCGCCGCCCCGGCTTCCCGGCCCTCGCCGGCCGGGACCGGCGGGAGGGGCGCGGGCGGCCGGGGCGGTGTGCGGGGCACGCGTCCGCGCCGCCGGGGACACCGGGTGCCTGACCGGCGCCCGGTGTCCCCGGCCCTCGCCGGACCGGAGGCCGCGAGACCGGGTGCCCCGGTCCGCCCGCACGGGCGGCGGAGCGGGGGCGGGGCACGGGACGCCCCGCCCCGGACGCGGCCCCTCCGGAGGCCGGGGCCGGAACCGGAGCCCGCAGCCGGGAGTGCCGAGCCCTGAGCCACAAGCCCGAAGCCCGCGGCCCGGATGCCCGAGCCCTGAGCCCCAGGCCCGGAGGGCCCGAGCCCCAGGCGGCCCCAGGCCCGCAGCCCGCAGCCCGGGGTTCCGGGCAGGTGGTACGAGTCCGCGGCGGTACGGGCCGGGCGCCCGGCCCGTACCGCCGCGGGTGCCGGGCGCCCGCCCCCGGGCTGCGGGTCCGGCCGCCCCCGGCCCCCGCGGTCAGGCGGTGTG
Source organism: Streptomyces fradiae ATCC 10745 = DSM 40063 (assembly GCF_008704425.1). NCBI lineage: Bacteria > Bacillati > Actinomycetota > Actinomycetes > Kitasatosporales > Streptomycetaceae > Streptomyces > Streptomyces fradiae. The sequence continues at coordinate 6,393,833 of NZ_CP023696.1, forward strand.
GAGGCGCAGGCCGTACCGGTTCAGGATCTCGTTGACGGGCTGGTGCCAGGTCTGGCCGCCGCCCGAGCAGTTGCCCCAGCCGCCCGAGGTGACGCCCTGCGCCTGGTCGCCGCTGATGAACGAGCCTCCGGAGTCGCCCGGTTCGGCGCACACACTGGTCTTCGTCATCTGGTGGACCGCCCCCTGGCTGTAGTTGACGGTCTCGTTCCTGGCGAGGACGGTGCCGCAGTGCCAGCGCGTGGTGGAGCCCGAACGGCAGACCGACGAGCCGATCGGCGCCTCGGCCGAACCGCGGACGAGCTGGTCGGGGACGGTTCCCCAGCCCAGCACGACCGGCACCGTCCACCAGCCGCTGCCGACGCTCACCCAGGCGTAGTCGTCACCGGGGAACGACGACCCCTGGAAGGTCCCGACGTAGCTGCGGTCCCAGCCGTACACGGCCGCGCCGCGCGAGCCGCAGTGCCCGGCCGTGACGAAGCCGCCGTGCACCGAGAAGCCGATGGAGCAGCGGACGTTGCCCGTGTAGTAGGGGTCGCCGCCGACGGTGCCCGCGGCGAAGGTCCGGGGCGCCTCCCCGGTGGTCCGCACGGCCACCGGGCCCGCCTGCCGGGCGCGCTCCACGAACGCGCGCACGGCCGGGTCGCCGCGCCGGTCGTCCACGACGTTGACGGCGACGGCGTTCGCCTCGGGGTCGACGTGCCAGCTCGCCACGCCGGCCGGGGCGTCGAGGCGGTCGATCCGCGCCTTGGCGGCGTCGAGCGCCCGCGCGGTGCGGCGCACCAGCACGGTGTCGGCGCCGGCGGCCTCGACGGCGGCCCGCCGCGCCCGGTCGGTCAGCGCGACGGTCAGCCGGCCGGATCCGGCGTCGAACCAGGAGCCGCCGTAGGCGGCCCCGGCGGCCCGTCGCGCCGGGGCTTCGACGGCCCGCGCCGCCGACTCCGCCCGCAGCCGGTCGGCGGCCGCCGCCTCGGTGAGGCCCAGATCGCGCCCCAGGGCGGTGAGGAGGCCGGGGGAGAGCCGCGAGGCCGCGGGGGCCGGGGAGTCGGAGGAGCGGGCGGACACGGCCGATGCGGCCGGGGCCGCGGAGCCGGTGGCGGTGGCGGCCGATGCCGGGGTGAAGCCGAGGGCCGCCGTGGCGAGGAGCAGGGCGGTGGACAGGGCGGTGCGGAGGGTCGTCGTACGTCTCACGTGATTCCCTTCCAGCGGGCTGACAGGCCGTTCACAGCCCTGAGAGCGCTCTCACGGCTGCGTGGCGGCGAGCCTAGTGACCCGTCGGCGGTCAGGTCCATGCCAATACCCGCCAACCATGTGCCGGCGCGGCCGGTCGGTCGGGCCCGGCGGTCCGCGAGCCGGTGGGGAGCCGGTCGGGGGCGGCGGGTGAGGCGGCGGCGTGCGTGCACGTGGGGGAGTGGGGGGCGCGGGTGCGGTGGCCCGTGCGCGCCGGTGGCGCGGGGCGCGCCGGGTCCGCGCCGGGCGGCGCCGAGGTGTCCCGCCGTGCGCCGTGAAAGCCCCGAATAAGCCGCCGGGAGCCGCTCCGTATAGACCGGAAAGAATATGATCAACGCCGAATCGTGGGCGATTTGCCGGGGGTTGTCGGAGTCGCGCAGCACCTTCCCGAGGTGCAGAACTGATAAAACGCCAGACGTTCACACGGACGGAGTGCCGCCGTCACCCGGATGCCGCGCATCCAGGGGATGAGGGTTGCGTTAGGCGGGATATGGCAGCAACGCTCACCGAAAGCTCCACCCCCGGTCGCGCCAGGATTCCTGCCTGGGCGCACAGTTCCGTGGCCATGGGTGAATTCGTCTTCATTCCCGCGTCGACCTTGCCCGGCGGCGCCCTGGGGAAACTCTGGAGCAGCGACGAGGCGATCCCGCTCACCTGGTCCGCTTCCGTCCTCGAGGAATTCGTCTCCACGATGGAGCGAATTGAACGCGACTTCTCGAGTTCCTGGGGAAATGCCGATCTGTCCCCCCAGGGGTTCGCCGCGGCGAACGGCCGGCCGGAAGCGCGGACCGGTTCCGCGAACGCCGCGGGCCCGGTCGTGGCGGCGGCCCGAGGCGGGGGCCCGGCACCCGGTCCGCGGTCCACCGCGGCCGGGGAGCGGGCGGGACTGCGCGAGCATGCGTGACTTCGGCGCCGGAGAGTCCTACGGCACCCCGTACGGCCCGCCCTACGGCCCCTACGACCGCGGCGGCAACCAGGTGTGGGGACGGCCCCACGAGGAACCGCCCGCGCCGAGGCCCGACCTCGCCGGATACGGCCCGGCGCCCCACCTCGCCGGGTACGGCCCGGCGCCCGACCTCGCCGGGTACGGCGGGCCGGGCGGTCTGCTGGACGCCTCCTGGGACCCGGCGGAGGAGCTGGCCTCCCTCCTCCAGGACGCCATCGCGGTCGAACGCGACACGTCCCCGCCCCCGCCCCCGCAGGAGCCCGACCACCCGCTCGACCGCGACCTGCCGGACCGCGACCCGCTCGGCACCCCCCCGCCCGACCGCGACCGGCCGGGCCACCCCCCGCTCGACCCCGGCCTCCTCGATCCCGATCCGCTCGGCCGCGCACCGCTCGCCGGCCTCGCCCGGATCACCGCCGACCTGCCCCCGATCCGCCGCTCCGCGGCCCCCGGCCACCGGAAGGACCGGGCCCGGACGATCGGCTGGGTGCCGACCGTCAGCTACTCCATCGCCGCCCTCGCCACCGTCCTCGTCTCCATGGTGAGCGTCTTCGGCGGCGTCATCGCCTACGACCCGCTGCGCCACATCGCCGAGGCCCGCACCTCCGCCGACGCGGTCAAGTGGTGGCCGCTGCTGGTCTACGGGCCGTGGCTGGTGGCCTCGCTGTCCATCCTGCGGGCGGCCGTCCACCAGCGCCGGGCCGCCCACTCCTGGATCGTCGTCCTGCTGTTCTCCCTCACCGCGATGCTGCTGTGCGTCGCCGAGGCACCCCGCACCTTCACCGACACCGCCGCCGCCGCCCTGCCGACCGTGGCCTCCCTCGCCTGCTTCCACCAGCTGGTCCGCCTCATCACCCTGACCAGACCGCCCCGCAGGCGCACGCGGCGCCGCCGCCTCGCGCGCCCGGCCGCCGGCCGCACCGCCGCGCATCCCCTCGGAACGCACCTGCCCCGGCAGGCGCACGGCGGCAAGCGCGTCCTCTGAGACACCGAGCACCGTCCGAGCGGCCCGAAGGCCCCTGACGCCCTTCACGGACCGGTCAACCGAAGCCCTCCGGGACCCCCCACCCCGGCCCCCTCCCCGCGGCGGCGTCACCACCACCGACGGCGGCAGTCCCCGCCATCGGTCCGCGCCGCCGCCGCGAGGAGGGCGCGAACCCCCGGCGCGCGCCGGGGCGCTTGCCCCGACCCCGCGGTACTACGAAAGGAACCCCCCCGTGGACACCACTCTCTGGCTCCTCGTGGCATGCGCGTCCGCGTGCTCGCTGGTGACGGCGTTCGGTACGTCCCTGAGGATCGGCATGTCCCGGCTCGACGCGGCCGAACTGCGCCGCCGCCGCCACATGGACCGGGTCCTGGAAGCCAACGCCCAGCTCGCCGTCGACCGCCACACCGCGTCCGCCCCGCCCCCGCCTCCGCGCGAGCCCGGCGACGCCGGACGGCACCCGTCGGCCCCGGCCCGCCTGCGCGGGCGACTGCTCCGCGCCTGCCGCCTCGTGTACGTCCGCTTCGGCGGCTGACCGGCACCCCGCCCCCGGCCCGGTGCCGTCCCGGCCCCGCCCGCCCTCCGACCACCGGGACGCCGCCCGGCAGGTGGCCGGGACTCCGCACCGTGCGGGCGGCGACCCGCGACCGGGGACCAGGGCCCCGCCCCGCCCCACCGGCGACCAATCCCCCTACGCACTTTGACGGATGCACGCGCCCACCCCCGTCTGCGAGAGTCGCCTCGGCGGAGACACGCGGGGGAAGTGGACGGATGACGAAGCGTCGGTGGGCCCGGGGCACGGGCCGGGCGGGAACTCGGGAGCCCAGGGCGGCGCTGCGCGCGGCGCCGGCCGGTACGGACTGCCCGATCGCGCGGAGCGCGCCCCCGGCCACTGCGCCGCTGCCCGGCGCGGACGCCTCGGCGGCGTCCACCGCGCAGCCCTCCCGCGGCCCGGGGGCCGGGGCGGCGGTGGACCACACGTCCGGCCGCGTCACGCCCACGGCCCGCCCCGGCCTCGTCCGCCAGGGCTCCGTCCCGCTGCGCGTCGCCGCGTCGCCGGCCACCGGCGGGGAGCCCCGGACGCCGGTGCCGGCCGTCGTCCGGCGGCGGACGACGCTCCGCGCGGCCACCGACTAGGGGGGACCGCGGCCGTGTTGGGATGCCTGTTCCTGCTGTTCACCGTCGGCCTCCTCGGGAAGCTGCTGGTCACCCCGGTGACCGTGTACGACCTGATGGCGGCCCAGTCACCGCCCCAGCAGCCCGTCTGGTGGGAGTGGGCCGTGCTCTGCGCGGTGCCCCTGGCGACGGCGTTCGCCCTGACCTGGTCCTCCGGGCGCCGACGTCCCGGCCGCGCGCTCGCCCTCACCGCCGGCACGGTACTGCTGCCGGTGCTGTCCGTCGCGGTGGCGCTGTGGGTCCGCGACCGGGTGGGCACGGGGAACTGGACCCTCGGCGCGACCTTGGAGAGCCTCGCGGCGGGCGTCGCCGCCCTGGTGTACCGGGCGGTGGTGCGGCGGCGCGAGCGGGGACGGCCGCTGCCGGGCGAGGTGTGGCTCGCGATGGTGCCGTACCGCGACAGCGGCGAGGCCGCGCGCCACTACTGCGTCGTGCTGCGCCGCCGCCGGGGGTACGCCGAGGTCCTCCAGATCACCTCGCAGAACAAGGACGGCCGCCGCGACCACCTGCCCCTGCCCAACGGTGGCTGGGACACCGTGTCCGGCAAGCCCCACTGGGTGGAGGCCGGTCTGCCGCCGCGCCGCGTGCCGTACCGGGACTTCCTCAAGGACCGGCCCCAGGGACCGTGTCCCGCGGCCGTCTGGCGGCAGCTCCGCCGCCCCGCCCCGGCCCCGCCGCCCGCACCGCGCCCCCGCGCCTCCGCACCCGGCGGATGACCGGCGGTACGCCGTCTGCTCCGGGCGTCCGGCCTGCCTCCGCCGGGCATCCGGCCTCCGGCGCGGCGCCGACCGCGACCGCCGCCGGCCCCCGGTCCCGGTCGGCTCCGGCCCGCCACGCAGCACCCGGCCCCGCCCCGCCTTCCGGCCGGCGGCCGGGCGCTCCCGCCCGGCCCGCGGCCCTCACAGGGCGATGAGGCCCGCGGCCGTCCCCCGGAAGCCGCAGGCGCCGAAGTAGAACGGCGCCAGCCGCTCCTCGAAGTCGACGTGCAGCCACGCGCACCCGGCGGCACGGGCCTGCTCGGCGGCCGTACCGACGAGCGCCGTGCCCACCCCCAGCGACCTGCGGTGCCGGGCGACCACCGTGTCGAGCAGGAAGGCATGGGCCCCGCCGTCCCAGGCAACGTTGACGAAACCCGTCAGGACGCCGTCCTCCCGCGCGCAGACCCACCCGAGACTGTGCCGCCCCACCCGCTCCCGCCAGGCCGTCCGCCCGGCCCGATGCCCGAACCCCTCGGCGTGCAGCGCGTCCAGCTCCTCGTCGGCGAACTCTCCCCGCCACGCGTACGTGACCGCCATCGCTCCTCCGTCCTCCGCCCGGCGCCGAGGGCTCCGGCGTGCGCTCCGGCGGCCCCGGCACCCGCCCGCCGCCCCGGCGCGCCTTCCCTCACGGCGGAGGCTGCCACGCGGGGGCGGCCACCGCCACGGGTTTCCGCCGCCCCGTCCCGCCCCGAGGCGACCGCGCGGCCCATGGCGGAGCCGGCGCGCCGCCGGCCCGACCGGATCGGGCACAAGATGTCGGGTCGCGGACCGGCCCGCCGCCCTAGCGTGGCGAGCACGCAAGAGGAAGGAGACCGGAAGTGCTGGAGCGCCTCAACGACGCCCTGGAGCACATCGAGCGCCGGCTCGACCGGCAGGTCGACATCGCCGACGTGGCGCGGGTCGCGGCCACGTCGGAGTACCACCTGCGCCGGATGTTCTCCGCGCTGGCCGGCATGCCGCTGTCGGAGTACGTACGGCGCCGCAGGCTCACCGTGGCGGGCGCCGCCGTGCTCGCGGGGCGGGAGCCGCTGCTGGACATCGCCGTGCGCTACGGGTACGGCTCCGGCGAGGCGTTCGCCCGGGCGTTCCGCGCCGTCCACGGCGTCGGTCCGGGGGAGGCCCGGCGCACGGGCGCCGCGCTCGTCTCGCAGCCCCGGCTCACCTTCCGCCTCACCGTCGAAGGGAGCAGCAGCATGCGATATCGCACAGTGGAGCGGCCGGAGTTCAACGTCGTGGGGTTCAGGGCCCGGGTGCCGCTGGTGCACTCGGGCCCCAACCAGGCGATCATCGACTTCGTCCGGGGCATCGACCCCGCCGCCCTGGAGCGCGTGGCGGGCCTGTCGGACCAGGAGCCCGCGGGCGTCGTCGCCGTCTGCGACGACCTGGACCCCGGCCGCGCCGAGGGCACCGAGCTGGACTACTACCACGGGGTGGTGACGTCCGCGCCCGCGCCGGACGGCGCCGCCGCCCTCGCGGTCCCGGCCGGCACCTGGGCGGTGTTCACCACCTCCGGGCCCGCGCCGCGGGCCGTCCAGGAACTGTGGCGGGACGTGTTCACGCAGTGGTTCCCGGCCAACCCGTACCGCGGTCGTCCGGGCCCCGAGATCCTGCGCACCCGCCTGTCCCCGGACGGGACGGAGGCCGACGCGGAGCTGTGGCTCCCGGTCGAGCGGGAAGGGGGCTGACGCCGTGTCCGGGAGGAGGGCGCCGCCGGCCCGCCCGCCGTCACGCGTCGCCCCAGTCCCAGGTGTCGAAGTAGGCGGCGACGCCGGTGCGCCGGGCCCGCGCGACCGCGCGCAGCCGGGCGAAGTCGCGGGGCGGCATCAGCGCCTCCCACTCGGCCAGCGGCAGGACCCGCACCTCGTCGTGCTCCTCCGGGTCGAGCCTGACGGAGCCGATCTGCGCCGAGGTGAGCCGGCCGCCGTCGAAGACGACGCCGACCGTGCTGTACGGCCACCCGGCGCCGGGCAGCCCGTACACGGAGGCGAGCAGCCGCGGCGGCCCGGCCGGGGTCAGCCCGGTCTCCTCGCGGCACTCGCGGACGGCCGTCTCCCAGGGGCGCTCACCCGGATCCATCGTGCCGCCCACCAACTGCCACGGGTGGTCGGGGGAGTAGGTGGCGTGCACCTGGAGCGGCCGGTCGGCCTCGTCGGTGAAGTACACGCAGGCGAACGCGGTGGCCTTCAGCACCGTCTCGGCGTACTTCTCGGGCGGCAGCCACACCCGGCCGCCGCCCTCGCCCCGCTCCGGGTCCGCCGGCCCGGCCGGGCCGGAGCGCGACCGCGCGGCGGCCGCCGGGGCGGGTGGCCGGGCGGCGGCCGGGGGCCTGCCGCTCGCGGGCGGGACGTGCGGCGCGGGGTGCCGGGTGGCGGTCATGGACGGGCGCTCCCTCGGTGGCGGCGGCTGTGCGGTACGTCCACCCTGGCGGGCCGGGGAGCGGGGCGTGCCGGCTTCCGGCCCGGTTCGCCCGCGCGAGGGAGCGCCGTCCACGCGGCGCGGGGAGCGCGGGAGCCGCGCCCGCGCCCCTCGGGGGACGGGGCGCGGGCGCGGCGGACGGGGGAGCGGGGCCGTCAGAGGGCCAGTTCGGGCCGGTAGTGGTCGAGCCACAGCGCCAGGTCGACCACGCGCTCCAGGCGCAGCCGGTGGCCCCACTCCAGCCGGTCCGGCGCGGTGTCGAGGCACGGCTTGATCTGCGTCTCGTCGGCGAGCGCCCGCACCCGGTCGTCGGTGAGCGCGTCGCGCGCCATGTCCTGCAGGCCCCGGTTGTAGTCGGGGTGGTGGGTGGCCGGGTAGTGGTTCTTCGGCCGGTGCAGCACCGAGTCGGGCGCGTACCCGGCCCCGGCGGCCCGCAGCAGGCTCTTCTCGCGGCCGTCGAAGCTCTTGAGCGCCCACGGGGTGGAGAAGGCGTACTCGACGAGCCGGTGGTCGCAGTACGGCACGCGGACCTCCAGGCCCTGCGCCATGCTGAGCCGGTCCTTGCGGTGCAGGAGCTGGCGCAGCCACCGCGTCAGCGACACGTGCTGCATGACGCGCTGCCGGTGCTCCTCGGGCGTCTCGTCGTCGAGGTGGGGCACCTCGTTCAGCGCGGTGCGGTACGTGTCGGCGCGGAACTCCGCGATGCCGAGGTTCAGTTCCGGGTTCATCGGCATCGCCGCCTCGTCACCCGTGACCAGCAGCCACGGGAAGGTCTGCGCGGCGAGCGCCCTGGGGTTGTGGAACCACGGGTAGCCGCCGAAGACCTCGTCGGCCGCCTCGCCGGACAGCGCGACCGTCGAGTGCTCGCGGATCCTGCCGAACAGCAGGTAGAGCGAGGTGTCCATGTCGCCGACGCCGATCGGCGAGTCCCGCGCCACGACGACGGCCCTGCGGTTCTCCGGGTCGAGCAGGGCGCGCGGGTCCAGGATGACCGTGCTGTGGTCCGTGCCGATGAACTTCCCCGCCTCCGTGGCGTACGGGGTGTCGTGGCCGGTGCGCAGGACGTCGCCGGTGAACTCCTCGGCCTGGTCGCTGTAGTCGACCGCGTACGAGCGGATGCGGGCGTCCGCGCCCTCGCGGTGGCGCAGCTCCTCGGCGAGCAGCCCGGTCAGGACGGTCGAGTCGATGCCGCCGGACATCAGGCTGCACAGCGGCACGTCCGCCTCCAGCTGGCCGCGGGCGGCCGACCCGAGCAGCTCGCGGACCCGCTCCACGGTGCCGTCCCGGTCGTCGCGGTGCGCGGTGGCCTCCAGCTGCCAGTACCGGCGCTCGCGGACGCCGCCCCGGTCGAGGACCAGGACCGCGCCGGGCTCCACCTCGCGGACGCCGGACCACACCGTCGGGCCGGTGTTGAACAGCAGCCCGTACGCCTCGCGCAGGCCGTCCGCGTCGACCCGCGGCCGGATCTCGGGGTGCGCGAAGAGGGCCTTGGGCTCCGACGCGAAGGCCAGGCCGCCGTCGACGGCGGCCCAGAACAGCGGCTTGACGCCCAGCCGGTCGCGCACCAGCAGCAGCCGCTGCTCGCGCTCGTCCCAGACGGCGAAGGCGAACATGCCCTCCAGGTGCTCGGCGACCGCCTCGCCCCACTGGACGTAGGCCCGCAGGACCACCTCGG